>CACZAK010000004.1 GCA_902779075.1 uncultured bacterium | reverse complement strand
GTGAGGAGCATCTTGTAGTCGTCGTTCAGCGTCTGCTCGATGTCCTTGCCCTCGAGCGCGACCTTCGCCGCGTCGTCCACGAACTTCTTGAAGGCGTCCGTCTTCGCGACGAAGTCCGTCTCGCAGTTCACCTCGGCGAGGGCGAGCGTCTTGCCGTCCGCAGCAGACGCGAGGGCGATGATGCCCTCCTTCGACTCCTTGTCCACGCGCTTCGCGGCAACGGCGAGGCCCTTCTCGCGGAGATACTTGATCGCCTCCTGCATGTCGCCGTTCGTGGCGATGAGTGCCTCCTTGCAGGCACCCATGCCGGCGGCGGTCGCCTCGCGGAGTTCCTTGATCTGTGCAATCGTGACTGTCATTTCAAACCTCTCAACTTACAACTTTCAACTTTACACTTTACATTTTACACTTTACACTCACTCGGCCTTCGGTGCCTCGGCGGCGGCAACGGCGGCCTCGGCGGCGGCGACCTGCTCCTGGCGCTTGGCGGCAAGGGCCTCCTTAGCCTTGGCCTCGGCGGCCTCCTTGGCTGCGCGAACGGCCTTGCGGGCCTCGGTGGAGAGACCGCTCTTCGCGCCCTTCGCGCGGACGCTCTTGAGGGCGCCTTCGCCCTTCTCCTCGGCCTCGGCCTTGCGGGAAGCGGCGCTCGCCGCCTTGCGCGCGGCGCGCTCGGCCTTCTGCTGCTCCTCGCGCTCCTTCGCCTCGGCGTCGCGCTTGGCCTTGCGCTCGGCGGCCACGCGGGAATACTCGTCGTTGGCGCCCTTGATGACCTTCGCGATGCCCTCGACGATGAGCTCGACGCCGCGCACGGAATCGTCGTTGCCCGGAATCACGTAGTCGATCGGGTCGGGATCGGAGTTCGTATCCGTGATTGCGACAATCGGAATGCCGAGGCGAGCGGCCTCCTTGACGGCGTTCAGCTCGCGGCAGACGTCGACGATGAACACGGCGCCGGGACGGTCCACCATGTCCTTGATGCCCGTGAGGTTCTTCTCGAGCTTCGCGAGCTCGCGGCGGAGCATCGAGGCCTCCTGCTTGTGGACGGAGAGCTGGCCGCCGTTCGCCTTCGCGACCGCCTGCAGCTGGCACATGCGCTTCACGCTGCCGCGGATCGTCTGGCTGTTCGTGAGCGTGCCGCCGAGCCAACGCTCGGTCATGTAGTACTGGCCGCTCTCCTCAGCCGCCTGCTTCACGATCTCCTGCGCCTGCTTCTTCGTGGCGACGAACAGGATCTTCTTGCCGTCGAGGATGGTCTTGCGGACGAACTCCGCCGCCTCGTCGAGCATCGTGACCGTCTGCGTGAGGTCGATGATGTGGATGCCGTTGCGCTTGTCGAAGATATAGGGTTTCATCTTCGGATTCCAGCGCTTCGTCTGGTGGCCAAAGTGCAGGCCGGCATCGAAGAGATCCTTGAGCGTGAGGCCGGTGGCGGCCGAGGTAGGCATGTCCATTTTTTCTTTTGAACCTTTCTTTTATCCAAGATGGGACGACCCGGTTAATCCGCTTTGGCGCACGGCCTGGATGGAGCCGCAACGTCGTTCGCTTCCGCACGGCAACGGCCACCCGGCCCTCCCGCGCTCGGAAAACAGCCGTCTATTATATCAAACCGTTTCCCGGCGCGCAAGGGGGTATTTTAGAAAATTTTACGGCGTCTAGCTCGATTTCGAAGAGCCATTCGTCGCGGCAGACGTCGCACACCATCTCGGCGGCGAAGTCGCCCGGCAACCCGCGCGCGGCAAGCCACGCCTGCCAGGCCGCCCGGAACGACGGCTCCTTCAGGTATACGATCGCACGCGAAACATCCCCCCAGCCGTAGCCCCGGCTCTCCAGAATCGCATACACGGCCTTCATCGTGCAGTCCACCTGCTTCTCGATGTCGCCCACGAACGCGACTTCGTGGCTGTTGGGCTCGATGGACGCCGTGCCGCTCACGAAGAGCAGACGGCGATCCGGCCACAATATCTCCGCCGCACGGCTGAAGCTCGAACGATACGCCATCGCCGGCGCCTGAAGGGGCGATTCCACTATCTCCGCGCGCACGGACGCGCCCTTCGGCTTCACCGCGATTGCACCCGCCGTGATAGCCGCACCGTCCAGGTTCGCGCTGCCGATGCCCGTGGACGCGGGGAGGAACGTGTTGAACACGTTCCGCGATTCGAAAAACGCGGAACGCGCCGCGTTGAACTCGCCGTACCATTCGCACACGCGGTCGATGTAGAGCCATGTGCGCACCACGTGCGCAAACGTCATCCCCGCCTCGGCGAGCAGCGACTCCATTTCGGGGAAGATCGCGGCCGCCTGGGCACCGCGCGGGGCGGAGAGGTCAGGCGGGAGTACGCCCGCGAGACAGCAATATGTGGCAAAGTCGTCATCCCACACCGTGCCGACGCAGCGGTCGCCCCGGATGAGCGCGCGGCACGGTAGGGCGCGATCACCGAGCGCGCCAGAACCGCACGGAATGCCAAACCCACATGTCGCCATCGGCAACCCACCCGTCTCGTTTACGAGGCGAAACGACGGTACGTCGGACCGAACGCGCGCCGATACGTCGTTAAAAGCCCCCCAGAGGAATTCGGATAGGTTTTTCACGGAATATATTTAACCATTTTGGCACGCCGATATTGTCACGGGGCTGTCACAGATTCGCACGAACGAATCGGCCCTGAGGGGTCACGGCGTACCCGACGAAGGCGACCAGTTGGGCGTCAACGGCACCGTCGAGATACGGGATTCTTCGGGGTGCGGCTTGATCACCCAGCGGAACCACACGGGAGTGTCCGGGAACATTCCCCATCCATAGTAGTTGCCCATAGAGTTCGGCGAATGTGGATCCACAACCTCGACGCGCGTCTGGAACGGATGGGTCTCGTCCGCCGCGCCGAAGGAACCCGGCTTGAAGGTGTACTGCTGCAACGGGAGATACCTGTCGGACACGTCCGATTTCTGCAGTGCGCCCACGATGCTGAACACCGCGCTCGTCCAGGCCGACTGTTCCTCGCTCGTCAAATCGGAACTGCCCCTGCCGTCGTAGACATGGCCGTTCAGCCGGTCTGGCGGCCAGGCAACGTCCGTGGCCTTGTTCGTGATCATCATCGTCACCGTCATGTAGACGTTGGACCTGATCGTGCCGTCGGGCCTGACGGTCACGCGCGGCTCGACGTCGGGCTCTTCGTTCGCAATCAGCGACCCCATGCCGGCCACAAACCAGATGTTGCTGCCGCCCAAATTATCCTTATGCACGGGCGGGATGTTGAGCCAGTACATTTCGGTTAGCGTGAGCTCTTCGCTCTTCGTCTTGGAAAGGTCTTTATACAGGGCCTTGCTCAGGTCTTCAGGACCGTATTTCGAATACTCGTTGAACAGCCAGTCCATCACGGCAGGGCTGTAGGAGTTCTGGTCCGTAAGCCCCCATTCGTCCTTGAGCCTGTCGTCCCGCTCCGTGCCGACGATTACCGTGAGCGTGTTCGACACGCTTCCAAGGTCGAGCGTGTATTTGCCCGTCTTGCCGTGCGCATCGTCCACCGGATTGCCGTTGATCGTGCAGGTGCCTATCTGATACCAGTTGGTGATCTGGAGCACGATGTTCGTATGCGTGTCCTTCGGCACCACGATCACCGCGTTCGCGCCCATGTCGCGGTCGCCGAAGAACTGCTTCATGTACTGCGGCGAGAGGATCGTGGAGTAGATCCACACGTTCGTGCCAAATGGCTCAAGGAAGTAGCCAAACGGTATCTCCTGCAACGTGCCGTCCTTCAGCTTGTTGATCTCCGTGGAAGTGTCCCACATGTAGTTCGTCCAGCAGCCGGTGTCCTCGCCATGGCTGCGGAACACGCCGAGCGTGGTTTTTTCATCGTGCTTGTCCTCGCCGGCGTAGATCCACTGGCCCTTCGAGTCCGCCTTAAGCAGTCTGGCGAGCAGGTTCGTACCGGATTCCTCGTACTCGTAGAACGTCCCCATGGACGTATTCGTTCCCTGCACCACGATTTCGTGCTCGATGATGCCGCTAGGACGGATCAGCTGAATGCCGTAAGGCTGGTAGTAACTGAATCTGCCGTTGGTCAACGATGGCTGCGTTACGCTCTTCCAGTAGCCGTCGCTCGCCACGTTGCCCCTCGCGGTGGGTGCGCACACGCTCACGAACGTGTAGTGGTTCGTGCTGTCAACGCCATGCCTGGTTCCGATCTTCGAGGTAAGGTTGCGCACGCCGTCGTCAATGCCGAAGGCGAGCAGGTTGCCGGTCTTGAGATTGTAGGCGGTATACTGCACGTACCAGCCCTTGAGATCCGCTCTCTCAGGCACGGCGAACTCAATGAACTGGTAGAGTCCCTTGGTGTTGTCCGCGTCGCAGTTGTTCACCTCGTTGATCCATGCGCGACGCGGGGAGATCGCGTCGAGGATCGTGTAGGCGGAGAACTGGCTGGAAAGCCCCAAATCGTTGCCGGCGCCCACTTCCGATCCTCGGTACCATTCGGGAACCGTCCAGTCCTCCGGCTCAAGCATGGCTTCGAGATCCGTCTCCCTGCCCGACTTGTCGCGGTACTTTGCGCGCACGATGTACTGGTACACCGTGTTCGCAGTGTCCTCTGGCGGCATGATCGACTCGGGGAACGTGGAGTAGCTGCGGTACACGAGCTCGGAATCCGAGACGCGCTGGAGCTCGCTCGTGAAGCGCTGCTGGACATCCTGCCCGCCTACCTTCTTGTACTTCGGCAGGTCCTTCCACTGCTCGTACCCCCACGGAATCTCGCCGCGGTAGACCTCCATCCACACGCGGATCGAGCCCGTGTCCAGCTCGTCCGCCATCTGCTGCGGCTCCACGCGACACTGTATGCCCCACGACTCGGCGATGAGCGGCTGCTGGTTCGGGCTGTTGATGTCCATGATCCTGCATATCGCCTCAGTGCCCAGGTGCTCGCGGAACGGACGCACGTCGAGGAACTTCAGACGCGGCACGATAAGCTCGCTCACGCTCACCTCGTCGATGAACACGCGGTTGATCGGCTGTTCCACCACGGCGGTACCGAACTTGGAGGCGTCTTTGAGGTCGTTCCACTCCCAACCCTTGGCCTGGCCCTCGGGATACCGCCCCCAGCGCGCGCCCGCAGCCTCAAGGCGGATCGCCTTGTAAGGGCTCGTCGACCCCTGGTATTTCCACTCGAAGGCATGGTAGGTGGGTGATTGCACGACGAAGTTCGTGATGGGTTTCCAGTACTGGCTCTCCGAATTCGGCTGGTCGGCGGACGGATCGTCGCTGCCGTAGAGCGTCACCACCGCAGAGGTTTTGGTCGTGTCGAACAGGCGCGCGCGGAAACTTACCGTGCCGATGCCGTTCGTGAGCGCAGCGCACTGGATGAACGGGTTCTGCTGGGCGTACTTGGTCACTTCGGTTGGATCGGAATCGGCAAGGCCGATGCCGTGCGCGTCCGTGCCGGTGTTGTCGGTAGGCTTCGCCGAGAAGTTGAGCGCGATCGAGAGGCCGTCCGGCCAGTCCGCGAGGAATGCGTACGGACCCGCCCCGCCCGAGCCGTTCCAGCCCTCAGTGTGGACGTTGAACCCGAACCAGGACCTGATGTTGAGCGCCGGCTCGTTGTAGCAGTACGCCTTCGTGATCGTTATCTTGCCGTAGTCGATCATCGCCTCGCGAGCCGCAATGTCCTTTACTATTGCTCCTGTAGCGGGCGTCTTCTCGAAGGTGTTCGCCATGGTGGAGACAACGGCCGGATCCACGATCACACGAATCAAACCGCACACGTTCGTGTAGATGTGCCCCTCGAACATGTCGTCGACCCAGTGCTCCCGCAGGCTGATGAACGTCGTCCTCGTGCCGCTCGCGAGTTCGGAAGCGTTCGTGAACACATGACGGTCGATCGTAGTCCATATTTGCTTGGATCCCTCCGTCGCTAGGCTTTCGGTCAGACGAGGCACGTCCGAGGTGAGTTCCGACGGCGTCATGTTCGTGGCGATCTGCACGAGCATCACGCAGTTCGAGTCCGCGTTCTGATAGGAATAGCTGAAGAGCGACATGCCCTCGTTGATGTACGGCGAGCGGACGCCCATCGGATAGCCATCCTGTCCGCGCGAGGGCTGCAGCAGGCAGACACGAGACGACGTGCGCACGCGCATGATCACCGCGCCGCAGCCGCCCCGCGCGCCCTGTCCTTGCTTGTTGGCCACCTCTGTGTTGTTGACGCCCATGTACGTGCCGCCGCCGCCGCCGCCGCCGAGACCGTCCACGCCAGCCCCCGCGCCGTAGGCCACTCGATATTTCGCGCCGTCTCCGCCGCCGCCAGCGCCACCTTCTCCAGGAGTCTGCGTAGGCTGCCAGCCGCAACCGCCGCCGCCGCCACCGCCGTAGTACGCAATTTCACCGGTGATGTCGCTCATTATACCATCGCCGCCGTGGCCGCCCTTGCCCGTGTTGCCGGACGTGTTCGGAGCGTACTCGCCATCTGCGCCTTTGCTGCCCGCGCCGCCGCCGCCGCCGCCCGTGCCGTCGCCCGACTTGCCGCCGGCGTAGCCCTGACCAGAAGTTCCAGCTGCGCCGTTGTTCGAATGCGCCCCGCCGCCACCGGTAGCTAACGATCTGGCGCCTTGTCCCCAGCCGCCGCCGCCGCCGCCGCCCTTCACCTCCAGATTGCCCTTAACCGGGATGTCTCTCACAGACGTATTGCCGCCGTTATTGCCGGCCGGCTGGGAGGTGGCATTCGACCCCGTACCTCTCGGAATCTGCACAGTGCCGCCCGCACCAACCACAAGCGTTATCGTCCTGCCCGCCGGAATCACCGCAGGGCTATCCGACCATTTGTAATCCAGCACGCCGCCGCCGCCGCCGCCGCCGCCCATCGCGGCACCGCCAGCGCCACCGCCGCCCACGAGGAGAAGGCGGTCTACGATCATGTCGGCAGTCGGCGTGACCTTGTACGTGCCTGCCCTGTTGAAGACGAACGCATAGCCGTTCGTGCCGGCTGACTTCACGCAGTCGTTGGGAAGGTAGAATCTCTTTCCATTGTGCGTGATGTTCGCCACCGCGTCGATCCAGCTCTTCGTGTAGATCCAGCCATTCTGATGATCGTAGGCGCTGCCGCTGCGGCCCCAGCGCTCCACGCCCTCCCACGGGGTGATCTCAATGTCGTCAACGATGACGCCGGTATCCTCTTCCTCGCCGGTCTTCAGCATCACCTTCCACGAGCCGGGCAGACGCGGCGAAACCTCGAACTTGTTCGTAGTGAACGAATCCACCACCCTCTCGTAGCCCGATGGGTACCATGTGCCGCCATTCGCGGACGCATCCGATAGCCACACCTGAATTACCTGGTTGGACGGCACTACTGCCGTGATGCCGCCGTTGGGGCTGGAACTCAACGAATCGACTTCCCAGCGGGAGGAGTAGTAATTCCAATCATTATCCAGCCGGTCATGGCCTACTAAACTGCCCGACCAGTTAATTGTTGCATCCCCGGCAGTCGTTGTATCCGCAGTCGGCGCGTTCAAAACATCGTGGATCTTGATTGAGTTGAATCCGGCACGGCAGTCGGTGGATCCCACGCCATACGAACCTCCCAGCGCGAGCTTGCCAGGATTGTCGTCAACATACGATATAGAAGACGCGGAAAGTCCCGTATCCGTACTCGCAATACCAGGCCCCGCTGCGGCATGCGAGGAGGAGAGGTGCCCCTCTAGCTTGACCTTACCGCCCAGCGTGTAGACGAGGAAGTATGCCGACGAGCGCCAGTCATCCCTCGCCTCGGCATCGGTCCTTGGCACAAGTGGATATCCACTTGTAGTCGAGGAATATGGCACAGCCTTGAGAAGCGTCGGCGTCATCCCAGAACCGGATTTGGCCGGCTCCCATTTGTAGAACGCAAGTTCAAGGCCTTCGTTCGTAATGCGCGTCATGCGGAATTCGTAGCACCCCCCGTTTTTACCCTCGCCGCGGTGATAGCCAACTAAAGAGACAGACGGATAGAGGGGCGACATGTCGGAGGGCTTCACCGTGTCCGTCTCCTTCATGCGGCTCATCGTGACCTTAGCGCTGATGGCGTAGTTTTGGCTCGAACGACCGTCTGAGTATGTGGCAAAATCTTCGAAAAGACTAGGTTGCGCGATGCGGGCGGTGAACGAGACGGAGTCCAGACCGAGCGGCAGTGCGGACGCGGGGAAGTTCTCAAGCCCCACGGAGCCCTGTCCGTTGCCGTCAAGCGCCACCGCAAGATCCTGCTCCTCGAGCTGGGAAACCGCATCGCGCGTACCCAGCACGAAGAAGAAGTTGTGTGCCGTCCAGCCGTTCGGGGTAGGCCCGATTGCGGCCCATTTGTTGGTCGGGTAGGGGTCGGCCGCCGAGTTCAGGATGATCGGTTTCGTGAACTTCTCGGTCCAGTAGTCGTTCTGCTCCGGACAAAGCTCCCAGGACCTGTCGAACGGCGCGTCCGAGCGCCCCTTCTTTTCCGACACGCCGCTGTTGGAGACGACGTCCTCTCCATTGGTGGACATCACGTTGCCGTGGAAGTTCTTGATCGCGTCCGTCCACTGGTTGAACGTCTGGTACGCCGCATGGGAGAGCGAGAACGCGCGCTGCTCGTCGTTGTACTCGATCTTCAGGTGCGTGGAGGACTCGTCGAGGATGACGGAGATTTCATTCGGGTTGCCGGGATCGAGCGTGGCCGTATATGGAATGGCGGTAACGGTCTCCTCGGCCGTGTAAAGGTTGTTCGTGCGGACGAGCCACGTCGTTGCATCCGTTTCGTTCGTGTAATGCTCCTTTGTGACAAGGTAGAATGAGAGCTTCCCGCCCACGCCGTTAGTGGGAATCTGGTAGTGATACCGCCACGAGTGGTCGCCCACAAGCGTCATGCGCGGCACGGTCTTGTCCGGCGTTTCAAGCCTGTACACCTCATTCGACCCCGCCAACTCGTTGGTGATCGTCAACGAACCAACAAGCTGCACCCACTCCATGTTACTCTCGCCCTCGCGGATGCGCACAAAGTAATTCGTACCGCCCGAAGGTATTCTGTCCTCCACCGTGTACGTCGCCCGGTTTGTGACTGCAAAAATCTGTTCTGTCCAGCCAAAACCAAAACCAACAAACGTATCATTCGCATAGTCACGCACGGAATAGTACTGCGCATCCAAATCCGCCGTAAAGTAATACTCCAAATCGCCCACGCCTTGATTCAACGTGTGGTCAACAGTCGTCACAAGTTGCGTCGCCGAGGAATCCTCTAAATAACTCGGCGTCGACGGCGAGAAATCAAGCGTGCTCCACTCAGGCACAAACTGGTTCAAATACCGCCACCTATAATGGAACTTTGGGTTATTCACAATAATTTTCTGCTCTTCGTTCACGTTGTTTGCCACCCAGGCTATCTTGATTTTAGCCTGAACACCGTTTTGCCCAACAGCTTGAAAGGGAACATTGAAATCACCAAGGCACCCCAACACCTCAGCACCTACTAGCGAAGCATCATAATCTTCGCCGTATCGTTCCAAACGAATCGTCATTGGCGGGTAGGAAGCGATAATGTTGTCAATGGCAATCAATCCTACAGCATCCGCATCTCCTTCATAATGCGACGTGCGTCGTATACGAAAACGTATCGGATCGTAATAATTCAACTGCGTCCTCATGCGGAAATAACGCGCCGTCCCACCATTTGTTACATCCAAAGTCAGTTCATCTAGATTATTTGTGGATAATATAGACCCATTTTCAACGGGCAAAATGGTCATTGGAATCTGATGCCATTCATATTTGTCGTAATCCATACCTGCCGTTGCAAAAGAGACCCCGTCATTCACGGCAGCAGCAGTCACATTAGTTGCGATTTCGAGAATTATTTGGCAGTCGGTATAAGCCGTAAATGAATTGACTGCATCCGCGTAAATCGTGCCGATACCTTCTTCGTACATCGGCGAATAGACTGCGGCATTCTCAGCGTTACGCAAGAAGACACAGGAATTCACCTCGTTCGCAAAATAGTTAACAGTACCAACCTTGGTGATGGGAGGTACACTCCGCTGCGCATGTGATGACGTTGGAATATGATTTCGACCGCTCGCTGTAGTTGCAACATAGCCCGCACGACAGTTCACTAGATGCCACAATGGCGTACCATCTGCTGCATGAAGAACATGGTTTGTACCATGAAGCAAAAGGCGCGTGGGGGTTCTTGTATTGTCGTTCATCGGCTCATGCGTCCAATACGTAACGCCGATCGTTGAATTGGTGTCATAGTAACCTTGATTTTCAACTCCTCCCGTTCTTGCCGTTCTTGAATCATTATTCATCAACAACACACGCCCATTATCCAGACGTGCATAAACTCCCCACACGCGCGCGCACGGGAGCAGCGCGAAGGCGAGCAGGAGAAGTGCGGAGGGTACACTGCGCCTAGAGAGGGAACAAAGCCGCCCGAAGAGCGGTCTTCCGATGCCAGACCTCTCTCCGAACCAGCCTTTTGTGCCCCGTTTATTCATGGCGCACCTCGCTTTCTATGCCTTTCTTAACACACTCTAAATCGTTTTCACACCAAAGCGGTGCGCCGGAAGAGGGCACACTTCGCCTAGGATGGTTGCTAGTTTACCGCAAAATCGTGGTAGGTGTCAAGCGCGTTTTGGTGGAATGCGTTTTTTTTGAGGTAGGACAAAGGACAGAAGACGAAAGACAAAGGCTGGAGGACTTTAGACTTTGGACAAGCGTGGCCAGGGTGGGGCGAGCCCTCCTGGCGAGCCGCAGGGGCCCCTCCCGCCAAAGTCGCTTGGCCTCACGTCAAGCCGAGCAATGCCTCGGCTGGAATCAGTGCGTCAAAGTAACCGTCGCCACGGACACCCTTTGACAACGCCCCGGCGTACACGAGCGCCGTGCGTACGCTCATGCCGGCGGGCACATGCAGCCGACGGACTTTCTCCGCCATCTCGCGCTCGACCTCCTCGCCGATCTCCCTCTGCCGCTTGATCTCAACCATAACGACCGCCTTGCGCGTCTGGACAAGCAGATCCACCTGGACCCCACGATCGGCACTCTTCCTCACCTTCCTGAACGGCGCAGCGGAGAAAATCTGCACGCCTTCAAGATGCAGGGCCGGCAGAAGGGACCTGAAGTTGTTCACGACCAGATTCTCGAATTGCAACCCGAGAATGGCATTCCATTCTGGCAGGTTTTCAAGCGAGGCGAATTCATACCGCCCGTCCTTGATCTCGGACGCATGGGGCTCAACGTACTTGAGATAGAAACGCGTGTAGTTGTCCCTAAGACGATACCTGATCTCGCGGCTGCGGCGCCCGCTTTCCGGATTGATCCCCGAATCCGCCGCCACGAACCCCGCCATCTCAAGCTCCTTCATCACCTTCGAGAACGGGCCGTTGCGCGCCACGCCAAGGGCTTCGGCCAGTTCGGCGCCGCCCTGCGCGCCGACGGTCAACCGCGCAAGCACCGCGCGTTTCAGGGGTGAAGTGGCGCTGAAGACGGTCGTGAAGATGTCGTTGAAATCCTTGTACAGGTATCCATTCGGGTGAAAGCACATCCGCTTGATGTTCTCGTCGGCGGAGAGCGCGGGATCGACCTCTTCAAGATAGCGGGGCACACCTCCCGTGACAGACAGGACATCAAGGATTTCCTGGGGAGCGACACGTTCTCGCGCCGTTCCCCAAAAGTTCACGCAATCGCGCAGGGGCAGCTCCGGCACGATCAAATCCAGCGATATGCGTCCGAGAAATCCCGCATTTGCAAGAATGTTCTCTTCGATCCAGCTGGACACCGACCCGCAGATGACAAACACGAGATCTGGCATGTCGTGGAATCGCTTGTCCCAGGCATACTTGAGCTCTCCCGGAAAGTTGGGGTCGTACTTGCCCATCCACGAGATTTCGTCCAGCAGGATCACAACGCGAGCTCCCCCGCGAGCCACAGCGGGGACTGCTGCCGCCAGACGGCGGAATGCCTCGAACCAGTTTGGCGGCGTCGAAGCCTCGCCTTGCGTCTGTTCCGCCAGCTGACGTCCAAAAGCCGCCAACTGGTCTTCATTGGTCATCTTCGGCTGCGGGGCAAGTCCCTCAAATGAAAGGAAGCGGGCACCGTCGAGAAAGGCGAAGCGCGAAATCAGCGTGCTCTTCCCGATTCGGCGCCGCCCCCTGCAGACAAGCAACGACGCATGCGGTCTTTTCCAAAACTCCGAGAGCCGAGAAAGGATATCTTCACGGCCATAGAATGGTACCTTTCTTTTCCTTACCTGCATGTGACCTCCGTTTCAAGGGGAAAGAGCGGGAAGTCAGTATAGCACATGACTGCGAGGCAGTCAATCGCAACAGTCTTATCTTTTTGATTTTTCAAAAGATAAGACTATCGAAATGATGTTGCGGCAAACGTCAACGAGCTCTGGCAATCCTTGGATTTTCCGGATCTCCGGATTTTCCGGATCTTCCGGATTCTCCGGATCTTCCGGAATTTCCGGATCACCCGGCTATCTTTGCCTTCAGCGCTGCGACCTCGGCCTTCAGCGCAGCGTTTTCCGCCTCAAGCGCAGCGAGGCGATTGCGCTGGTCGGTGCGATAGCCGAGCCGTGCGGCGGTCATGCGCTCCCTGATGCCACCCTGCGTGACGAACTCCTCGTCTTTCTGGGTGAGCGTAGTCGTGAGCGCCTTGTCGATCATGTGCGCGAGGCAGATTGCGCAGTTGGCCATTTCGTCATCGCTCCATTTGCCGAAGAATGGCGCGTAGGCGTCGAGCGAAGGGTTGTCGCGGCAGAAGCGGTGCAATGCGTCAAAGCGCGGATTGCCGCCCTTCCATTCCTTGAGCCCGTGCGAAGCGAGGTAGTCGGTGTAGTCCGAAAGCAGTTCCTGGTTTGAGCCGCGCGCGATTCCCAGGAGCTTGATCTCGGACTCAAACGACGTCTGGCCGTCGCTGTGGCCTTCGACGATGTTTTGCTTCGTCGAGCGCGCGGCCTGCACCATCTGGTCGACCGTGCGGTCGCCGAACTTCGGCAAAAACCGCCTGCAGAATGCGACCGTCAGCTGGTAGAGCGCCTCGCTGCGCTTGTAGTAATTGAGTTCCTGCCAGACCGTCGCCTTTCGGAGCGCGCTTGGCCGCCCCTCGCGGTATTGCAATTGCACTTGCCTGCGGTTAGTCATCGCGCATGCCCTCCAGTAGGTTTTTCCGGAGTTTCCGGATATTCCGGATTTCCAGGGGCCGCGCTTAGCACGCAATATGGTTTTTTCACTGACTCATTATCACTTTCAGTCCTGACGCGCGGAAGTATAGCAAAGCCAGCCGCGCCGCGCAAGCCGGATTTTCCGGAATTTCCGGATTTTCCGGATCTTCCGGATTCTCCGGAATTTCCGGGGCAATCACGAACCACTAAACAACTCGGTAAATCAACCGTTCTGGCAAACCTGCCGCAGCCATGAACATGACCATGTAAATCGGCAAGTAAGTGATTTTGCCGACACGCTCCAGATTTTCGTTGTTCAGCACAAAAGCCTCTTCAATATGGTAGTTCACATCCGCCAGCACATTGCTCAGGGCATTATGTCGTTTGTAGTCCTTGCCGCTCTTCACCTCGATCGGCGTCACGCCATCGCCTCGCTCTACCACGAAATCCAGCTCACCCTTTTTCTTCGAATGGTAGTAGTAAGGCGCTAGCCCTTTTGCCAGCAGCTCCTGGGCGACCACGTTCTCATAGACGGCGCCGATGTTCAATCCATTTTCGCCCGCAAGTATGCGTAATTGGATTCCATTCGCATACATGGCCGCCAGCAATCCCACGTCGTTGGCAAAGAACTTGAAAAGGTTGCGCTTCTCCGAGAGCTTCAGCGGCGGCTTTGGTTCCTCGACGCAGTACGCGGGAATCGCCACTCCGGCGTTCTTCAACCAGAGGAAACCGTCCTCCACGCGCGTGAAACGACTGCCAGGAACGACGCTCGCCATCTTGAACCGGCGGTTCTCCGATGCGAGTTCAGAGGGAAGGAGGTCATAGACCTCGCGTATGCGCAAGGCGTGATCCGGATCGTATTTCGATATGTCACGGCGGTAGGCGCGTATCACGAACCGCTGCTCGGCGACGACTGCGGAAAGGTCGTTGGTGGTCACATACCTATCGACTGCGGCCGGCATCCCACCGACAACGAGATACAACCTGAAATACCGCATGAGCCTGTCGTGGATGAAGGAATCAACCTTCCGCCGCCCCTCCCAAGCCGCCCGCGCCTCGCCGATCACGTCGTCTTCCACGCCGTTCGCCCAAAGAAACTCCTCGAAGTCCAATGGATACATTTCTATTTCATCCATGAATCCAACAGGAACCGAGCGCACGTACTTCAGCTCTACGCCCAGAAGCGATCCGCTGTAGACGTAATGGCATCCTCCCTTGCCGGCAAGGAACTTCGCGTATGTGACTGCCTCAGGACACTCCTGCACCTCATCGAAGAACACGAGCGTGCTGCCGGGAATCAACTTGCCGTTAGCGTATGCCGAAAGACGAAGAAGAATGTCCTGCTCATCAGCCACATCATGGAAGATGGCCATGGCGGCAGGTTCTTTGATGAAGTTGATCTCAACCAAAGACTGATAATGCCGTTTCGCAAACTCTTCAACGATGAACGTCTTTCCCACCTGCCTTGCACCGGTCAAAAGAAGGGTCTTCTTGTCGGCGACCTTGTGAAAGGACTCCAATTCTCGCCATACTTTTCTTTCAAGCATCCTTTTTCTCCGTTAAGCGGGGTAAGTATATCATTTCTTTAGCAATTCCGCAACCCAGAAATACCCATTTTACGACAATTCCGCATCCCGAAAACAGGATCTTTTGGACAAAAAGGACAAAGGACAAAAGACAAAGGCAGGGCGCATCTCCGTTTTTTACCCACTCGTATTGGGATTTGGAAACAACCATGACAACTTTCATGGGCACGGGCGAGTTAGCCCGTGCGCCAAAGGCAAGTTGTTTCAAATAGTTGTTTCCAATCATCAGAAGGCTCGGCGGTGAATTACGCAGATGCGCCCAAAAGACAAAGGTAGAGGACTTTTGACTTTGGACAAGCGCAACCGAGGTGGGGCGAGCCCTCCGGGCGAGCCGCTCACGATCCTCTGGTGAAAACCCTCGCGCACCTTTTCCGTGACACCTAGGTGTCAGTGGGTGTGACACCTAGATGTCAGAAGGTGTGACACCTAGGTGTCAGAGGTTATGACACCTAGGTGTCAGTGGTTGTGACACCTAGGTGTCACAAATTGGGGCTCCAAAGGCTTTAGCAAGCAGGAAAGCATTTCAAAGGGAAAACATCTTGCTTTCGCTGCTGGGAGTTTCGGAGTCTTGGAGGATGGGAGAAGTTGTAGCTCTCCTTAGTCGTTGCTCAACAATAACTTGCACACTTGTAGGCACAATTGCGATTGTTCACAAATCTCAATTGTTCACAAATGTCACCATTGCCACCAATACAAATTGGAGGGGCCCTCATTCGGGGGTGGCGGGCCCGCCCCAACCAACAACAAAGGGCGGCGCACATCGTGCGCCGCCCCGTGCGGTTTGCCTTCGCTCTGCCGAAGGCTTTGCTCTATCAGGCTTATGGATTACTCCACGGTGGCCTTGATGAAGTTCTTGCCAGTGCCCGTGATCGTGATCTCGGCCTTGCCAGCCGCATCGAAGGTGAGGTTGGCCGTCGGAATAGTTTCCGACGTTGCCGAAGCCAACGCTTCAAGCGTCGCACCGGTCTTCACCTTGAGCGTACCTCTAATCTCCTCGAGGTCAACCAGGGTGCTTCCAGTCTTGGCCTCAACCGTAATCTTCCAGCCGTCTTCGACTTCCTCAATCGCAGAGATTGCGAACGTCGGCTCAACCGTCAGATCCGTGTTAAGGAGGTACGCCTTCTCAGCGAACGTGCAAGCCGCAATCTGAGCCGGGGTGAGGTTCTTCGCGTCAGCCCAAGCCTTCGCATTAGCCGTGGTGATAGAAGCCGGGAGGCCAGTCGCGCCAGCATCACCAGGCGTCGCAGCGAGCACAGCCACAATCTCGTTCGTCCCGCCAGCCACAGCTGTCACAGCACCCGTACCACTGGAGATGACATACCACTCAGCCGCGCTTGCATTGACAGTCACGGCCGTGTCGGCCGCAATACCCGTGATCGTGTACGGCGACGTCTCACTGCTGAGATCCGTCGTCGTGCCGTCAATCGTGTACGACACCTCAGTCACGTTGGCGTCCCATGTGAGCGTGAAATCAACCGTCGAGGTCGAGAACGGATTGTCCTCGGTCCACACGATTTCGTCAACAGCACCAGTGCCCTGGAAACCAACGCCCTGAAGTGTGGTGACCGTCTTCAGGCTCGCGAAATACTTACCGGCGACGAGATCTGCATAATGCGAATCCGTGTCGATAAGTGCAAGGTATTCTGTCGTGAGCGTAGGCTTGTCCGCAGTAACCAGATTCCCATCCAAGAAAATCTGGAATCCAGGAATCCCGTCACCATCCGTGATATCAGCAATAGCTTTCACAGTCAAACGATACCAGGTTCCAGGTTGCACCGTGGCACCCGTCACCGTAAATGTCGTTTCAGTGCGACCAGATTGGTCATCGACAACGGCAGCCTTAACCAAGAGGTTCGTCGTGCCTTCGTTAGCCTGAAGCCAGATGGCGAGCTTGTCATCTTCGCCAAGCGTCGGCACCTCATCCTCGGTAACCGTGAACTGCACGAGCGTATCGAGGTAGGTGCCAGTGTCGGCAACGGCACGAGCCGTGCCATTGCTGTAAACATATCCCTCACCCTCAAGCTTCGGGTAACGTGTGAGCGTATCAATCGAGCGCCAGAGCGTGCCGCCCTCGGTATCGAGAGCGAGGTACTTGGTATCTTCAGCATTTTCAAAGGCGGCCGTGTGCTTTGTGGTGGAAGGATTTACATTCGTCACCACGGAGCTGTCCGAATCGCCATAGAAGCAGAAGTAGCCGTAGGTGGCTGCTTTGTCATTGCCGGATTCATCCTTTTCGGCCTGGCCGTTCGTGAACGTAGCGCCCAGGTCATAGCCAGCGAAACCAATCGAGTTGATCGGATCGGCGAAAGCCGCTGCCGACGCCGCGATGGCCGCTGCAAACATTAGCTTTTTCATTCAGTTTTTCCTTTCATTCCGAAGGGGAATAGAGTTTCTCCGCGCCTCTTCGGAAGGCCCGGCTCTCTGCTGACGGTCGCAAGTGTAGCAAAACCCCGGCCTGAGCGCAAGGGGGTGTGAAAAAAAAGTTGAAAAAAGTTTGAGGGGAGTTTGAGGGGGTGGAGGGGGGTGGGGCAGGGCGGAGGCCCGCCATCTCACCAACCACGAACTCACCGTCGCTTAACCCATTCGGCAAAAAACGGATTATCAACCTTATACTCGCCATTGGCGAAATACACCAACCCTTCGTCTATCAGCCGCGTTACGGCCCGCTTGACCGAGGCAACGCTTTTCACATTGGCAGCGGACAAAAGAATTCGCCGCTGACCGTGCAACCGTATTTGAAAGGACTCATCTTATACTACTCCTACTTGCTTTCGTTGTGCAGTTCAGCATTGTGCAGTTTTGCACAACGCGAATTAGTTTATCACGAACCGACGGCGTTAGTCAATGGCCAAATGAATGTTTCGCAGACGAGGGGCGCATCTGCGTAATTCACCGCCGAGCCTTCTGAGGATTGGAAACAACTATTTGAAACAACTTGCTAAGATGCGCGGGCGAGTTAGCCCGCGAACCTCTCTTAAAGTTGTTTTTACCAGTTGTTCTGGTTGTTTCCAAATCTCAATACGCACGGGTGAAAAACGCAGATGCGCCCGCAGACGAGTCGTCTAACAATAATAACGTCGTTGCCCGAAATGAACATCCCACTTCGACAGCACTTCATCGACGCGAGCTTCGATTATTCGGCCAATGTTCGCCAAGACCCGTCGATCAATCCCTGAAGCATTGCTCGCAAGAAGACACTTACCGGCGCTCGTGATCCAGAACTTTGTCGCGTTAGGGGCTGGTGTCCCTTGCGACACATGGACATGGACTGGCTCAACCGGATCACCCTCGTTTGACCAGAAGTAGACCCAGTACGAGCCCGCCCTAAAAACCTGAGGCATTCTCGAATCCCCCCGTCTCGGCAAATTCAAGTATCAGGTGAGCCACAGATCGTACGACCTCCTTGAGCCGCGTCATTTCGCCCGGCGTGAAGCCGAAAACATCTTCCCATTCGTATCCCGGCAACCAACATGTTGCATGGTGGAAACAATCCTTGGCATCTGGCTTTTCAAAGTAGACCTTTACACGCCCATCCGGTTTGGTCTCCGAATGAACTATTTCCGTACCATCGTCTAGCGTTAAAAAGGGATACATCATAATCTTCACCTCGCTGTCGCCCGCATTATACCATAATTGTATGTGGACATGGAAGGACAAAAAACAGAAGACAAAAGACAGGGGCGCATCTGCGTAATTCACCGCCGAGCCTTCTGATGATTGGAAACAACTTGTTAGAAACAACTTTCCTTTAGCGCACGGGCTAACTCGCCCGTGCCCATTTGCCGATCCTCAAACTGTCACGATTCTGAATGTTCAAGGTGCGCCCGCAGGATAATGTTGTTATTGAAAGTTGTCATGGTTGTTTCCAAATCCAAATGCGCTTGGGTGAAAAACGGAGATGCGCCCAAAAGACAGTTTTGCAGGCGCGCCCTGTGCGCGCCCCAAGGGAAAGCAATTGCTTCGCTCATGGTTAAGCGCTTCCAAAAACGCTGCCGGAACCGTTCACGAGCCGTGAAAAGCTTGTGAGAATCACTCACCTTTCACCCGTACGGCGGCGGCGTTCGCGGGTGGCGAGCTGCGCCAAGTCCTTTTCCTTCGGCTTCTTGCGGAAGTAGCGGTAGTTCATCACCCAGCAGGACGGATGGCGGCGGATCGTGCGCTCAAGCGCCGAAATGCAGTCCTGCGTGCGGCCCCAGATGTCCATGCCCTTCTTCCAGTGGAATTCGGCGATGTACTCGCAGCGGTAGCGTCCGTCGCGGAGCGGACGCGACCAGGCGATCACGATCGGCGCGTGCGTCTTCGCCTGGAGAAACGCGGGGGCCGCCGAGACTGGCACGGGGCGTCCGAAATAGCGCACCCACACGCCGCCCTGGTCCGGCTTGACCACCTGGTCCACGAGCAGCCCCACGTCCGCTCCCTCCTGCAATCCCTGCAGAAGCGGATGGAGCGCGCCTTCCGCGCGCACGATGGTCTGCCCGAGCGAACGGCGCGACTTCATCAGCAGCTCGGTCATGCCCGGCGTGCCGATGTCCTTCGCCACGCTCACGATCTTCCGTCCCTGGAGGAATACAAGCTGCGAGAGAAGTTCCCAGCATCCCATGTGGCAGCTGACCGTGATGGCGGGCTTGTTCGCCGCAAGGAACTCCACGCACTTCGGCGTGAACTCGCCTGTGGCGGCGGCGCGCGCACGCGCGTTGCGGCTCGTCCAGAAAACGTGTCCGAGCGTGCGCACCATGTTGCGGTAGCTGCGCTTCAGGATCAGCTCCTCGCGACGCGGCGTAAGATGTTCCTCGCCCACGACGAGGCGCAGGTTCTCGCGCGAGAGCTCGCGCCCCTTGCGGTCGAAGCGGTAGCCGATGGCGGCGATGAAGTCGCAGATGCGGAAGAGCATGCGGTGCGAGACGTGCGCGAACACGAGCCAGCCAAGGCCGATGCCCAGCCACTCGAACGGACGCCTCAGGAGGCGCTTGAAGCTATTCTTTCGCTGCTTCATTCTTCTTCCTGTTTCTCAGACTTCCCTTGAGCCGCCGGAATAGTCCCTACCCAAGCACCACCTCAAGCCCGTCGTATGCGGCGCGGAGCGTATCGGGAAGCTCCTTCTCGATCTTCTCAGATGGCCAGTCGCGGTACTTGAGACCAAGATGCGTGATGTAGGCGTGCTGTCCGGACGGAAGGGCAAGGCGTCCGTACTTGATCAGCATGTTAACGGTGCGCGAGACTGTCTGTACGCTGGAGTGTACGAACAGACGGAAGTCCTCGTCGCTGTCCCCGTCCGTCGCCTCCATGATGAACGCGGTGAGTGCCTGCGGCTTATGGACGAAAGCCCTGGCGCCTGCGGTAATGTGCGGGTCTATGCCGATCATCCGAGCGGCGTCGCCCATCAAGCCGCCGGTGTCCGTGGCGTACAGAAGACGCGAGGCGCCCTTCTCCACGAGATAGACGGACGTGCGCTCCAGGACGCCATTGGTGACGCGGGACGTGCTGTGGTTCGCCGGCACGCCCGTGAACCTCATGCCGCACTCCACCACCGGCTTGCCGAATGGAAGTCCGATGACCTCCGGCGCGGGCAAGCCAAGCTTCGCCGCCGCCTTGCCCACCTCCTCGCGCGCCGCGTCGGCCCAAGTCTCCTGCACGTACATGCGCTTCACGCCGCTCTTGACCGCCGCCTTTGGGTTGTAGTGGTCGCCGTGGGAATGCGTCTGGAAAAGCACCTCGGGATGGCATCCCTCCGGCAGCTTGTCGAACGAGCACATCGTGAAATCTATGAGGACCTTGTTTTCTATCAGCACGCTCGACTGCCGGCGCGCATGCGGGTTTTTGGCCCATTCCGGCCTCCATCCGGCGGCTCCGCTGCCGAGGAAGCGCACGCGGATGCCAGACTCCTTTGAAATGGGCAGATCAGGCGAAAACTGGGCGGGCAGTCCTTCTGTCTTCCCGTTGGCTTTGGCGGTCGTGCATCCGGCCACGGCCGCAAGCGCCGTGGACGAAACGAGAAAGCTTCTGCGTGAAACATTATTTTCCATGCCGCCAGTATAGCACATCGGGATGAGCAGTGGAAGCGCAAATTGTACAGACGGCCGAACCCTGTCACGTGCCCACGCTAGGTTCCTGCATGGCGGGCGTTATCTGCATCAAGTCAAAAAACATCAGGCGCGTGCGTAAAGCTTCGCCACTAGAGATATTGCGATATTGCTTTTCTTGATCTTCTGTGCTGAACATGAACGTGAAACCGTTGCGCAAATAGTATTCGCATGGAATCTTTTCGTTGTATGCGTCCACAACAAGGTATCTGCATCCCGTCTTATTGTCTTCTTCAACAAACCAGGTCTTTATGCTGTCCATCAGTTCGGTTCCAACGTGCTTTCGCATGAACTTGCTATTGACGCCCAGCCGACCAATCAAGACAGCTGGATAAATCATATCGCGTTTTTGTTGCGGCACATTCTTACCGATGCGTTTTCTTCTGGCGTTTGGAAGGTGATTGGTGAAAATACTTGCATTGGATACTGTGAATGCACAAACTATCTGGCGCGGATTAGCAACCTCAAGGAATACATAGGTCTTTCCCATCAACTGGCGAGCGTAGTCAAGATAATCGGACGAGAAGAATTCGTCAAGGTCTTTATTCCCGCAGCTGAATGGCTCACATGCGGAGACAATCCTTTCTGATAGTGGAACGCGGACGCACTCATCCTTTAGAAAGGCCATCTCCCTGACTCCTTCAATGATTTGATCCGCAGGGAGTTCTCCCTTTCGAAAGTTCGCCATTCACGGCGAACATGGGAAAAATCGACACATCCGCGTCTGCGGACGTTTTCCTCCGCCGAACGGACAAATCGTTCCGCCTCTTCTCCCGACAGGATCGGTATGTTGCTTATTGCTAGTGCCATGTCTGTTGTGCCTTTCACGCTTTATTATAGCAAAAAATGGCGGAGTCTGCCTGACTCAAATTTTGTGGGCAGAAAATCGGGGCGCATCTGCGTTTTTTACCCATGCGTATTGGGATTTGGAAACAACCATGACAACTTTCAAGAACAACATTGTCCTGCGGGCGCACCTTGAACATTCTGAATCGTGATAGTTTGAGGATCGGCAAATGGGCGCGGGCGAGTTAGCCCGCGCGCCAAAGATAAGTTGTTTCAAACAGTTGTTTCCAATTATCAGAAGGCTCGGCGGTGAATTACACAGATGCGCCATATCGCAATATGTGTCACAACTGATGAACGTCCCCGCCCGTTTTGATATAATACCCCCATGGACAAACTAGAGCAGATGCGCGCGGCGGTGGCGCGGTTGAACGAGGCGGCAGACGCCTACTACAACGGCCGCACCGAATTGATGACTGACTTCGAGTGGGACGCCCTCTTCGACCAGGTAAAGGCACTCGAGGCCGAGACGGGAGTGGTGTTGCCCGACAGCCCCACGAACCGCGTCTCCGCAGATACGACAGTCGGCGAGAAAGAACCCCACGAGTATCCTGCCCTTTCGCTCGCGAAGACAAAGCAGGTGAGCGAAGTCGCGAAATGGGCGGAGGGGCGTCCGATCTGGATTTCCTGGAAGCTCGACGGACTCACGCTCGTCGTCACCTACGACAACGGCAAGCTGACGAAGGTCGTAACGCGCGGCGACGGACACATCGGCACCAACATCACCCACCTAGCCGCCGGCATCCAGGGCATCCCGCCACGCGTTAAGGACAAGGGACACCTCGTCGTGCGCGGCGAGGCCGTGATCTCCTACGCCGACTTCGAGGCGTTCTGCGCAACCACGGACGACGAGTACGCCAACCCGCGCAACCTCGCATCCGGCTCGCTCACGCTCAAGTCCGTGGACGAGCTGAAGCCGCGCCGTCTCCAGTGGATTCCGTTCACGCTCGTCCACTGCGACCGCGAGATCGTCTCGTGGGGCGAACGCATGGCGTACCTGGAGGAGATCGGTCTCGGCGCGGTGGAGCGCGAGCGCATCGATACGCCCGACGCGGCGGCGATTCAGGCGTCGATCGACCGCTGGACGCTGAAGGTGACGGACAAAATCTGCCCGTTCCCGGTGGACGGCCTCGTGGTTGTCTACGACGACACGGCCTACGCGCAGACGGGCAGCGTGACCGGACACCACGCGACGCGCGCCGGTTTTGCGTTCAAGTGGCAGGACGAGACGGCGGCGACAGTGCTCGAGCGCGTGGAGTGGTCGTGCGCCGTCGCGTCGATCTCGCCCGTTGCGGTGTTCCGTCCGGTGCCGCTTGAGGGTACCACTGTGAAGCGCGCCTCCCTCTGCAACATCTCGGAGTGCGAGCGCCTCGGCATCGGCGGCGCGGGCACCGAGCTGAGCGTGATCAAGGCGAATAAGATCATTCCGAAGGTCGTTGCTGTGACGAAGGCCGTAGGGACGTTCGAGGTGCCATCGGCGTGTCCCGTGTGCGGCGCACCCACTGCGGTGAACGTCGCGGAGAGCGGCACGAAGACGCTCCGCTGCACAAATGCGGCGTGTGCGGCGCGCGAGTTGCGTAAGTTCATGCGGTTCGTCTCGAAGGACGGCATGGACATCGACGGCCTCGCGGGCGAGACGCTTGCGAAGTTCGTGAACAAGGGATGGATCCGCACGTTCGGCGACATCTACCGTCTCGGCGCGCACCGCGACGAGATTGCGACGATGGAGGGCTTCGGCGAAAAATCAGCCGCGAACATCTGCGCGTCCATCGAGAAGGCGCGCACGCGAGACGCGGTGCAGTTTCTCGTGGCGTTGTCGATTCCGCTCTGCGGAGTCGACGTGGCGAAGCGCCTGCTCTCGGCGTACTCCGTGGAGGACCTCTTCGCGAAGGCGGCGGAGGCTGCGAATCCGAACGACTTGTTCTCGCCGGGTGCTGAGGTGTTTGCATCAATCGACGGCATCGGTCCCGGGAAGTCGGCGGCGTTTGTCGAGTGGTGCGGCGATCCCGCGCACCGGGCCGTAGTTGAGGATGTACTGCGCGAGGTGTCGCTCAACGCCTACGTGGCGCCGAAGTCGGGTGGCGCGTGTGCGGGGCTGACGTTCGTGATCACGGGCGACGTCCACCACTGGCCGAACCGCGCGGCGCTGAAGGCGTACATCGAGGGCGCGGGCGGCAAAGTGGCGGGGAGCGTCTCGAAGGCGACGAGCTTCCTCATCAACAACGACGTCACGTCCACCTCCGGCAAGAACAAGAAGGCGCAGGAGCTGGGAATCCCCGTGATTTCGGAAGATGATTTCCGGGAACGGTTTGGCGGCGGAGAATAGGGCGGGCGCATCTGAGTTTTTCACCCATGCGTATTGGGATTCGGAAACAACCATGACAACTTTCAAGAACAACATTATCCTGCGGGCGCACCTTGAACATTCAGAAGAGGATCGGCAAATGGGCGCGGGCGAGTTAGCCCGCGCGCCAAAGGCAAGTTGTTTCAAATAGTTGTTTCCAATTATCAGAAGGCTCGGCGGTGAATTATGCGGATGCGCCCGAATAGGGCGTAGCGCGCAAGGCCGTTTTTATGGTATACTGTGTCCATGCAAGAAACTAACGTAATTGTGGCAGGGGCTGGCATCTGGGGATGCACGGTAGCCCGCGTATTGGCAGAAAAAGGGCGCAAAGTGCTCGTTCTCGAGCGCCGTGCGGCCCCAGGCGGCAACGTGCGGTGCGAGACCGACGCCGAAACCGGCATCGAGGTCCATACCTACGGCTCGCATATTTTCCACACGCACCTCGATGACGTGTGGGAGTTCGTGAACCGCTTCATAACGTTTAACGGCTACCAGCACAAGGTCCTTGCCCGCCACGCGGGCAAGACGTATTTCCTTCCGCTCGGCCTCACCCTAGTCAACCAGTTCTACGGACTCAACCTCACGCCGTCCGAGTTGCCCGCCTTCATCGCGAAAGAAGCAGGTAACGCGCCGGAACCGGCTAACTTCGAGGAACAGGCCATATCCTTCATCGGGCGTCCGCTTTACGAAGCCTTCATCCGCGAGTACACGCGCAAGCAGTGGGGCATGGATCCGAAAGACCTCCCGGCGTCGATCATCAAGCGCCTCCCCGTGCGCGCGAGCTACGACATCAACTACTACTCCGACTACCGTCAGGGCATTCCCCTCACGGGCTACAACTCCCTCTTCGACCGTCTCCTCGACCACCCGAACATCACGATCGAATGCAACGTCGATTGGCTTGAATGGCGCAAGACGAACAAGTTGGACGTTCCCGTGTTCTACTCCGGTCCCATCGACGCGCTATTCGGCTACAAGTACGGTCCGCTCCCCTGGCGTTCGCTTCGCTTCGAGACGGAGCGCTTGGCCGTGGCGGACTGGCAGGGGACAAGCGTGGTGAACTACACGGACGCGGACGTGCCGTTCACGCGCATCCACGAGTTCAAGCACTACCATCCAGAGCAGAAGGACGTAATGGCGCATCCCGCCACGATCATCTGCCGCGAGTATCCGAAGACGTGGGCGCCGGGTGACGAACCGTACTATCCCGTCGATACGCCAGCCTCGCGGGAAAAGCTCGCGCTCTACCAGGCCGAAGCCGCTAAATGCCCCAACCTAATCGTTGGCGGACGCCTCGGCGAGTACAAGTATTACGACATGGATCAGTCGATTGGCCGGGCTCTATTGGCCGCGACAAGCGCGGCCCTCCCGTGATGTCATTGGCCGCGACAAGCGCGGCCCTCCCGTGAAAGGCGGCGGCGGAGCTGGTTGAGGCGGGTGATGGCGTCAAGCACCCAGTCGCCGATCCGCCGCGGCAACAGGTAGGCGTACATAAAGACTCGAGAATTCCAGTACCCCATCATGCGCTCCTTGCGGAGTGCCCTCCATCTTGCGCGAAATGACGGCGATTCAACAAGTGTAAGGTGGTTCTCCGCAAAGACGCGTTCACGTGCGAAAGCCTTGCGGAACGCCTCCACGCGTTCGGGGAGCAACCTATCGGCAATGGCGGCGAGGTCGTATTCTGCTTGATCGAGGCCTGAAAGGAGTAACCGCCAACTTTTAATCACCGGCGTACGGTGATGATGAAGCGTAGAGGTGAGGCCGGAACCGAGGCGATATTTGACAAGGCGATCGGGAATGACGAGTTCGTCGCCGCCGAGCACGAGCGCGCGTTTTGCAAATGGAACGTCTTCAACGCATCTGGGGCTGACCGGTTCGGGTGGAAACGCCGTGTAGCAATCGCGGCGCCAGGCCATCAAGGCACCGAGGGGTTGCTTCGTGGACGGGGCGGGCAGGGGCCCGAGCGAACGTCCTTTGGAGTCGATCCGGTATCCCGCATGGCTGATGACGACGGCACGCTTGCCATCGGCCAGCCACGCCGAGACGATTTTTTCCGTGCGTTCCGAGAGAGAGATGTCGTCGCCCCCGGCCATGATGATCAACTCTCCGTGCGATAGCGAGGCGGTCTTCAGCCAATTTGCGAGGATGCCGAGATTTTTCTCATTGCGGTTGAAGATCACGGTGACGTCGGGTGGTGCATGGGCGGCGACGTAGTCTTGGATGAGTTCCGGCGAGCCATCCGTCGAGGCGTCGTCGGAGATTACGATCTCGAGCGGACGGTACGTCTGCGCGAACGCGGCCTCCAGCGCGGCGCCGAACCAACGCCGATGGTTGTAGAACAGCAGGCAGAAAGAGACTAGAGGACGTTCCATGCTTGAGATTATACCACAAAGTGTTCGCGCGGACAACGGGATGATGATATACTGTACGGCATGGCCCCCAAGGCGAGCGTGATTATTCCATGCTGGAACGTGGAAAAATGGGTTGAGGACGCTGTGAACAGCGTCCTCCGCAGCACGTATCCCGATTTCGAGGTCATCGCCGTGGATGACGGCTCGACGGACAGTACAGGGACTATACTGGAACGGTTGGCGGCGGCGGACGAGCGCGTGCGCGTGGTGCATCAGTCTAATCGCGGTCTCTCGGGCGCGCGCAATGGCGGACTTGACGTTGCGCGGGGCGAATACGTTTTTTTTCTGGACGGTGACGACACGTTTGAGCCCGAATTCCTGTCACTGGGCGTCAACGAAATGTCCGCCACGGGCGCTGACCTCTGCATATTCCCAATGCGCATCACGGAATTCGACGCATCGAGATCGCGCGAAGAGCCTCTACGTGCCGATTATCATTGCGACACCCCCGCCGACATCCGCGCGCGCTTCATACCGCGCTTCATCGGCTTTTCAATGGAACACGTGCGCCGATGGTATGGGGGAACGCCGCTTTTCGACAACCGCGAGCTGGGGAGCGTATGCCGCTGTGTCTACCGCCGTGCGCTGATTGAACGGCATCACGTGCGTTTCGACGAAAGCATTGTTCTCTATGAGGACGCGCTGTTCAACTGTGACTATCTCCTGCGGGCACAGAAAACGACATGCCGTCCTGAACCCGTATACAACTATGTGCTTCACGCGGGCGGCCTGATTGCGAACAGGAACAGGGCCTTGCGCGTGTTCAAGAACAAGTTGACGCTCCTGCGGGTCCGACAGGCTCTCAACGAGCGGGAGGGTGGATCGCTTGGGTGTCTTTATGCGGCGTCGTGCGTGCTGGCGCTGCTGGAGATGTTTGCCTTGCTTCGCAACCTGCGTATAGGTTGGAGCGAGGGACTAAGAATCGTGCGCGAATACGCTTCGGACCCAGAAGTGCGTGCGGCGTTGCGCGCGTTTCCGCTCTCGTGGCGAAAGCCGGTGCTGGCGCTCGCGGTGCTGGCAGTGCGCGTACTCGGCGCGGGATGCGTATACTCAATAGTCTGGACGCTATTCGCACCGTTCAGGCTACGCCGCTGACTAAGTCATTGCTCTAAATAAATTGGACACTAAACGATAGTCTCACGCAGAGACGCAGAGAAGCAGAGAGCGCAGAGTAAAACCTCCTTGCTTTCGCTATTGGGAGTTTCAGAGTTTTGGAGGCTGGGAGTATTTGTAATATTCTCCTAAACTCCGAGACTCCTAATCTCCCAACAGCGAAAGCAAAAAAGGCTTTGCAACTGGTTGCTGTTAGTTTTGAGCGGCAACAGATCTGCCTATTGAGACCTCGCCACTGCTTCCTTGACGGACATGCCGGAGGCTATGCATTCCATGAACGCGGCGCGTCCGGGTGCCAGCGGAGGAGGCGTCCTGAGTCGCCACTGCCGCTCCTGAAGATAGGAAGGAGGATACTCGGCCGTCTTCACAAAATCGCTGCGGACTGACTCGAACAGTCGCCTGCCCTTTTCGTTGTTGACGAGAATCGCGGACGTGCCCTTCCCGTCATCCATTTCCTCCGGCACAAGCCAGAAATCGCCGATCGTCAAATCGCCCGGACGGTCCATTGTGCAGTATGGGCAATTCTGGCATCCTCCTGAACGGCCGAGGCCGGACGACATGGCCGTCATGTACTCGTCTTCACCCCTCTCGCGCCAAATTTCGCGCCTGTCCTTCAACACGACATGCAGGAGATAGTGTCGGTGCCGCCACCCGCGAGCCTTGCTGCGGAACTCGTACTTAGCAACGTTCGACAGTCCCCAGTTGTCCTCGATATAGCGATCGAAAATGGTCTGGTCCGGACAACCCGCACAAATGAGATCAACGGTGAAAAGCGTATCGGCAAAACATGCGAACATTCGCCTGACTGCGGCAACCTGGCATGGCGTTCCAGTAAACAGAACAGGCACGCGAGATTCGAGAGCGGTGCGCATTTCGTCGAGGAAGCTCCGCTGCA
Organism: uncultured bacterium; assembly: GCA_902779075.1. The sequence goes on along the minus strand of CACZAK010000004.1, from coordinate 57,901 downwards.
ACGCCGCCTTGACGTACTTGGATCCGCGCAGTCTTGCAAGGGAAGCTTCGTCGCGGGCAATCTCGTAGCGGCAGCGGAAGTCTTGATCAAAGGCCGCGCCGCACACCGCTCCTCCACGTAAGAGAATGTTGCGGGAAAGAATCGTGAACGCACCGCCCGAAGAGCTCTCAGCGCGAACAGCGTCCGACGCCATCACTGCGTAGCATTTCTGGACGCCGTCCGAAGAACCGCTATCGACTATGCCGCCAGTAGCCACGTTACCTTGCCTTCGCCGTCGTCAACGGCCCTGAGTGAGCTCCATTTCAATGGGCAGCCTTGGGAACTGCTCAAGGAACTGCGCGGAAAGCCCGGGCACGCCCCCGTTCGTCTGAAGCCGACGCAATGCGCTCTGCGCCGCACGGTCGACGTCGGCGTCGCCACTGCCTCTCGTGATCGTGAACTTTTTCACTGTGCCGCCAGGACCAAGATGGAAATCCACCTCAATCGGGCGCAGTCCGCTGTACCACTTCGACGACTCCTTCTGCCACTCACGGAGAATAGCCGCCTTGATCAAACTAACGCAACGCTGAGCCTCGCTCGTCGCGATCTGGTTACGAGCGCCGTAGCGGTAGCCCTGCTCGAGCATTTTCTTCATGTCGATGTTTGCGAGGGGCTTGTCCGTCGCCGTGCCCTTGCCGAACTTCTTCACGCTGTCCGGAATCTTGAGGTCCGGGGGACGCTCCACCGGCACGGGCTTGGGCTTGATGACCTTCGCCATTTCCTTCAGGCTTTTCTGCGGAGGCTGGGGCTTGGGAGGGGTCTTGACGAGCTTTGCGTTTTTCTTCAGGTCGACTTTTTCTTTTTTCTTCTTCTCTACGACCTTCTCAACGGCGTCGACTTTAGGCTTCACCTCGACCTTCTTGGGTTCGGGGGCCGTCGGAGGCGGCTTCGGCTGTTGCTTCACCTCAGGCGGAGGCGGATTCGGATCGGGTTCGGGATCGTCCGTCTGCTGAGCCCACGGCGGCACGATAGTCATGTCAATGGGGATAATGGTTTCTGGCTTGCGAAAGCTGATGATGCCCATGACCCAGAAGAACACGAACAGCGCGACGTGCAGTCCGAAGGCTATTCCCAGCGTCCTCCAAGAGAGTCCGCTGTCGGAAGAACCTGTCTGCTCGAATCCAATCATCGCCTGAAGTCCCCGCTACTTCTCCACCGTCACGAGCGCCATCTTGCGCACCTGGCACTTGTACACCACCTTCACGACGTCCATCACGGCACCGTACTCCAGGCGCTCGTCGCCGCGCACCAGAACCGGCACGTCGGCATCGCGCTCGACCATCGCCTTAAGATCGGCCTCAAGCTGGTCGAGCGTGGTGGGAACGTCGTTGAGGAATATCTTGTGGTTGACGTCGACCGTGATCGTGTTGGCCTTCGCGTTCTTGCTCGGCAGCACGTCAGTCTTCGCGCGCGGCAGCATGATCGAGATGCCCTGCTCAAGCGCGGGGATCGTGAGCATGAACGTGACGAGCAGAAGGAACGTCAGGTCGATGAGGGAGTTCATGTCGATCGACGCCTTGGGGCCGCCGATCCTCCCGGCATGTCGGCCACGGCGCGACATCAGGACGCTCTCCCCTGGAATTCAAGTGCGATGCGACCGGTGAGGTCGTCCGTGAAGCCCTCCATATCGCTCATCAGCGCGCGCACCGTAGCGTTGAGACGAGTGTGCATGATCACGCCGGGTATTGCCACGAGCAGCCCCACGACGGTGGTGACGAGCGCGGACGAAATAGCCGGGGCCATCGTGGCGATTGTCGCGCTGCCCGCCTCGCCCATGTCGGCGAAGGCGTCTAGCACGCCCCACACGGTACCGAGCAGGCCCAACATCGGCGCGAGTGCCACGACCGTGGCGATGGCGCCCATGCCGTGTTCCACGCGGATTTCCTCCTCGTCTAGCACGTGTTCGCTTAGAGCCTTCACGAGGCCCATCTCATGCGCCGTGAGAGCAACTTCCACGTCGGCCTTCCGTCCCACGAGCAGACTGCGCACGTCGGGCGCGAGCATACGCAGCAGGCGCTCGCAAGTTGCCCAATAGATGTTCTCCAGCGGAGTGTGTCCGTTAGGGTGACGGGCGAGGTAGTATTCAAGCACGTCGTGTCCGCTCATCACGTCGCGAGTCACGCGGCGTGCCGACTGCGACACGCGGGAAAGCCCGCGCCACTTGCCTATGGCTATGGCAACCATGAATATGCTCGCCGCAATCTGCACGGCAACGATGCCCTGACCCATGAGGCTTGACTTTATGAAGCCGTTCATCAGGGAATTTGCAAAGAATTCAGTCATTTTTATTCACTTTCTCTTTTTCGCTTTCTTTTCTTCTCTTCTTTAAGTCGATTTGGAAATCGACTTGTCATCTGCGGGCTTAGACGCCCGCCACCCCGACTTAGGGGCACCATTCGCCACCGCGCTTGTGACCTGCCCTTCTGGAGGCAGATCGGCGCGGGACTTGCCGCATGCGGCGAGTACCTTGTCGGTTGTCTGGAAATGCGCCTTACAGTGGTTCATCAGCCAAGTCGGGCCGTGCTTGCGCACCATCTCCTCCGCAAGCTCCCGCACGCGCGGGTCGCTGCTTCCGCGCGGAATCATGTCGAGCGGCACCTTGTCCACGGGGATAGGACCGTCCTCCACGGCCATCGCGGCGATAGCTCGCAGGAACTGCTCGCGCGCGACAACTGACGCGGCGGCCACGGCGATATCGTCCTCTGCACGGTGGCGCTGCTCCACGACGATCTTCTTTCCGCGTTCTTTCAGCGCGCGGCGAATCGTAGTCTCCGTAGGCGCAAACTGGTCCACCACCACCTTCGGACACGCCTGCTGCTTTTCCAGCAATTCCTCGATGCAAGTTCCGTGAGCCCACGCGAGGAGGCGGTTGATGTTCTTGATCTTCGCGTAGAGTCGGTTGTACGCGGCGGGGCCGATCTTCACAACTGCGTAGCGGTTCTGTCCGAGCAGCTGGCGCAGCTTCGAGCCAACCGTCAACACGGCCTTGTCCGTCATCTGCTTACAGTCCCTCACGCCCATTTCGCGCATCGCCGCCGAAAGCTTCTCGTCGGTGTAACAGCACGCGACCACGAGCGGACCGAAGTAGTCGCCCTTTCCGGACTCGTCGCTGCCGCCGTGGGCCGAACTGCGGCCTGGGTCGAGGATGTCCTCGTATCCGATCGTCGCCACGCCGAGTACGTTTGGCTCAAGGAAGAACTCCACGAAGTCCTGTGCCTTAGAGCCCTGGATGCACAGCTTGCGGCGTCCGTGCTTCTCCTTCTGGTAGAGCGCACAATTGAAGCCGTCTCCCTCCACCGCCGCCATGGAATATGGGACCTGCCTCGGACGATAGTTTCCGAGCGCGAGCATCGCGAGCAGCTTTTCCTGCTGTTCGGCGTCGAGTTCATACGTGAAAGATGTCTTGGGCTGAGGCATGTCGGCTATTATACCACAATTCTTTCGTCCGGGTGAGACTGATATTTATGATTTTGTAGTCATCTGCGGCGGCGGAGCGCCCGCAGCCGCGCAGTGAACGTACGGCGGGCAAATAGGAAGTGGACTCCGAAATATACGACCCCGCCCAGCACCACGAGCATCGCGAGTTGCGTCACGTTCGCCCACGTACCCGTCCAGCCGCGCGCGCCGAGCCAAGAGCGCACCAGCCAGAGCGCCACGCCCATCACGGCGGACGCGGCGAGCGTACGTCCCACGGGACGCACCAGCAACGCGAAGCCGAGATTGCCGTTCTTGCGGCGCGCTAGCACAGCAAGCAACACGCAGGCGACGCCTGCGCAGAACACGGTCGAGGCCGCAAGGCCCACGTGCCTCCATTCGACGGGCAGCAGCCACACCGCAAGGATGTTGAGAGTCGCATTGAGGAACACCATCTTCACGGACACCGCAAGGGGGGTCTTCATGTCCTTCTGCGCCTGGAACCACGGCACGAGCGTCTTCTGCAGGCCGAAGAAGCCCAGGCCGACCGCGTAGCAAGCCACCGCGCGTCCCACGCGCATCGTGGCCGTCGCGTCGAACGCCTTGCCCTCGTAGATTACGCGGGTGAGGTCCGGGGCGATCACGCCGAGCCCGACAGCGGCGGGGATCATCACGAAGAGGAGGTTGTCCGTGGACGAGAGGAACGCCTCGCGCGCACCCGCCACGTCGCCCTTCGCGAAACAGCCGGAGAACGTGGGCAGCAGCACGGTGCCGAACGCGACGCCCACGATGCCGAGTGGCAGATCCATCAGGCGTTCCGCGTAGCCGATCACGCCTGCGGCCCACGGGGACGCCGCCTGCGCGAGCACCTGGTCGAGCATGTAGTTGATCTGCACGGCTCCCGCACCGACCGTCGCAACGAGCATGTTGCGCCATACAAGGCGCGTGTTGGGGTCGCCCCAGCCGGCGCGCGAGGGACGCGGCGAGACACCACGCCGTTTCATGCAATAAAACATGAACGCCATCTGGAGGAATCCGGCGAAGAGGATCGCGCCGCTCACCCACACGGCGCGCGACGCAAGCGACATCCCGGGAATGAAGCACAGCACGCCGAGCGCGGCGATCCATACCACATTCAAAAGGCATGGCATCAGCGCCGCCGCCGCGAACTTGCCGAGCGCGTTCAGCACGCCCATGCCGAACGCCGACCCGCAGATGAACACCATGTACGGCACGAGGATGCGCGTAAGGCGCAGCGTGAGTGAGGTGCGTTCCGAGAACGCGGAGCCCCAGTGCAGCGCGGCCGAAAGACCGACTACCGCGAGCGCCGAGACGGCCGCGAGCATGAGGAGACTCATCGTCATCACGGCTCGCGCGAGACGGCGGGCAGACTCCATCCGCTGCGCCTCGACTTCGCCCCTGAACACGGGCACGAACGCGGCCGTGAGCGCGCCTTCGCCGAAGAGCTTGCGCATCATGTTCGGGATCGCGAACGCGAGCACGAAAGCGCTCTGTTCCACGCCCGCACCGATGAGGCGGCTCTGGAACATCTCGCGCACGAGCCCCAGCACGCGCGAGAGCGCCGTCATAGCCCCCACAACGGCCGTGTTCTTCAATATGCCCTTCCCGCTTCCTATCATGGCCTAAGTTTTCTACTCATACCTAATAATCTCGCTAAGTCCGCTTTGTATCGCCGCCTTCACAACAGCTGCGACAAAACGAGCTTCTTCCCCCTCGTCAAGGGACATGGGCGGAAGTTTGTCTATTTTCAATCCAGAAAGCAGTTCCTTCAACATAGCCTCAATGCCATCCAAGGGCAAAGGAATCGCGGCACCGCCAGTCATCACGCAACCAAGAGATGGATCGCCAAATGGATGTATCCCCGTGGCCAGACCGACGGACGAATCTTTCGTAAACGCATTGCTCATTCCCCTGTCCACGAGAAAGAACTCCCTTCCTGAAAGAAGGTCGCGGCAGTGTGCGCCGAAGTTTGACTTTGACCTGATTGGCACCAGCCATGCGTACTTGTAATCGGAGTATATTTCCGCAGTGATTCGCAAAGACTCCTCCGCCGCCTGTCTGAAACGGCTGATGAATTCGTATCGCAGCGGACGGCCTTCTGCGACATCGAACATCATGACGTAGTCGAAGAGAATGTCCACTTGCTGGTTGTTGTCGAACTCTATGACTGACTTACCTGTCTTCTTGTCAGTCGAAACTTCAATACCAATCAAGCGCGCCGTGCGTGGCATATCAATTTTGAGGAACATTTCCGCACGTGCTTCGCTCACGTACTTTGACTTTGTGGCCTCCCTGATTCGCTGATACTCCTCGAGTACCTTCTCTCTCATGGAGGAGTCTTTAACCCATCCAAACTTATCGGTCATTTTTCAGTCCCCTTTGATAGTTTTTTCTTGTTGTTCCAATCATGACATTCGAGCCTCCTTACACACTGCCAGTGGCGCTAGACCTGAAAAGGTCCATGAGCTGGGCGGGCGAGAGCGCGGCGGAACCGGTACCCTCCAACATGTCCTCCGCAATCTGCTTTTTCTCCTTGTGCAGTTCGAGGACTCGCTCCTCCACGGTATCGGCCGCGATGAGCCTGTAAACCGTGACCGGGTTCCGCTGCCCAATGCGGTGCGCGCGGTCTGCGGCCTGATTCTCAACGGCGGGGTTCCACCAAGGATCAAGCAGAATCACGTAGTCCGCCGCCGTGAGGTTCAGGCCCGTACCGCCCGCCTTGAGGGAGATCACGAAGAAGTCGCCTTCGCCGGACTGGAACGCCTCCACAAGCCTCCCGCGCTCGGCGGTGGGCGTGGAGCCGTCAAGGTAAAGGTGCGTCCAGCCGCGCGCGTCGAGAGCCTTTCGGACGATTGCGAGGTAGTCCGTGAACTGACTGAACAAGAGCGCGCGGTGGCGGCTGTCGCGGAGATTCGAAAGCAGCTCCAGCAACGCCTCCATCTTCGCGGACGGCAACGCCTCGTTCGGCAGGACGAGCGACGGGTGGCAGCAGAAACGCCTCAGTCGCGTCAGCTCCGCGAGGATCGACATGCGGTTCGCCTCGCCGCCGCCCATTTCAGCGTCCTTCTCCAGCTGCTGGAGCGCATGAACCCTGCATCCCTCGTAGGCCGAACGTTCCGCCTTCCCGAGTTCGACCATCACCGTGGTCTCTGTCTTCTCCGGCAGGTCGTCGAGAACCTCGCCCTTTAGTCTACGCAACACAAGCGGCTTCACAAGACGCTTCAGCGTACCCGTGGCCATTCCGTTGCTCGTGAAGCGCGACGCGAACGACGAGGCCGCTCCAAGCAGCCCGGGATTGAGGAAGTCGAAGATGCTCCACAGCTCGCCCAACCGGTTCTCCACCGGCGTGCCCGTGGCGGCAACGCGGAACTTTGACGGCAGCCTCTTCACGGCCTTCGCGCGTTTCGAGGCGTCGTTCTTAACCGCCTGTGCCTCATCGAGAACGACGCCGTTCCACTTCACGGCAGCAAACTCATCCTCGTGGAAAAGAAGATAGCCGTAGCTCGCGATCACGACGTCCGACGGACCGAACGACGCAAGCGCGCCCTCGTTCTCGTAGGCCATCTGCGGCCTGAGCGACGGCGCGAAGCGGCGAATCTCAGAACGCCAGTTTCCGCAGACGGACGACGGCGCCATGACGAGCGACGCACCGCCCTTCGCGCGTTCGAGGAGGAGCGCGATCACCTGCACGGTCTTGCCGAGGCCCATGTCGTCCGCCAGACACGATCCGAACCCGCACCCCGCCAACCGCGAGAGCCACCTGTAGCCCTCCAGCTGATAGGGACGCAACTCAGCGGAAAGCGCTCGCGGCACGGTCGGTTTGCGTGCAAACTCAGTGCGGATTTCCTCGGCCGTCTTCGCCATCGCGTCCGGCAGTTCCAGCGAATCATCGCCCTCGCCAAACGCGCCGTCAAGCATCGGAATGGCCGCCTTGGGAATCTCCACTCCGTCACCCTTACGCCGTCCCGCCGCCGCCAGCGCATCAATCTGCCGTGCCATGGTCTTCGTGAGCCGCACGTAGTCGCCGTCAGAAAGCTTCACGTAGTCGCCAACGTGCGCCTTCGCCGCATCCAGGAACTTCGCCACGGAGAGGACACGTCCATCGTCCAGCGCAAACTCGCCATCGACGCGGAACCAGTCCTCCGCCGTGCGCGTGGAACCGAGATGTACGCCGCTCTTCGGCGCAAACGTCACGGATACCTTCTTGTCGTCGATCCACTCCAGCGCAAACGCGGAGGGCTCTGCATCTGCAATCGCCTTCAACGCGCCGAGCGCGCCAAGCGCTGCGGGAATGTTGTCGATGTTCCACGAACACTTTCCGTCGAACCACGTCTCGCACTCCGCGAGCGCGGACTTGACGCGCTCCAGCACCTCCTTCTCCGCCGTGAGGTCGCGCACGAGCAGGTAGTTCCCCGATGCGTCCGCCACGACCCTCTCCGCCTGCCCTTCGCCCGGCTCGATCGCGAGGGACGGCATCGCCGCAAGCGGCTTCGCGACGATGCGCACCGTGAGCACATCGCCCGCAAAAGACAGCCGCGCGGCGAGCGAGGTGGCCGCCGCGACACGCCGAAGCTTCGTCTTCTCCGCCTCCGTCGGCGCGGCGACGGGCAGCAGCGCCGACATCTCCTCGATGATCGGCGCAGCCTCTTTCATCGCCGCAGGGGGGATTGTAATCTTACCCTTGGCGCCGAACTCGCGGAACATGGCCAGCAGGCGCTTGACTCCGTCCGACAGCTGCACCACCGAAATCGTCTCATCGTCCACTGGCACCAAGAGTGCGTCTTCGCCAATCTCCATCGCCCACTTCGGAACGGACAGTACGATACCGCCATCTGCCGAGACGGAGGTACGCATCTCGCACTTTCCGTCTACGATCTTCACCCGCTTCGGCTTTGTCATGTCCGAACTGTAGATGCTTCCATAGCTTGGGATGAACCGCAGCTCAACATTGTCCATCCCCACAAGCATGGGGAAAATCTCTCCACGCTTCTTGTGATTCATGGTTCCGCCGTTCGCGCTCATTACGCGGGCAATGGCCCTGTCCTTTTCGGAAAGTGCCCTCCGCACGTTTTTTTTGTTTTCGACGTCCCACTGCGAGAGCCGCTGGTCGAGTTTCCTGTCCTCCGGGTTGCCGGACGGACGAAGAACCGGTTCAAGGTACCGAAGTTCGTACCGCCCATCCTTTTCGGGCTTCTCCACGATGAGTTGCCAAAATACGCGGTCTCCACCCTTGTCCGTATCTCGCTTAGCCGCCCTTGACGCGCCCTTGACCGTCTTGCGCATCGCCTCCAACATGTTCTTCCATTCGTCCTGCTGGCAGAGGTCTGGTAAAAACTTCACGGACGTAGCCGACACGCGCTTGAGCAAGTCAGCCATTTCCTCCTCGGCGTAACTGCCCGAAAGAAGCGTGAGATACAGCTGCGCGATGTTGATGTAACCTGCGCGTTCGGCGGATTCGGCGAAGAGAAGAAGCGATCGCGCAGTTTCTTTCCATTTTTCGCGACCAGACGCGAGCAACCGAAAGTCCCAGGCGAACGGAATCCCCGAAGGGAATACCCTCTCCAACTTGGAGTTATATTTCCTCAGCAAAACGCCGCTACATGTCACGACATCCTTCCATCGACATGAAAACTCCCTGGAAAACTCTTCGACGAAATCGGCGTAGTGCTCCTCCGGCAGATCTCGGTCGCCCCAAAGCGTACTAGCGTCGTACCATGTCTGCTCCATAATCCTTTCAGGACGCCGCTTCGCGATTTTCTCAGGATTGGCTACGGCAGCGCACATCGCAGCCAAGAGCCGCTCCGGCACGTTGTCCACCTGGCGACATTCCACGGTGGCTCGGCTATCCAGATCGTCATCAAACTTCTCTGCCGTCTTGAATGCAATGTCGGCATGGGCGAATTTTCCTTCCATCGCGAACTGGCATGCATTGAGCGTCTGGTGAAAGACTTCGTCCGCATCCTCGTCGTAACGGCCGCCAGTGTGCGGGGGCTGACTAACGGACACCGCCAAGGCCGTTTCAAGCCCCTGCCGCCATCCCACCCAGAAGCAAAGCGCGGCGAAAGACGCGACAAGACGCCAGTCCCATTTACCTCCGGCGCGAAACGCGGTCTCTAGCGCGACGAGCGCCTTGCGCACATCGAATCCGCATGTGAACCTGACATTGAGCCAATAACGCATGGTGCGAACAAGCGGGTCGCCGGCTCCGGCGAAAACGAATTCCGGTTCGTCGGCGATGATCCGCGCCGCATGCCATGCCGCTCCGCGCGCAATCTGAAGTCCTCCACGAATCGAAAGGGCCTTCGCCACGGCATCGGACATGGACGCTCCAGACCCCTTCGCGATTTTCCGGGCGCATTCGGCTTGTTTTGCGATAACAGTAAACTTCTCATTCCCGTACAGCTCACCGTCGAGGGCGTACCCCAAGTCTGCCGCAGTTGGAAGCCAATGCCTCTCCGCAGCTTCGTCTAGGATGTCCACTACGTCTTTTGCCGAAGTGCCACGCCCAAAGATGTAGCTTGAGCTAGTCGCACCCTTTCTGTCAACCAACTTGCGTCCAGCGAGTGTCTTGATGGCAGACGCGGCAACCTTCGCCGGCATTGAACTTTCGGACATTTCCCCGAACCGTCGCTTGAACAGCCCACCGAGCGACGTACTGTTGAGCGGATACGGCACGTACGCGAACATCGTTGCGGCGAACTTTGCCGGCTCATCGAGTGCTTTGAAAGTTTCAATGTCCATGTTACTTCTTCGCCTTGCGGTTGCAGATGTGATCTACGGCGGAGGCGAAGTTTTCGGCGCCCTTAAGGATTTCGATGTCGACGCGCAGGTAGTAGCACGGCACGGGCGTGGTCTCGAGACGCGGGAAGCGCACGGCGTCCTTCTCGGTGGTGATGAGCGCGTCGGCATGGAGATCGGCGGTCTTGTTGAGCGCGAAGATGATTTCAGAGGAATCGTAGCGATGGTGGTCAGCGTAGCGCTCGCACCAGATCACGCGCGCACCGAGCTTGCGCAGGGAGTCCTCGAAGCCCTGTGGCACGGCGATGCCGGAGAGCGTGGTGAGCGTTTTGCCCTTCAGCCAGTCGAGCGGCAGCTCCTCGCGGCTCCACACGTCTTTAAGAAGACGCGGCGCGTGGCGGCACTCGATGATTTCAGCAGTCTGGTTGTACTCGCGGATATCGCGAATGACTTCCTCCGAGTTGCCATCGGACTTTGTGAGGAAGATGAAGTCGGCGCGCGAGATGTGACTCGCAGGTTCGCGCAGGACACCGCGCGGCAGCATGTGTCCGTTGCCGAAGGGATTCGTCTTGTCGACGAGCACCACTTCAAGCGAATGCTTGAGTCGCTGGTACTGGAAGCCGTCGTCGAGGATAAGTGTGTCACAGCCGAAACGCGAAATGGCGTAGCGTCCGGCCTTCACGCGGTTGCGGTCAACGAGCACGCACACGCCCGGCAGGTTTGACGCGAGCATGTACGGCTCGTCGCCGCCGGTTGCTGCGTCGAGCTTGATCTGGCGTCCGTCGGAGACGACAAGCGGCGGCTGTTCCACCACCTGCTTGAACATCCGCTCCCACCACGGCGCCTCCTTGCGGCGGTAGCCGCGCGAGAGGATCGCCACTTTGCGTCCCGCCGCCGCAAGCTCGTGCGCGAACTTTTCCGTTACGGGCGTTTTGCCCGTGCCGCCCGCCGTGACGTTGCCGATGGAGATCACCTGGCAGCCGAGCGGGAAACGGCGAAGGATTCCCCAGTTGTAGAGTACGTAGCGGACAGCGACGACGAACTGGAAAATCTTGGAGAGAATGTTGAGGAAGACCAGCAACACGCGCACGCCGCCGGGCTGGTTCTGATCCGCACCCGGTTGTTGGATGATCTTGACGAGCGCGTGTTCGAGACGCTCGACGTAGCTGACCTTCTGCTTCTGCACGCCTTATTTGACGATCGGCGTGAGTTTCATGTCGCGGAAGTCCGCGTCCGAGTGGTCGCCCTGGATATAGAGCGGACCGGGTACGAACTCGTCGGCCGTCATGGCGCCGCCTGTGATGCCCACCACTGGCTGCTTGTCGATGATCGTGGTGCCGTTGAGGACCACGGTGAGGTAGCGTTTGTAGAGTGTCACATCCACGGACTGCCACTCGTTGGCCGGCTTTTCCGCCGCAACCTTCGGCGTGATGCGTCCGTAGAGCGCAGCCATGTTGTGGCAGTCCACGGGCTTGCGGTAGCTGTCGAGCACCTGAATCTCGTAGATGCCGCGCAGGTACACGCCGGAGTTGCAGCCCGGCAGCACGCGCACCTGGTACTTCAAGTTGAAGTCGAAGAAGTCGGCGCGCTTCGTGCGGAGGTTGCCGTTCTTGTGGACGGACCGGCCCTTCTTGTCACGCGTGATGCGGTTGGAGAGCACGCCGTCCTTGAGCGTCCAGCCGTTGATTTTGTCCGTACCCATGATCTCGAAGTCGTTGATTGAGCCCGCGAGGAGATCGATGGGCTTGCCGTAGACGGCCTTGGAGAAGTCGGGTACGGGACCGATGGGCGGATTGCGCTTGCCGCAGATGTCCTGCGGCTTGTCAACGGCCTTGCCGTTGCCATCCACCGTGCAGAACGTACCCTTCAGCGCCTTGCCGTCAACCGTACACGTCACGCGCAGCGCGCGCCATGCGGACTTGTCGTTCGCCTTGCCCTTCGGCTTGCTGAAGGAACGCTGGACTGTGAAGCCCTTAGCATCGATCTGAGTGACCTCGGCCGGTGTGGGGCTTGCCCAGCGCCAGAGAAGGAGCGCGGACGGCTTGCCGTCCTTGCCCTTCTCAAGGACGAGGTGTGCGGTGTTCATCTCAGGATAGGGCAGCGTGATAGACCAGTTGCCATACGCGCAGCCGCACGACTTGGGCGCGGCACAACCGTCGCCACAGGCGGACGAGCAGAAGCCAGAGGTGAACAAAACGATTCCGGCAGAGGCTACGCCCGCCGACAACAATTTGAGGATAGATTTTTTCATGGCGAAGATTATACCATAAATTTATGGTCTTCGTCTATGTGGCGGCCTTTCGTTTCTGGCATGACGAAGATGGCCCATACCATTTCAATCAACATCATAACGGCGAAGAACGCAAAAGCCCAAGTTCCAGTGCGCTCGGCCGCAACCGGGAAAAGCCACGAGACGAGCATGCACATTATCCAGTGAACCATGCCGCCGAAGCTCTGTCCCTTCGCCCGCACGTCCGGCGGGAAAATCTCAGAGATGAACACCCAGATCACGGCGCTTGCCGAGAACGCCACCGACGCGATGAAGCCGTACACGCCAAGCATCGCCAGCCACGGCGTGCAGGCGTCGCCCAGCGAAACCTGCCACGCGACGAGTCCGTGCATCGCCGCCATCAACGCGCAGCCGGAAATGAGCAGCGGACGTCGCCCGAACCTGTCGATGAGGAAGAACGCCGCCACGGTGAACACGAGGTTCACCACCCCAACGCCGATCGTACCCGCGAGCGACACGAGTTCGCTCCCTTCGCCGAAGATCATCTTGAAGATACGCGGCGAGTAGAAGTTCACCGCGTTCACGCCCGACAGCTGGCTGAAGAACGCCACCGTGAAGCAAAGGAGAATCGGCCTCAGATTACGCCGTACGAACAGCGGCGCAGATGCTGGATGTATTTCGACCTTCCCCCCGCGCGCCGCCAACCACATCGGACTTTCCGGCACCGGCATAAGCGCCGCCAGATACATCACGACCGGAATGCACTCCGCGCCGAGCATCGCACGCCATACCACGGATGCGGACGCTGGTACCCACCGCGCCACGCAGTAGTTGGAGATGTACGATACGACGATACCCAGCACAATGCAGAACTGGTTGACGAGCACGAGACGTCCGCGACTCTCCGGCGGCGCTATCTCGGCAATGTACATCGGCACGGCTACCGACACTCCTCCGATGGCGATGCCGCCGATGAAACGCATCCAGCCGAGGACGTGCGGACCAATCGCGCCGCCCGGCGTCACCGCGCATCCGGCAGCCGAAATCAAAAACAGCACGCCCATCCAGACAAGCGTCGGTTTGCGTCCGAACCGGTCGCACATTCTTCCCGCCGCCAACGCGCCGAACACTGTGCCGATCAACGCGCCAGCCACGACAAGTCCGTGCCAGAACGGCGCGAGCTTGAACTCGTTTTGAATCGCCTCCTCGCAGCCAGAAATCACTCCTGCATCGAAGCCGAACAGAAGCCCGCCCAGCGAAACTGCACAGACTATCCACCGCAAGTTCATCTTTTTCATGCAATTATCCTTTCAACCTAAAATTCTCATTTTGATTTCCGCTCCATCTTATATCTCACGCAGAGGCGCGGAGAGGCAGAGTTCGCAGAGGTTATCCCTTTTGCTTGAGTATGTATTTATTTTCGCCATTTGGATGAAAAAACTTCCCGAGATGATTCTTGTCATGGTTTTCTTTTCCGTTGGATTTCTGAACTTGCTCTGCGTTCTCCGCCTCTCTGCACCTCTGCGTGAGACTTTCGACCGAGGATTTTAGGTTCAAGACTAACTGAGTTCACGCAACTGGATGATTTCCGCACGACGCGCCTGCGCGTATGCTGTAACATCCAATCCCTCTTCTACGACCGGCGTGACGTATGCCGTTCCACAGACAGCGCAGCAGGCTCCTTCGTTCAAGTGCGCGCCGCATCGCGGACACCGCATCTCCAACAACTCGCCGCACTGCGTGCAACGAACCCCGCCAGTCGGCGATGCAATTTTCCTCGAAGGTCGATAGAACAGACGCCCTTCCACCACATACGGAACATTGCTTGGACAATGGCAGTTAGGGCAAAAACCATGAACCACTGATTGCGTTGCATTCGATGACGACGCCAATGCTGCACTTGGTGATGGCTGTTCTTCCTGAAGCGGTACGCCTAAAATCTCAGATAGCTTCTTGACAGTTTCATCGGAAAGTTTAGTGGGCTGCCCACCCTCAAACATGGAAAGAGCCGACTGAGTACAGCCAATCTGCACGGCGAGCTCCGTTTGACGGAGTCCCTTCGTGCGGCGCACCTCCGCAAAGCGAAGGCATAACTCTTTCGATACGTTGGACATGACGGCGAATAGTATGCTCTTTTCAGGGCGTCTTGACAAGACGGATATTATCAACAATTATCAACAGCTTTATCAACAACTCAAGTTATAAACAGGTTATAATAAGTGTGTTTATTACTTACTTATCAACACTAGGTGATAATTCAGTTGATAACTCAGCGCCCTTGATTTCACAACCCGGAAATACGAATAGACGGCAGTCAATTGGTCCATTGTAGAACGGAATTCGCGTTACATAGAACAAATTGATCATTTTTGAGAGTTCAGGGCTACCCGTCAACACGCCGCCAGTATAACCGGGGCACTTCTCGTTCATGAATGTTCCGATACGTTCATAGATGGGGGCGAGTTCGGCCGGATCACCAAGGCGTATTCCATATTCGGGATTGAAGAACACGCAGCCACGGGCCTTGTATCCCTCTTTTCCCGTTATGGAGAATGACACAAAGGGTTCTGAAGTTTGTGAAGGAGGAATCGGGGTATCGCCGAAGTCGCACGCCTTGAACTGGATGAACTTTGAAACACCAGCGATATAGGCATTGGTCTTGGCGTTTTCAATCGCCTCGGGAGAGATGTCCGTGGCAATTATCGGTGGAAGACCTTCCGTCTTCTCCTGTTCCTGCGCTTCCAGCAGCATTTCCTTCCAAATCTGCTCTGGCGTGGCTCCGAAACGTTGACGAGGCGCAATGCGCGGTGCCTTCTCCCCTTCGATCATGAGCTTATATCCTTTAATGGACATAAAACCGAAATGTGCGCGCAGTGATCCAGGTGCGCGGTTCATAGCAGCGAGCGCGGCTTCAATGGCCGGTGTACCGCTTCCGCACATAGGGGAAATGAACGGTGTTTTCCGATCCCAGTGGAGAGCGTCGATGCAGGCTGCGGCAAGAGTCTCCTGCATTGGCGCGGATCCCGGTATCTTACGGTACCCGCGCTTGCAAAGAGGTGCTCCGCTTGTATCAAGGTATATGATCATCCTGTCGCGTTCCCAATGCAGGAACACGGCTGCGCCACGGTCATAGTCGGAACCTGAATCGGGACGGCTTCCGCATCTGTCGCGAATGCGGTCAACGATTGCGTCTTTCGTCACCAGCGACGGAAGGCGCGTATCACGTATAGTGTTGTTGTTGACGACTGAGAATACGGAAAAATAGGATTCCGTTTCAATCAAGTTCTCCCAATCGATCGACGCTACTAGACTATACAATTCGCGTATGTGCCTACAGCGTGCGCGCAACAAAGGCACAAGCACCCTGTGGGCGGTGCGCAGGCGCAGGTTAAGCCGCAGTACGTCGCGCATCGCCCCCTTCACGACTACGATGTTGTCCGCTTCGTCTATTATCTTGTATCCAAGTTCGCATACCTCGCGCTTCACCCAGGGGGCAAGGCAGTTAGCGCAAGACAGAACGATCGGATAGGAGCTATCCGTCCACAGTCTCATTGCAAACCTTCTTCTGATGGTAAGGCGTCAATCAACTGACGCGCAGCGGCATCATGACGTACAGGAACGGAATCGAGCACTTGATCATCGCAGGCTT
The DNA here is from genome assembly GCA_902779075.1 of uncultured bacterium. The sequence goes on along the minus strand of CACZAK010000004.1, from coordinate 41,810 downwards.
CGTTCCATCATTCAACTCAATCGTCACCTCATCCTCGTCAATGGCCTTGAGCGGATCCATCACGTAAGTGGGGTTGAACACGATTTCAATGCGGCTGCCATCATACTTGATCGGCACTACATCAGTAGATTCGGCGACTTCCGTAGCCGTGGCCGTGACTATGAGCTGGTTGGAGTCGAAAATGAGTTTCGTGGAGTTCGTATCCTCGAACATCATCACGCTTGCGCGGTCGAGGGCGTCCAGCAATAACTGGCGGTCGACGACTATATGTTCGGCACATTCGGTGGGAATGACCTGACGGAAGTTAGGATAGACTTCGTCAAGCAGCTTCGAGTAGATGCGCGTGTCGCCGAGGTTGAATGAAATCTGCGTCTTTTCAATGGTGATGCGCACGTCGCCGTCGCTAGTCAACGAACGCTGGAGTTCGTTGACAACCTTTCCGGGAAGAATGACGTCGCGCTCAGCCTCTGCGGGCAGCTCAATCTCGTGTTCAACGAGAGCAAGGCGGCGACCATCCGTAGCGACCATCGTCAGCTTGCCGTCCTTGAACGACGACAGCACGCCCTTCAACGTCTTGCGCGTATCATCCTGCGATACGGCGTAAGCGGTCTTGCGCAGCATCTCCTTCATCGTGATCTGCGGAATAACGTACTCAAAGGAATTCTGGTCAGTCGGCAAGGCTGGGTAGTCAACAACAGACATGCCGGCGAGTTTGAACGTGGCGGTGCCAGCGTTGATCACGGCGCGGTCCTGCGCATCCACGGTGACTTCGACAGGACCTTCCGCCGCCTTGGAGACTACGCTGAAAAGAAGCTTCACGGGAAGAGTAGTAGAACCATCCTCCTCAACATCGCACCCGATCACGCTGCGTATCGAGATGTCCAGGTCCGTCGTAGTAAGAAGCAATTGCTTGTCCTTTGCCTCTATGAGTACGTTCTGGAGAATCTGCATCGTGCCTTTTGAGGCTACGATGTTCTGCACTTTTTTCAGTCCTTCGAGGAACTTGGACCTTACGATTTTGAACTTCATGGACAACTCCTTTTGGTTAGACCACTTTCTGTTTTGGGTGGACGGCTAAAATTGTACACTATTTTTGGTATTGAAGTAAAGTATGAAGTAAAAAATATTAGGCGTGTTGATACTGTTCACAAGTAAGCGAGACAGCGTATTCCGTAGGGGCAGAAGCCTTCTTGGGGTGTTGATAGCGTTTTCGCTAACTTGTTGTCAGCGGAGAACAACTCTTTTTTCTGTTGATAGGTGTTCATAACAAACGTCGTTGTAAACAGCTTATGCACGGCTTGTCGGCAGGTTGTCATTTCGATAGTTCTGACGGATTTCGTCCGAGTTGAGACGTGAGGTTTTCGATCACCTTGCGCAGATCGCTCTCGACGTCAATTCTCTTTTGGATGGTTTGCGCGCCGTGGTAGACCGTCGCGTGCGTCTTACCAAATGACCTGCCGATTTCCACGAGCGAACGCGTGGTGAGCTTTACGGAAAGGAACATTGCGACCTGACGCGGCGTCACGAGCGTTTGCGTTCGCTGTGGGGAGAGAATGTCTGAAAGCGTCACGCCGTAGAATTCAGTGACGACTTTCATGATGTCCTCGACAGTCAAATCCTTGATCGTCTTTTCCTGCTCGATTGAATCCTTGAGAAGATGCTGCACGATTTCAAGCGTCATGGGGATGTTGGGATTCAAGTCAATGAACGTGATGACGCGGCTGATTGCGCCTTCAAGCGCGCGGACGTGCGAGCGGATGTTTTCTGCGATGTACTTCAGGATTTCCTCTGGGATTACGCGTCCCGCACTTTGCATCTTTACCTTGAATTTGAGAATTGCAAGTCGGGTTTCGTATGATGGTGCTTCGATTTCAACAACCATACCCTGCTTGAACCGGCCAGTCAGGCGCTCTTCGCATCCCTTCAAGTCCTTTGGCGCAACATCGCTCGTCATGACTACCTGTTTCTGGTAGGTCATGAGAGAGCTGAACGTATTGAAGAATTCTTCCTGGAACTGTCGTTTGTCGGCAATGAACTGAACGTCGTCGAGAAGCAAGACGTCAACCTTGCGGTAACGCTCGCGGAACGCCGGCATCGCGTTGTTGGTTAGTGCGTTGATATATTCGTTCAAGAAGGTTTCAGACGTGATGTAGCAGACTGAAGCAGCGGGATTGTTTTTGAGAACGTAGTGTCCGATCGACTGCATCAAGTGCGTCTTGCCCAGACCCGTGCCTCCATAGATGAAAAGAGGATTGTTCGACGTGCGTCCCGGACCATTCGCCACGGCCATTGCCGTAGCATGGGCAAACGAGTTGGACGGACCTACGACGAAGTTCTGGAACGTGTAGTTTTCCGTAAGAGGAAGCGTGGATGGCATCCCCATTAAAGATGGCGTTGAAGAGGAAGATGGCTTCAGTAAATGAGCTGGCGAAGGTTGCGGTTTTTGAACAACGGAAGTGCCGGCATTTTCAGCGATGTCAAAAACTACTTTCGCCGATGGATGGCCTAAAGCATGAAGAGCGCTTTCAATGGGTACCTTGAAAAGAGTAGTGAACCACTCTACCTGCAAGGCTTCAGCCACGCCAATGCTAAGCGTATCCCCTTTTAGCTCATGCGATATGAACAGCGGAAAGTAGCGCTCCATTTTGCTACGGTCGCTCTCCGTTGTAAACTGTTTCTTCACCAGTTCAACAATCTGCTCCCACAATCCTCCAGGAGCTATTGACGAATCTACTTCAGACATGCCTTTTCTTCCTTAAAAGTTCACCACTATTCAATCATATTTTGGGGTAAAAGCCACGCACAAAAAATGATAATATGTCTACAAGTTATCTACAGGTATTGTTGATAAGTTACGAGAAGACACAATATCTAAAGTGAATTGAAGAATCGCTTCATGTCTTTTGGTGTTTTGCATGAAAGCAGCTGCTCGCGATTGTCGGCGTTCTGGAAGATGCGGATAAAGGTGCTGAGCATCTGAAGGTAGGAAGCGTTCATGGATTCCGGTATGAGCATGAGGCAGATGATCTGGATCTTTGAATGGTCGATTGTCTCGTAGTCTGGTATGATGCCATTGTCGTTTTTCGAGTTGTCGACAAGTGCAATGACGCCGCATATCTGCTTGACGGCCGCCGTTCGCCCATGAGGCACGGCGATGCCGTAGTCGAGGCCTGTGGCCATTGACTCTTCACGTTTGTATACGGCCTGCTTGGCTTCATCAATTTTGGTCACGATGTCAGGAAAGCGCTGCCCGGCGATATCAATTAGTTGTTCGATTGCTTCTTTCTTAGAATATGCGCGGAAGGTAGGGACCATTGCGAACTTGTCGATGTACTTTTTGAGGATCTCGTGTTCGGGAGTGGTTCCCTTCTCGGCAGATTCCTTCGAAGAGTTCTTCCTTGACTGCAGAATGTAGAGCGTCAACGCACCTGCCAAAAACGAGATGCATGCGACGGCGAGTATTGGAAGGACTTGTACCATCGTATCCTTGGGTTTCAGGTTTGAACTGACGGAGGCTGCGCCGGCGCAGTTTGCGCGGGCGGGGACGGCACGTTCGTTTCATCGGCGGCCGGGTGGGGCACGGGCATGAAGAGCAGCATGACCCAGGCAACGACGCCGCTGACCACCCCGACGAAGGCGCCGATCTTGATCCAGTCGCTGAACTTGATCGGGTGATAGCCGTGTTTTTCCAGAAGACCTGACGCCACGATGTTGGCGGTGGAGCCGACCACGGTGATGTTGCCGCCGTAGCAGGCACCGAAGAGAAGGGCCCACCAGAGAACGGAATAGTCGGATGAAATCTTCAGCATGTCCTGTACCACGGGCGTGAACGACGCGACGAAGACGATGTTGTCGACAAACGCCGATCCGAGCGACGAGATGAGGATCACGAGCGGAATCATGCCGTTCGGTCCGCCCTTCACGTGCTGGGTGAGCGTGCTGGCCAGGTTTTTGGTGATTCCGTTGTTACTGAGCGAGGCAGATATGGCAAAAAGAAGCATGAAGAACAAGAGAGTCCACCATTCGACTTCATGTTCCACATAGTGTCGCGCACGCGCCGGACGGAGGATCATGAGGATGCCGGCGATCACGAGCGGCGTCATGATGAGGAAGGCGTTTTTGTTGTCGGCACCCATCAATCCGAGCACCCCTTCTATCTGGTGGTGGAAGGCGATGACAACCACCGTTGTCAGCAAGACGAAGAGCCCCGCCTTGTAGGGGATCTTAGCAGTCGGTCCAAGTCCCAGTTTCCGGTGGTTTTCCATTGCCTTCGACATTTCCTGAATGGCATTCCGGAACCAGAACACTGTGATGGCGAACGTGCAGACGAGCGCAACGAACGCCACTGGTGTTGCACCGACCAGGAACTGCGAGAACGTGAATCCGGCGTGGCTGCCGATGTAGATGCCAACCGGATTGCCCAGCATCGTGGCAGAAGAGCCGATGTTGGTGGCCATCACCGCGATCAAGACGAACGGGTGGGGACGAAGCTTCAGCGTGTCGCACACCTGGAACACGAGGGCGAGCACGACGACGATGGACGACACCTCGTCCACCACAGACGCCAGTACGGCCGAGAGCAGACACAGTATTGCTGTGAACGACACGCCGGTCATTCTTTTTCGGCTTATGATCGCCTGGATGATCCATGTGAGAAAGCCGAGATCCTTCAGCACGCCCACGATGATCATCATGCCAACGAGGAACAGGATGATATCGAGTTCCGCGCCGAGAACGATGGACTTGAGCGTCATAGCCTTGCATGCTACGAGTAATGCGACGCCGATGAACGCCACGCCCACGCGCCGCTCCCAGAAAAGGAGCGTCGTGGAGATGACCGCCGAAAACACGGCAAGCGTCAGGGCCTGCGTGGAATTTGTCGCGAGGCCGGCCTCGAGTCCACCGAACGTCACGCCGCACACGATCAACGCGAGCAGCAGGAATTTTGGATTGAAGAACTTCATTGGACTCACTCCCTGAATATCTTGTTGAGAAATTCCGTGAGTTTTACTACGCCGACGAGGCGGTCACCTTCCCGAACATAGCACTTTGAGCTCTTGTGGCGCATCATCTCGCACGCGATCTGCACTGCGGGACTGTCCGGCGAGACAATCGGGTACTTGTCGTCAAGGATAGTGGTGATGGGAGTCGTGGACTCATCGTCCAGAACCTGCACGAACGGCTCGAAGTCGAAAATGGAGGAGATGTCCTCCATCCACAGGACATGCTCGGGGATGCAGGCGCGCAGCAGGTTGTCCGCCCGCGCCACTCCCTTGAGACGTCCTTCTGAGTCGACCACGGGAAGTTCGGACGTGTGTTCCGAAATGAGGGCGTTGATGCAGGTCTGGAGCGTGTCTTCATAACGGAGCGACTTGTACTCGCGCTTCATTATGTCTGCGGCGGTGAGGAACCTGGGCAGATACACCTCGCCGTTCTTGAAGAAACGGTAGATTTCCCCTGCGTTCGACATCGCCGCGACGAGGTTGAACTGCTCTCGGTCGCTGAGGACCGTTCCGAGAACATGGAGTACCTTCAGATACAGGGCGGGGTCTTCGCGCGGAATGAGAATCAGGAACACGATGTGCACCTTGTTCGAGCTATCCTCAGACCACTGGATTCCGCGTTCGCTCGTGGCGATCGCGGCATACGGCCTGTCCAGACCCTCCACTCGGGCATGTGGCACGGCAAGACCGTCCATCAGCACCGTCGACCCTTCCTGTTCACGGGCTAGCACCGCATCGGCCAGAGCGTCGCCTCCCGACAAGTTGTAGCGCTTGGCAAGTTTGGATGCCAATGCGCGCACGACCTCATCACGTGACATGTTGCCACAATGAGGCATCACGTCTTCAACCTCGAAGAACGTCGTCAAATGTATCTCATTTGTTTTCACGCCAGTTAGTATACCTCTTTTAGCCGTTCACTGCAACACCAAAAGTAAATAACGCATAACATTCATTGACGTTTTATATGTCCCCGTTTGATTATGATGGCAAGTACGGCAATGTCCGCTGGATTGACACCGGGAATTCGCGCTGCCTGTGCGAGAGTCTCTGGTCGAAACTTCTTGAGTTTCTCGCGGCTTTCAAAGCGCACGGCAACACATGCGTCATAATCCAGCCAAGCGGGGATACGGATTGTTTCGTCTTTTTTTGCTCGCGCGGCCGCAATCTCTTCTTGCCTGATGTATCCTGCGTAATGGTGCCTGATCCAGAGTTGTTCGATGATGGACAAGGCGTCATCCTGACTGAACGGGAAATCCTTTATGTGACTACTGACAAACTCGTGGGCCATGTCAAGTGACTGGCAGAGATTCAAATGCGATGTCAAAGGCTTCCCCTCAATTCTCAACTTGTTCGCGGAACCATTCTCAAGTTCCTCAATGCTGGAATGAATATGGTGCGTCTTTTGGCGAATGTCACATGGCAAAACTCCGATGCGGTCTGCGGCGTGCATCAGACGGAAACGTGCATTGTCTTGTCGGAGAATGAGCCGACGTTCGGCTCGGCTTGTAAACATCCGGTATGGCTCATCAGTACCCTTCGTGACAAGGTCGTCAATCAGGACTCCAATGTAGGCATCCTGTCTGCTTAGAATAAGAGGATCTTTGCCTAGCACGGAGAATGCTGCGTTTATTCCCGCCATGATTCCCTGCGCGGCGGCTTCCTCATACCCGGTCGTTCCGTTGATTTGTCCTGCAAAGTACAACCCGCCTATTCTCTTAGACTCAAGTGTGTGCGACAGTTCACGGGCGTCGATTCCGTCATATTCGATTGCGTATGCGTAGGCAAGGAACTCGGCATGCTCGAGACCTGGTACAGAATGGACAAGTTGCTCTTGCACTTCTTTCGGCAAACTGTTTGAGAGACCGTTGGGATAAATGATTGTCCCAGCAAGGTCTTCTGGTTCCAGCATTACATGGTGGCTTTCAGCTGCTGGAAAGCGGACAATCTTGTCCTCGATCGACGGGCAGTACCGCACACCAGTTCCCACAATTGCCCCTCCGTACAGTGCACTATCCTGTAGATGGGTTCGGATTATTTCATGTGTTTGCGGAGTTGTATGCGTAGCAAAACAACTTACACATGGTGCATTCACAGGCCACGGAGCATAGTGTTCTGTTGAAAACAGATTATGTTTCCACGTGGAAACAGAAAACGAGTCCGGCTGCAAAACCTCTTTTGATTGTCCATGTAGAACATGCAAAGCATCAGTATGTTCTGGATGTTCTACCTGTTCTACATGGACAAAATCTTCATCCAATAAGCTTTGCAATTGGTTCAAGGTATTTGCTGATTCCGTCGAACTAGTAGATGGCAACATAGAGTGGCCTTGGCTAAACCCATTGCGTGAACTAGGTTGCTTTATAGGTATAATCCTACCTAAGCCTATAAAATCGCGGTATTCATCTCCCTTCTGATATCCTATGGAACGTTGGCTTGGCTCATCCTTGTCGAAAAGATTACGTTTCCACGTGGAAACATGTGTATCGTCACACGACGAAAGGGTGTTGAAATCTATGTATAAATGCGGCGAAAAAGGCGACGATATAGCGTTTGGCGTGCGGAGAGAAAAGTAATACGGGTGCGTTTCTCCAGGCTGTTCAGTGGTTTTGGAGAAGTCGATAGACCGTGCAGAAAGTCGAGGTGGAGTGCCAGTTTTGAGACGAGTAAGAGCAAATCCGAGTTGGCGTAGGGAGTTGCTGAGCTGGTCAACTGCAGGGCGACCATCTCCACCTGATGGCATGGATTCTTTGCCGATGAAAATACGACCGCCGAGGGATGTGCCGGTGGTAAGAATGATGTTGCGTGTAGGAATATAACCGTGTTCAGCGGTCTCTACACCTATTACATGACGCGTCTGGAGTGCTTCTTTTTCATCAGAAGAACCCTCAACTTTGACTTCAACAACTACATCTTCAAGAACATCCAGCATTGGCTGTGTGGCGATTACACGTTGCATTCGGAGGGTGTATTCGCGTTTGTCGCATTGTGCGCGGGTGGCCTGGACAGCGGGTCCGCGACTTGTATTGAGTGTCTTTTCCTGTAATGAAGTCAGATCGGCGTTGAAGCCCATTTCGCCGCCTAGTGCATCGAGTTCAAAAACGAGGTGGCTCTTGGCGAGTCCGCCAATCGAGGGATTGCATGGCATTTGCGCAATTGAGTCCAGGCGGCTGGTGATGAGGAGGGTTTGCACACCCATGCGTGCGGCAATGAGGGCGGCTTCCGCACCTGCATGGCCTCCACCTACGACGATTATATCATACTTTGCTTGCATGGCGTTTATTATATCAAAACTAGTTTGAGTGTGGTTGATTAATTATCTCACACAGAGGCGTTGATTAATTCTCTCACGCAGAAGTGCTGAGAGGCAGGAAGTAGAGATGGGGAATGATTTTGCTTTCGCTATTGTGAGATTAGAAGTTTGGGAGATTAGGAGAGGAAGATTAAGAGTAAATTATTATAACACCTCCTAATCTCCGAGTCTCCAAATCTCCCAGCAGCGAAAGTAATGGATGGGATGCGGAATAGTGCGGAGTGGAAGGGTGGGTTGTTTCTCATGCAGAGGCGCTGAGAGACAGAGAGCGCAGAGAAAAACCTTCTTGCTTTCGCTATTGGGAATTTCAGAGTTTTGGAGACTGGGAGATTTTGTAATATTCTCCACAACACCGAGACTCCTAATCTCCCAGCAGCGAAAGCAAGAAAGGCTTTGCAACGGATCCTAGTGTTCATCTAATTTTTTGTAATTAGGAGAAACTGGGTTGCTGATTCATTCAAGTAGCAGCTTGCCGATCCTATTCACTGCGTATTTTTAGACAGGATTCACAAGATTGACAGGATTTCGGGGCAAAAGCATTACCATTAATCCTGTAAATCATGTTAATCCTGTCCAAAACTTAAACCCGTTTGAGTCAATTAGCCACCCAAATTAGGAGAAACATCACTTGTACTCAAAAAATCCAAATAGCTAAAAGCAATGTACATGCGTCAACCTGTCGAGAGGTATAATTGAATTGCCTTACTGATAGAAAATCTAAAATATCATCAAGACTTTAATCAAGTCAACAAAACTTCCACTAGCAAAAATAATCTAGTAGGGAAGGTTCGTATTTCCCTTACACACAAGCGGCGCATAGAGACTTGGAAGCGCAGGGAAATAGAATACGATAGAATGCAGAATAATAGAAGTTATAAACAAAAGTGTGTCTAATAGTGGTTTTAAAGTTATGGGCCATTAGAAACTGTACAGAGATGCATTTCGCCCTTTATTTTCAAGGGTTCAACGCAAGTTCGCTAAAAATCAAGAAGAAGATATTATAAAAAACTCAGAAAATATCTACTAGTTATCAACAACGTATGAAACATTAAATTGATATGGGTATCTGGTATCAAAAAAGTGCATTAGTGACGATATTTGTATCTCACGCCGAGGATCTGGAGGGCGAAAGTCTCTCCCAGAAATACGGGATGTTGTGAACGCAGAGCATTTTGAGACATTTGCAAAACCTTTCTTGCTTTCGCTACTCTCTCAGTCTCTCGCGCCTCTGCGTGAACCTTTCTACTGAGGATTGTGGTTTAGTGTTCAATTTATTTTGAGCAACGACTTAGGAGTTTCGGAGTTAAAGAAAACGTCCGTTCTCCAAGAATCTAAATCCCCCTACAGCGAAAGCAATGAACGTACATCACTGGTAGAGGGCGTTTTGCAACTACCTTTAGTTTTAGCTGCAACGAACGCAAAGATCGTAAAGCCACCAACTGGGTAAATTGCCGTACAGAAAGAACGGCGTGTATAATCAATATAAACATCAGCATTTTGGTTCGAGCATTTCATTCTTCAGGGCAGACTAATAATATTTCTGGTCAGAACATTTAAGTAAAAAGGTCAGACCATTTACATAATAAGGTCAGACCTTTTACATAATAAGGTCAGACCTTTTACATAATAAGGTCAGACCATATATATTAAAAGGTCAGACCAAATTGTTGGATGAACAGCATTGCTATGTCATACTGCATGCGTCAAAAAGAACTGTATCCTAAGGAGGGTGACAATTTCCAGTACAGGCATGCATACGGCTAGACCCAACTGCAAGTTGTTCTTCGTCTTTCGCCGTACATGCCACACCGTACACGCATGGTTTTGCAATTGGCTCAATTGTGGAAAGGTGGCTGTACTGCTATCTTATAGGTGGAAATGGTGGCATTTGTGAACAATCACACTCTGCGTTCCCTGTCTCTACGTGAGAAATCCAACCAACACAAAAAACACTGCAAATTGCCATTGACATACCTACAGGTAGGTATGTTATAATACTCGCCATGCCCAAGAAAGGTCAGAGGAACCCTGAAAGAACGCGTGCCCGCATACTTGCGAGCGCGTTGTCGCTGTTCGCCAAAAAGGGATACGTACACACGACGTTCACGGATATTGCTGCACGGCTGGAAATGACAAAGGGCGCTGTGTACTGGCACTTCGAGTCGAAGCAGGCGCTTCTGATGGCGCTCATCGACGAGATGCTGGAGAAGTTCAAGCGACAGATTGCCGAGTTGCTGCCAGACGGCGAGACGTCGTTCGACGGTCTGTCGTTTTCTGTGGTGGCAGACATGATGGTGCGTAACGCCGATCAAATCATCGGGGATGTGAAAGGCACGGCTTTTTTTCTGCTCATTCACGAACAGATTCAGTGGGCGGAAGAGTCGATGGACCAGGTACGCGAGGACCTGATGCGTAACCAGCGGTTCGGACCGTGGGCCGCGTTCAAGACATCTCTTGAGAACGACGTGCGCGCGGGGCGCGTGCGACCCGACGTGGATCCCGTCCAGGTGGCGAGCGTCTGCGTCGCAATCTGGGACGGCCTCGTACACATGCGGATCGCGAAGCTGCTCCAGTGCGACCTGGAGGACACTCTGCGCAAGTCATACGCGGCAGTATGGGAGTCAATTAGAACGACTGCGAACCAGAGCTCGGCAGCTACGGCCGTCGGATAACGGATGTCGAATGTAAAATCCAATTTCAGCAAAGGAACAAAAAAATGAACGACAACGAAGAAGCGAAGAAAAGCAAGGGCGGCGCGATTGGCGCCGTGATCGGAACGCTGGTGCTGGCTGCGGCTTGCGCGGTGGGCGGGTGGATCGCTAACGACCTTTGGCCGAAAAAGGAGGCGGAGAAGCCGCAGATGCCCCAAATGGTCACAACGGTCGCCGTGAAGGCGGTGGAGGAGCGCACATACAACCTCCCAGAGAAATTCGTGGCGCACGCCGAGGCGATGCAGGAGGTGGACCTCCTGCCGCAGGTTGACGGCTACATCAAGGAGATCAAGTTCAAGGAAGGCGACATCGTGAAGGCCGGTTCGGTCCTCTATGTGCTGGACGACGAGCGCTACCGCGCTGTCGCGAACCAGCGCAAGGCCGACCTCGAGGCCGCCGAGGCGGAGGCGCGTCGCGCCGAGCGCTACTGGGAACGCATGCAGAAGGCAGACGCGCGCGGCATCACGCAGAAGGAACGTGATGACGCCGAAGCCGGCGCCGACAAGGCCAAGGCCGCCGTCCTGCAGGCAAAGGCCAACCTAGTGGTGGCCGAGTACGACCTCAAGAAGGCTGTCGTTGTGGCGCCGATCAGCGGACAGATAGGCAAAACCTCCGCCCACGTGGGCGACTACGTGGCACCGTCGAAGGGGGCGCTTGCGCGCATCGTGCAGATCGACCCCATCCGCGTCACGTTCCCGCTCACCGACCGCGCCTACATCGGCTGGCGCGCGGCCCTCAAGAAGGGTAAGGCGCCCGACTACCGCATGCGCCTCCTCCTGCCAGACGGCAGCGAGTACGGCGAGGAGGGAAAGTGGGACTTCGACGACAACGAGATGAGCAAGGACACCGCGACGATCATCATGCGTCTCTCCTTCCCCAACCCCGACCGCATGCTCATCCCCAACAGTTACGTGACGCTTCTCACGGACCGCAAGGTTCCCCCGAAGATGGTAAGCATTCCTCAGCAGGCGATATTCGACCTCACGGGCGGCAGCCAGGGCGTGTGGGTGTTGAAGGACGACGATACGGTCGAAGAGCGCGTTGTTGAGGTACGCGAGATGAGCGAGGGCTGGTCGCCCGTCGTCTCCGGACTCAAGCTCGGCGAGAAGGTGGTCATTTCCGGCACCGGTAAGCTCTCGCCCGGCATGAAGGTGAAGGTGGTCGAGCCTACCATGAATGACGACCTCGATCCCAACTACCAGTCGCCTGTGAAGGAGTAGGGAATAGATGATGCGTATTCTCCAGGCCGTTTCGGCGTGGCTCGCGAAGTGGACGCCGCTCTTCATCGCCCTTGTGGCGGTGGGGACGTACTTCGTGCCGGATGCGTTCGGGTGGGTGCGCGGCGACACGCAGACGGCCGTTCTCGGCGTGATCATGCTCACGATGGGCATGACGCTCAAGGACGAGGACTTCAAGATACTCGCGTCGCGCCCGCAGGACATGGTCATCGGCGCGCTCGCGCAGTTCACGTTCATGCCGCTCATCGCGTGGACGCTTGTCCGCGTCTTGGGCCTGCCGCGCGAGGTCGGCGTGGGGTTGATGCTCGTGGGGTGCTGTCCGGGCGGCGTCTCCTCCAACATAATGAGCTTCCTCTGCAAGGGCGACGTGGCGTTCTCTGTGGGGATGACGACGGTCTCGACTCTTGCGGCACCGCTGATGACGCCGTTCCTGATGCTGTGGCTCGCGGGGGAGACCGTGGACGTGGACGCAGTCGGGATGTTCAAGTCGATTCTGATCGTCACTATCTTGCCGATTGCGGTTGGGTATGTGCTCAACGCGCTGTTCCAGAAAAGGAACGGCTACCGCGAAGCGCTGAAGGTCATGCCGGGCATTGCGGTGCTCGGGCTCGCGTGCATCGTGGGCGGCGTGGTTTCGGCACACGGCGCGAGCATCGTGAAGTCTGGCGTTCTCATTTTCGTGGGCGTGTTCCTGCACAATTCGCTTGGTTACGTGCTGGGCTATCTTTCCGGCGTTGCGGCGCGGTTCCCGCAGTCGAAGCGGCGGACGATCTCCATTGAAGTTGGAATGCAGAACGCGGGGCTCGCGACGGTGCTTGCGGGCAAGCACTTCCCGGCAATGCCGGAGGCGGCCGTCGCCTCGGCGGTCTCGTGCGTGTGGCATTCCGTCTCGGGCGCGCTCCTCGCGGGGATCTTCAACATGGCTGATGCGCTCGTTGCCAGCACAAGGAAACAGTTACGAGGATTAAAATAATGAAGCTAGGAATCAGAGAGTCTATCGATAAAATCAAGACGTTCTCGCGTATCTTCGTGGAACGTCCGCGATCCGCGATGGTCATTGCCATCGTGCTGACGATGGCGGGCGCGATGGCGATCTTCAAGCTGCCGATCTCGCAGTACCCGCGCCTCACGCCGCCGTCGATCTCCGTGTCGTACAGCTACCCCGGCGCGAACGCGAAGGAAATCCTCAACACCGTCGCGATGCCGATCGAGGACGAGGTGAACGGCGTGGACGACATGCTGTACATGGTAGGCTCGTGCTCCGACACCGGCGACTACCAGCTGCAGGTGTCCTTCGAGGTGGAGTCGGACCGCGACATGGACATGGTCAAGGTACAGAACCGAGTTGCGCAGGCCGAGGCGAAACTTCCCAGCGAGGTGAAGCAGCTCGGCGGACGCATCCGCGCGCAGGCCGAGGACATGCTCGGCGTCATCTGCCTCCGCTCGCCGAAGGGCACGATGTCGCGTCTGCAGATCAGCGACTACATCTTCGGCACCATCCAGCCCGTGCTGCTGCGAATCCCCGGCGTGGGCGAGGCAACGGTCTACGGCCCTCGCCTCTCGATGCGCGTGTGGATGGACCCCGACCGCATGGCCGCGCAGGGCATCAACTCCGAGGAGGTGATAGCCGCCGTAACGCGCCAGAACGTGCAGGCGTCGGTCGGCTCCGTGGGCGCGTCCCCCATCCCGGCGCACGGCGCGAAGGTCTACACCCTCACGGCCAAGGGCCGCCTGATGAAGCCCGAGGAGTTCAACGAGATCGTGATCCGCCGCGACGACAAGGGCGGCATCGTGAAGCTCAAGGACATCGCGCGCACTGAGATCGGCGAGCAGAACTACATGTTCACCGGACAGTTCAACGGCGGCAACGCCGTGTCCGTAGCCCTCCAGCAGAAGCCCGGCGCGAACGCGATCGCCACGATGAACCAGATCCAGAAGGAGATGGACCGCCTCGCCCAGTCGTTCCCAGAGGACCTGGAGTGGATCACCCCGTACGACGCCACCGACTACGTGCGCATGTGCGTGAAGGAAATCGTGATGACGCTCGCCATCACGTTCGGCCTCGTGGTGCTCGTGTGCTACCTCTTCCTGCAGGACTGGCGCGCCACGCTCATCCCGTGCCTCACGATCCCAGTCTCGCTCTGCTCAACGTTCATCCTCATGGCCATTCTTGGCTACACGATCAACATCCTCACGCTGTTCGGGCTGGTGCTCGCGATCGGCGTGGTGGTGGACGACTGCATCGTCGTGGTCGAGCGCGTGCAGTTCCTCATCGAGACCCGCGGCCTCAACGCGAAGGAGGCGACTATCCAGGCGATGAGCGACGTGACGAGCGCCGTCATCGCGACTACGCTCGTGTTGCTCGGCATCTTCGTGCCGGTCGGCTTCATGAGCGGCATCACCGGGCGCATCTACCAGCAGTTCTCCGTCACGCTCTCCGCCGCGGTGTGCTTCTCCACTGTGTGCGCGCTCACGCTCGCGCCGGCGCTCTGCTCGCTCATCCTGCGCGAGGCACGTCCGTACAAGCACGGCCCCCTCGCCTGGTTCAACTGGGCCGTAGAGAAGTTCAAGGGACTGTTCATCACGGCCGCGAAGTGGCTCGCAAGCCGCATCTTCCTCGCGGGCGTCCTCCTTTTGCTGACCGTCCTCGTGACGGTCTCGCTCTTCACCAAGACGCAGACCGCGTTCCTCCCTGACGAGGACCAGCGCGTAATCTTCGCCTCGATGGAGATGCCCGAGGGCACCGCGCGCGACCGCAGCCGCGATACCGCCCTGCGCGCCGTCGACCTGCTGCGCACGCTGCCGGAGGTGGAGAGCGTCCTCACCATTACGGGCTGGGGCATGATCGGCGGACGCGGCGAGAACCAGACCACGCTCATCATCGACCTCAAGGGCTGGGACAAGCGTCCGCTGCCGGAACAGCACGCCGCCATGCTCGTCGGCAAGATACAGGGACTGCTCGCGGCGATCCCGGAGCCGAAGTGGCAGGTGTTCATGCCGCCCGCCATCCCCGGCCTCGGCATGGCGAACGGAATCTCCGTACACATCCAGGACAAGGCGGAAGCCGACCCGATGAAGATGGACGAGGTGAAAAACAAGCTCCTCGCGAAGATCAACGCGAACCCGAACGTGCTGATGGCGTTCTCCGGCTACAACGCGAAGACGCCCCACCTGAAGTTCAACCTCGACCGCGAGAAGACGGAGATGTTCCACGTGCCCGTGGCGACGATCTACGCGACGCTCCAGAACTACCTCGGCTCGCGCTACGTTAACGACGTAAACCTCGGCACGCAGGTGAACCGCGTGACGGTTGCCGCCGAGGCGTCCGCGCGCGACACGCCCGAGGCGGTGGAACGACTGTACGTGCGCTCCGACACCGGCGCGATGGTGCCCGTCGGATCGCTCGGCACGATCACGCACGAACTCGGCCCCCGCGCCATCAACACGCGCGACAAGTACGTGACCGCCCAGCTCACCATCCTGCCGAAACCCGGCGTCCCGTCGGGCCTCGTGATGAACGAGCTGCGCGATCTGTTCAAGGCGGAGCTGCCGGACGGCTTCGGCTACGACTGGGCGGCGCTCTCCTACCAGGAGCAGCGCAACGAGGGCACGGCCGCGCCGCTCATCCTGCTCGCGGTGCTTTTCGGCTACCTGTTCCTCGTCGCGCAGTACGAGAGCTGGACTATTCCGATGCCGGTGATGCTCTCCATCTTCGTGGCGGTGTTCGGCGCGCTCATGGGCCTCAAGTACTGGGGCATCTTCGCCACTGGCAAGCCGTTCGCGCTCTCGATCTACGCGCAGCTCGGCCTCGTTCTCCTCGTGGGACTCGCCTCCAAGAACGCCATCCTGCTCGTGGAGTTCGCTAAGGACAAGCGCGAGAACGAGGGCTACTCCATCGTGGACGCGGCGGGCGCGGCCGCCGGCGAGCGTCTGCGCGCCCTGCTGATGACGGCGCTCACCACGCTCCTCGGCACGCTCCCCATGATGATCGCCACCGGCGCGGGCGCCGCGAGCCGCAACCACCTCGGCACGACCGAGTTCTGGGGCATGTTTGCCTCGGTCGCGTTCGGCATCCTGCTGGTGCCGGGGCTCTACGCGCTCTTCCAGACATGGCGCGAGAGGGTCAAGCGCTTCTTCGAATACCTGTCGGCACGCGCGCGCCGCAACCGCGAGTTGAAGTCCAGAGTCTGATTTAGAAAAGGAGAAAAGAAATGATGCGAGAGACATGCTTCATCGGGGCCGCCGCACTGTGCGCGCTTGCGCTGGCCGTGGCCGGATGCAAGGGCTGGGCCGTGGGCCCGGACTACAAGGAACCGGAAGTCAAGGCTGCCGACGTGGCGTTGCCTGACGCCGGATACCCGACAACAAACAAGACCGAGACTGGCGAGCTGAAGCCTGCCGACGGGAAGGACGACACGCGCAAGGAGATCTCCGCAGAGTCTATCAAGACGTGGTGGACGCAGTTCAACGACGACGTCCTGACGGATCTTGTCGATACTGCGGTCTCCAACAACCTCTCCTTCCTCATGGCGCAGGAACGCCTCGTCCAGGCACGGTGGACGCTCGTGGGAGCGCGAGCCGCGTTTCTGCCGAGCATCACGATGGACGGCACCTACACGCGTTCGGGCGCGCACGGCTTCACGAGCTCGCGCGGCGGCAGCGGGACGGCCTACCACGGCGACCACTGGAACAGCGGCTTCGACGCGTCGTGGGAGATCGACGTCTTCGGCGGCACGCGCCGCCAGTACGAGTCGGCGGAGGCCCAGCTCGACGCGACAGCCTGCTCGCTCGACGACGCCTGGGTGTCGCTCACGGCCGAGATAGCGAGTACCTACGTGGAGTTGCGCACGGTGCAGGAACGTCTGAAGGTGGCGCGCACGAACCTCAAGCTGCAAAGCGAGACGTACGACATCCTCAAGTCGCGTCTCGACAGCGGCATCGGCGACGAACTCGCCGTCAAGCAGGCGAAGTACAACGTTGAGCAAACGCGCGCCTCGCTCCCGAACCTCCACGCGAGCGCGGAACAGTACATGAACGCGATCGCGATTCTCGCCGGCAAGATGCCGGGCGCCCTCCACGACGAACTTCGTCCTCTGCCAGCGCGCGACTGGCTGATCGCGCCGCAGCGCGTTGCCGCCATCCCGCTCGACGTGATACGCCGCCGTCCCGACGTGCGTGCCGCCGAGCGCTCGCTCGCCGCGCAGGTCGCCTCCGTCGGCGTGGCCAAGGCGCAGTTCTTCCCGAAGTTCTACATCAACGGCTCCATCGGACTCGACAGCATCGACGCCAACAAGTTCTTCCGCCGCGATGCGTTCATGGGTTCCATCGGCCCGGCCTTCCGCTGGCCGATCTTCCAGGGCGGCAACCTCATCGCTGCCATGCGGTCCGCCGAGTCGAAGATGTCCGAGGCCGCGCTGAAGTACGAGCTCGCCGTGCAGAACGCCTACGGCGAGGCGCGCAACGCCTACAGCTCCTACACGCAGGAGTACCACCGCTACCAGTCCCTGCAGGACGCCGTGAAGGCCGCGCAGGACGCCGTCAACATCTCGCAGGACCTCTACAAAAACGGCCTCAAGGACTTCAACAACGTGCTCGACGCGCAGCGCTCGCTGCTCACTCTCGAGGAGTCTTTGACCATCAGCAGAGGCAAGATTACGACCAACCTGATCGCCCTCTACAAGGCGCTCGGAGGCGGAATCGCGCTGAAGTGATCCAGACCCGTCCAAAACTTTTTTACATTTTACAGTTGCCATTATCGCAGATTTCTATTATCCTATTCAACCGTGACTGCGCGGACTAGGTTTGCGCGGCCCAAAAATCTGTCCTAAAGAAGGTAGAAAACATCATGAACAAGGCTGTACACGCGCTCGTCTACGTGATTCTGGCTGTCGCCGGCGTCGCGCTGTATTTCGAGTTGAACCTGTTTGAAAAGAAGGAACTGCTGAAGGATAGCAACGAGCAGCTTCGCAACTGTATCGTCAAGTTGTCGTCCTTCATCGAGGCTGAGGACGCCGCTCCTGGCGCAAACCTCGCGGCAAAGAAGGACGTCTCCCCCCGCGAGGCGCGCGAGGTGGACGACCCCGATACGGAGAACCTGCTCGAGGACTACCATCCCGAATTCGAGAAGAGCGACGTGAAGCTCATGAAGTGGGGCGACTCGCAGTCCGCGCAGCTTCGCAAGCTCTACGCCCTGGACTCCGAAGGCAACAGGCAGCCCGACCAGGCGAATCCCGGCCGCTTCGTCACGAAGGGTCCCGGCACGGCGCAGGAACTTGTCGATTCCATCACCGACCGCGCGTCCAAGCAGTACGAGAAGCTCGGCAAGACGCGTCAGGAGCTGGCGAGCGTACGCTCGAAACTCCAGAAGCTCGTGACTGACTTCAACGAGCTGCCGAAGGAGATTCGCCTGGACAAGATCGAGATCGAGAAGC
This sequence comes from uncultured bacterium, assembly GCA_902779075.1. The sequence continues at coordinate 23,117 of CACZAK010000004.1, read as the reverse complement.
GTGGCAAGGAAATCGAGAAGCTTAACTCCGAAAAGACGGCCCTCGAGGACCAGCTGCAGAAGACTAAGTCCGAGGTTGAAGACCTCAAGACGGAGGTCACGTCGCTCAAGGACGAGGTCTCCACCGCTAAGGACGAGACGGAAGCCGTGAAGGAAGATCTTGATAAGGAGCGGAAGAAGGTCGAACACCTGACGAACCTCCTCAAGACCCAGACGGCCGCGCCGCGCGCGTCCGGAACCATGACGGCTGGCGGCGGCCAGCTTACCAACGGCTACAAGGGGACGATCTCTAAGGTCAACAACGAAAAGCTTTACGTTGTTGTCAAATTTGAGGATTCGGCTCTGGACGAGCTTCTCGGTGCAGACCGCAGCAACCCGCTGACGCCGCATGAAATGTATGTGGTCCGTAAAGCGAAGGACGCGGACGGCAAGGAAACCAAGACAATCGTCGGCAAGATCCGTCTGCGTCAGTGGACGCCCAATACGAACTTCGTGCTGGCACAGGTGTTGAAGGACTTCGCGCAGGATCCTCTGGTGATCGAGGAAGGCGATGCCGTCATTACCGACTAAGTTCCTGTGGGCGCTGCTTGCCGCATTCGTCCTGTTCGGCTTGACGGGATGCATTGCGGATACGGCTGCCGACTCAGACCTGCCGTGGGCGACGAACCACTCGTGGGAGAGCCTCGGCCCGTTGCCCGCACAGATGATTGATCCACATGATTGAGGACGCAGACTTCATCGTGGAAACAGGCGGCATCCGTTTGGATGCCGCCTTGTTGTCCCGTTTCCCCACTTCCACGCGCGCGTTCTGCCGCGCGGCCTGTGCGGACGGGGACGTCTCGGTGAACGGTCGCCCCGCCATCAAGGGACAGAAGCTGCAAGGCGGCGAACGCATCCAAGTGCGCCGCCTCGCCGAAGCGAGCGACAACCGCGTTGCTCCGAATCCAGCAGTACACGTGCGGTGCGTATTTGAGGACGCTGCGCTGCTCGCCTTCGACAAGCCGGCCGCCCAGCCCGTACAGCCACTCACATACCGCGAGACCGGCACGCTGATGAACGGCGTTGTCGCCCGCTGGCCCGACGTGCGCGACGTGGGCGACCAGCCGCTCATGGCCGGCGCGCTGCACCGCATCGACGCTGACACCTCGGGGCTCGTCCTCGTCGCGCGCACGCCCGCAGCCTTCGAGGCGCTCCGAGCGCAGTTCGCTGCGCAGACGGTGAAGAAGACCTACCTCGCGCTTGTCGAAGGTTCCGTGGCCGTGGGCGGGACGCTGGAGAACGACCTTGTCCACGATCCTACGCTGCCGTTCTGCCGCATGATCGACATCAGTCGCGCGCGCGCCCGCGTGAAGGCCGCACTGCTCCACGCCGTCACGCAGTTCACGCCCGTCGCCCGGACCTCCTGCGGCAACGAGGAACGCACGCTTCTCGAAGTGACTATCTACACCGGCGTCACGCACCAGATCCGCGCCCAACTTGCCCTCGCCGGCATGCACATCGTGAACGACCGACTCTACGGCGCGTTCGCCGTGGAGAACCAGGTCGGACATTGTCTCCACGCCCTTGCGGCATCGTTCCGTCATCCAATCTCTAATGACGAGATGGAAATCCGCACGCCGTACCCTGATTGGGGGCATGTCCAGTGAGCGGCTCGCCCCCGACGCTCTCCCTACGCACGCCGCCGCGCTACGGTCGGCGTGCCGTCTTCGCCGCACTCGCTGCGCTCGTGCTCGTCGTGATGTCGTTCTGCGTCGATTTCGCCGCGTCGAATCAGGTTGGATATACCGACTTGCCGGCCAAGTGGACGCTTTACCTTGCCGGCGTTGCGCTCTACTACGCGGCAATCTGTCTCTTTCTCTGGTTCCGCCAGCGCCGACGTGTGGACGCGCGTACAACGAAGAAAGACTCAGAATGAAAAAGCATCTGTTTGTAATACTGGTGGCAACCGTTTGCCTTTGGTCGGGGGCTGCGCCGCTCGTGGTCGGCATCGCCGACATGTGCTCTACGACTAACGCGGTCAATGTGCAGTCAACGTACGTCGCCGCCGTCGCGGCGGCGGGAAACACGCCGCTCGTGCTGCCGGCTGAGACCGACCGCGAGCTAGTCGCGCGTATGCTCGCGCCGCTTGACGCGCTGCTGCTTTGCGGCGGCGAGGATGTCGAGCCGCGTCGCTACAGGGCGAAGCCGTCTCCGCGTCTGGGGAAGGTCAACCTGCGCCGCGACGCTTGGGAGTTCCTGCTTCTCGACGAGGCGGTGAAGCGGCGCTTGCCCGTCTTCGGCATCTGCCGGGGCTGCCAGGTGATCAACGTCTATTTCGGCGGTACGCTGTGGCAGGATCTTCCCTCGGAGCGTCCGGGCGAGATTGCGCATCGCAGCAAAGAACTTCATCCTATTCGGATCGTGCAAGGGTCACGTCTGGCGAAGAGCCTGCGCGCGGAGAACCTGATGGTCAACACGAGCCACCACCAGGCGGTGAAGGACCTCGCGCCGGGGTTCCGCGCGGTCGCCTTTGCGCCGGACGGCGTGGTGGAGGCGATCGAGAGCGACAACTTGCCTGTCGCGGGCGTGCAGTTCCATCCCGAGCGGCTGTTTGTGCTGTTGAGGCGCGAGGAGTTCCGTGAACTCTTCGCAAACCCGGTAGGGCGGTCGCCCCGCGACCGCCGCAAATAGCTAGATGGAAGATATCTCACGCAGAGGCGCAGAGAGGCAGAGAGCGCAGAGGAAGGATGATTGCTTTCGCTATTTGGAGATTAGGAGTCTCGGAGGTAAGGAGAATATATTGAAAACTCTCTTTCTCCTTCTCTCAACCTCCCAAACTCCAAGACTCCCAATAGCGAAAGCAAGATGAATCTTCTCTGCGCGCTCTGCCTCTCTGCGCCTCTGCGTGAGATATATCTACAAGCCTAAAAAAGTCAAGTGACCGATTACGGCGGATATGGTAAAATACCCGCCATGCAAATAACAGAAATACTAGCCCGCAACGCCAAGGAGTGGCCGAATGACGTTGCGCTCGTCGAAATCAACCCGCAGGAGCTGGAGAAGCGCAACACCACCTGGCGCGAATACTCCCTGATCGAATCCTCGCCCGTGGAGGCGTTCCGGAGCGAGATCACCTGGTCCGAGTTCGACGAGAAGGCGAACCGCTTCGCGAACTTCCTCCTCTCGCGCGGACTCAAGAAGGGTGACAAGGTGGCCATCCTCCTGATGAACTGCCTGGAGTGGCTGCCCATCTACTTCGGCGTGCTGCGCACGGGCTGCCTCGCCGTGCCGCTCAACTTCCGCTACACGGCGGACGAAATCAAGTACTGTCTGCAGCTCGCGGACGCCGACGTGCTCGTGTTCGGCCCCGAGTTCATCGGGCGCGTGGAGCAGATCGCAGACCGCGTGCCGCGAGTGAAGCTGCGCCTCTATGTGGGCGACGACTGCCCCACCTTTGCCGAGAGCTACCGCAACCTCGTGGGCTACTGCTCGTCGCGCCAGCCCGCCATCCCGCTTACGGACGATGACGAGGCCGCCATCTACTTCAGCTCCGGCACGACGGGCTTCCCGAAGGCGATCGTGCTCCAGCACCACTGCCTCATGCACTCCTGCAAGGTGGAGCAGAACCACCACGGACAGACTAAGGAGGACACCTTCCTCTGCATTCCGCCGCTCTACCACACGGGCGCGAAGATGCACTGGTTCGGTAGTTTCCTCGTGGGCGGCAAGTCCGTTCTCCTCAAGGGCGTGAAGCCCGAGTGGATCCTCCGCGCCGTGAGCGAGGAACACTGCACGATCGTGTGGTTGCTCGTCCCGTGGGCGCAGGACATCCTCGACGCCATCGAGCGTGGCGACGTGAAGCTCTCCGACTACAAGCTCGACCAGTGGCGTCTCATGCACATCGGCGCGCAGCCCGTGCCGCCCGCGCTCATCAAGCGCTGGAAGGCCGTGTTCCCGCACCACGACTACGATACGAACTACGGCCTTTCGGAGTCCACCGGTCCCGGTGCCGTCCATCTCGGCATCGAGAACATCGACCACGTGGGCGCGATCGGCGTGCCCGGCTACGGCTGGCAGGCGAAGATCATCCGTCCCGACGGCAGCGAGGTGAACCCCGGCGAAGTCGGCGAGCTGGCCGTGAAGGGGCCGGGCGTGCTCAAGTGCTACTACAAGAACCCCGAGGCGACGAAGGAAATCCTTTCCGATGACGGCTGGCTCCGCACAGGCGACATGGCCGAGATGCGCGACGGGTTCATCTACCTCGTCGATCGCGCGAAGGACGTGATCATCACCGGCGGCGAGAACCTCTACCCCGTGCAGATCGAGGATTTTCTGCGCGCGCACCCCGCCATCAAGGACGTGGCCGTGATCGGCCTTGCGGACGCGCGTCTCGGCGAGATCGCCGCCGCGATCATCGAGGTGAAGGAGGGTCAGACCCTCACGGAAGACGAAGTGAACGAATTCTGCCTCGACCTCCCGCGCTACAAGCGTCCGCGCAAAATCATCTTCGCGTCCGTGCCGCGCAACCCGACGGGCAAGATCGAAAAGCCGAAGCTCCGCAAGATGTACGGCGCTGACACCCTCATCGCCCAGCAAAACGGCCTCTGACATCCCGCGCCCCACCTGTATGGTTCCGACGACGTCCACGACTTTGCTTCGCCAGATCGGCGGCGATGTACACCATGCGCGGTGGGCTGAGTTCATCGCCCGCTACACGCCGACGTGTCGCCAGTACCTGCGGCGTCACTTCCCGTCGTTGGAGGCCGACGACATCCTACAGGAGACCTTTTCCGCACTTGCGCAGGCGTTGCCCAACTACCGCTATGCGCCGGAGGAGAAAGGACACTTCCGCAATTACCTCGTTGGCGTTCTCCGCAACAAGGCGCTGATGGCCTTGCGCAAACAAGACCGCGACGGCGAGCTGCTTGCGGCAATTGCCGGTAAGTTGGTCGCCCCGCAACCGATGCACGACGCCACCACCGACGACTGGCACAAATCCGTCTTCGAGGTAGCACTGCAGCAGTTGATGGCGGACCCCGCGATCCACGACCGCACGAAGCAGATATTCATCCGCACGGCTATACGCCAGGAGCCTCCGGATGCCGTCGCGCAGGCGCTGGGCGTCTCGCGGAACGTCGTCGACCAGCAGAAGCGCCGGACGCTCGCGAAGTTCAAGGCACTCGTCACGGCGCTGAAAGAGGTTCTGTGAATTCCGCAGAACTCTTTCTTGCCGCACACGGCGATCCGCTTCCTACGCCGATTCTTGCCGACGGCACGGTCGTCGCCGGCTGGCGCGTGACCGCGTTTCTCGGACGTGGCGGCAGCGGCGAGGTGTATCGGGTGGCAGCCAATCCTGGTAGGGACGGCTCGCCGAGCAGCCGTCCGCCGCAAGTCGCCGCGCTGAAAATCCTCGCGCGCGACACCGATGCGGCACGTGCGCGCTTTCTCCGCGAAACGGCACTGCTTGCCCAGATGAACCATCCGGCATTCCCGCAGTTCATCGCGCGAGGCGAGGTTGATGGTCGGCCCTATCTCGTGATGGAGTTGCTGGAACCGCGCACGCTGCCAACGTCTGATGCGGAAGTCGCCGATTTCCTTCTGGCCCTTTGCGGAGGCGTAGCGGCGCTGCACCGCATGGGTTACGTTCACCGTGACGTCAAGCCCCAGAACATTCTGTACCGCGCGGACGCGCCTGTCTTGATCGATCTGGGGCTTGTCAAGGACACGGCGCGCGATTTCGCCGCACAGGGTACGTCGCTCACGCTCATCGACGGACACGCGGCGGGCGTGGGCACGCCGGGCTTCGCAGCCCCGGAACAGCTGCTGGGCGACGCTATTTCGCCGACGACGGACATTCACGCCCTCGGCATGATGGCAAACGCCTGTTTCAACGGAAAACCACCTCCCGTGTGGGCGCGGATCATCGATCGGGCAACGGGTTCGATTCCCGCGCGGCGCTATCCAGATGTGGCCTCGTTCGCCCGCGCCATCCGTCGCCGGCATTGGCGCCGATACACGATAATCGGCGTAGTGCTTCTCGTCATGGCATGCGCAATCGCATCAGCGTGTAGTCTTGTGATGGCTCAGAAAGCGACCGTGCCGTATCAAGCGGCTCCAGGCGTAAAACCAGCCTCTTCCGATCAGCCATCGCAAGCCACCGACGGACGCCGACAGGTACTTGTGCGCAGGATACACGAAAGACTCCAGGAATTGGGTGTCCATGCAAGGAAAGCATCGGATAATATGGACGAATGCAACGCCGAGCTCGACCGTCTGTTCAATGCGACAAACGAGGCCGAGCGCGCGGCGATTTCCGCACGCATTGAGCTTTTGGAATCCGAGTTGAACGAATATGTGCGTTTCCACAACGCCACGACGAACGATGTCGAGAAAATGGCGAAAGAACTCAACTCTGTGTCAGATTCCGCTGCCATCCCGCAAGTAACCAGATAAGAGGACTGGAAAGGCCCGGCCCTTCACGGAAGACGGCGCGAGATTCGCGTTGTTCGCGCACAGGCTATTTCGGAGTGGCGCAACCACCCCGAATGTGCTATAATACGTGCCGACAATAAAAAGAAGTACGCAGAGGTATGTGTTGTGCTTGGAGGTATCGGAACGAAAGAAGAGAATGGCCAGGACAGCAGGCTTGCCCTCAAAGACGGAAAGTGGTTTGTCACGTCAAAGCATTGACATTGAGATCATTTCCAACTTTGGGGAATTGCCAAAACTGGGAGGCAGATTGACGGCACAAAGTGCAATTGGTTGTTGTGATTCAGTTACCTTTCGTACAACACCTTGCTTTTAGGCCCGTCAATCGGCCAAACCTGCCATTGGCACGAACAGCCAGATTCTGGCAGTTCGTGCCAATGATGTATTTACGGGATTTTTTACTGCCTTCTGTTGATGACTAGGATTTTCTGTGGTATAATACGCCCACTTCATAAAAGCGTAGAATTCTACGGAAAAAGGAAACAGGCGATATGGAGATCAAACGCGATGACTATCTAGATGAAATCAAGGCCGTCATGCATAACGGTCTTGTAAAAGTCATTACCGGTATCCGGCGTTGCGGCAAGAGCTATTTTCTGTTCACGATATTCCAAAATCATCTCAGGAGCATTGGGGTCAACGATGACCAGATCGTTTCCGTGCAACTTGACGATGACGATTTCGAGGCTTTGCGTTCTCCCCGGGCGCTATCCAAATACATAAAAGACAGGATATTGACAGACGGGCGAGAGACTTATGTGCTGATAGACGAGATCCAGGAATGCACGCCGCCAAAGGGGGAGGTCGGCGTTACATTCTACGACGTTCTCAATTCGCTTAGGAAGAAGAAGGGGGTAGACATATATGTGACCGGTTCCAACTCTGATATGCTGTCGGAAGATATTGCGACGAACTTCCGAGACAGAGGCACCGTAATCAGAATGTGGCCGTTGTCGTTCTCGGAGTATTACGGAATCGGGGGCAAGGAGAAATCAGATGCGTGGGAGGATTACATTGTCTGGGGAGGCATGCCGTTGGCTGTCCTTGAAACGCGGCAGAGGGCAAGGGAAGCTTATTTGCGCGGACTGTTTGCCGAAGTGTATTTTGCGGACATTGTCGAGCGTTATAGCCTTAAGAACGATGTTCTTCTGGGGCGCATCTGCGATGTGATGGCAAGTTCGGTCGGCAGCTTGACAAGTCCGAACAAGTTGGCAAACACGATTCAGACGGAAATGGGGATGGCAACAAACGCGCATACTGTTGGGAGCTATTTGGAATGTTTTCGGAAGTCATTCCTTTTCGAGAAAGCCGAACGGTGGGATGTAAAGGGGCGAAAGTATCTTGGCTCGCCGGTCAAATACTATGCCGAAGACACGGGGCTGCGAAACGCGAGGCTCAATTTCCGTCAGGTGGAGCGTACGCATCTCATGGAGAATGTCATATATTGCGAACTTTGCAGACGTGGATACGCTGTTGATGTTGGCGTGGTAGAGACGATAGCCAAAGACGCTTCAGGGAAAAGCGAGCGAAGAACGTATGAAATAGACTTTGTCGTCAATTCAGGGTTCAAGCGCATCTATCTCCAAAGCGCGCTTGACATGGGAGGCTCTAACAAGGCGAATCAGGAATTGCGTTCCCTGAAGATGACAAGCGATTTTTTCCGAAAGATAGTCGTTACTGGCGGAAACGAGCGGCCTTGGGCCGACGAAAGTGGTATCCTTCATGTAGGAGTGATACCTTTCTTGTTGGACAAGTCGATCATGGAATCATAAGCTGGCAGTTCGTGCCAATGACGGGCGAGTTTTTCCGTCTGTCATTACGCGGGGAAATTTGTTATAATTGCGCCGTTGCAGGATTAGCCGGTGGGCGCGGGCGTGTGGCCCTTGCGCCGATGGCAAGTTGTTTAAAAAATCGCGAAGGAGAACATGTTGTGAAAAGAACGTTGCTCAAAACAGTGTTTGCCTGCTTGCTCGCGGCGGGACTTACAGGATACGGCTACATGCCGTCGCCGCATCAGAAACTGCCGTCGCCCCGGGACCTGATGCCCCGGAAGGGTCTGCGGATTCGTCCGGCGGAGGCCACGCACGTCAAGTTCGTGAAGTACGTCGACCCGAGCGGATTCTTCACGATGAACATCCCGCTCGGATGGAGGGTCAAGACTGGACTCAAGCCGGATGGCAAGTTTGACATCATCAGCTACGCCATCACGGTGTACGACCCGAAGCGTCCGGAGCGCGAGCTCTACTTCTGCCTCAACAACTCCTACGGCCTCAAGTCGGTGGAGGCGCGCAACTGGTACATCCGGTCGTATGGCCCCAAAAACCCTTCCGCGCGGATGCCCGTGTTGCCGAGACTTTCTACGGACGGCTACTTCGCCGCCATGGGACCGCTGTTCGGCTATCATAAGTTCACCGTTCTGGAACGACTCGGCAAGAGCGCGCTTGGCGGAGACGTGATAGTGGCCGAATGCACGTCCGCGTCGGGACGGCGGGTGCAGGGGCTCTACCACGCGGTGGTCTCGGGGATGATGAAGCAGCCCGTTCAGGTGAACCCGTTCAACGCGCGGGCCGGCATGGTGGACGTGGGGCCGGTGCTGGAGTTCTCCATCCTCTCCGAAACCGCGCCGAAGGAGGAGTTCGTCGACTGGCTGCCAGTCCTCGATCGCTGCTTCGCTTCCATCGTTTTCACGCCGGCGTTCCACCAGCAGCGGCGTGTGGCCTGGACGCGCGTGATGGGCACGTCCAAATACATCATGCAGACTGCGGATTCGATCCGCGGCATGATCATGGACTCCTACCGCCGCCGCAACGCCACGTACGACGTGCTCTCGCAGAAGCGCAGCGACGCCACGCTCGGCTACGAGCGCGTGCGTGATACCGAGACCGGCGAGATCTACCGCGCCGAGAACGGCTTCACCGACTGGTACAAGGGCACGCGCTACCGCCCCGCCACCAGCAACGCCGCCTACCTGACGCCCGTCTGCGGCTACATCAACTGGAAATAGAACAGGAGTCCAACGATGAAGAGATTGTCTCTCACATGGGTCGCGCGCGGATGCGCCATTGCCTGCCTCGCGCTCGCACAGGGTGCTGCCGCCGCGCCGGAGCCGAAGGACGTGCCGCCGCTGATGGTCACGAAGGCGGGTGCGCCCGTGAAGGACGTCGCGACGTGGGAGAAGGTGCGGCGCGCGGAGCTGAAGGAAATATTCTGCGAGAACGAGTACGGGCGGCGTCCCGTGGAGCGTCCCGACACGCTCGCGTTCGAGCTGGCCGAGCCGGACAAGGTGATGATGGACGGCAAGTCGATCCGCAAGCGCGTGCGCGTTTCGTGGAAGGGACCGCTCGCCTCGCAGAGCTTCGTCTTCACCGCGTTCATTCCCGTAACCGCGAAGGCACGCCCCGCGCCGGGCTTCATCCTCATCTGCAACCGCCCCGCAGCAGAGAACATCGACCCTGAGCGCGTCAAGAAGAGCGAGTTCTGGCCGGCGGAGGAGATCGTGGCGCGCGGCTACGCGGCGCTCGCGTTCTGGAACGGCGACGTGGCGCCGGACGACTCGAAGGGCAAATGCTCGAAGGGCGTACACGCCTGCTGGGCGAAGGAACGCACTGCCAACAGCTGGGGTGCGCTCTCGGCGTGGGCATGGGGGGCGAGCCGCGTGCTCGACTGGGTGGAGACCGAACCGCTCCTGGACGCGAAGCATTTCGGCGTCGTCGGGCACTCGCGCGGTGGCAAGACGGCCCTGCTCGCGGGCGTGCTCGACACGCGTTTCGCGATGGCCTGCGTGAACGACTCCGGCTGCAGCGGCGCGAAGCTGAACCACATCGACCTTCCGAAGTCCGAGTCGATCGCCCGCATCACGAAAGCGTTCCCGCATTGGTTCTGCCTGAACTACAGGAAGTTCGCCGGCAAGGAGTTCGAGATGGACTTCGACCAGCACATGCTCGTGGCGCTCGTGGCACCGCGTGCCGTGGCGATCGCCTCCGCGAGTAAGGACAACTGGGCCGGGCAGCGGGGTGAATACTACAGCGCCGTCTTCGCCTCGCCCGCATGGGAGTTGTACGGCAAGAAGGGACTCGTCTCCAGCGGCTTCCCGAAGCCCGGCGAGGCGCGTCAAGAGGGCATGGTGTCGTACCACTTCCGTCCCGGCATTCACAACCTGACCCTTCACGACTGGAACCGCTACATGGATTTCGCCGATAAGTTAGGTTGGCGCAAATAGCAAATACATAGGAGCCTCCAAATGAAAAACAATGTGAGCAGGAGTACTTTAATTTCCATCGCCGCGGCTGCGATTGCGGTGTCTGCGCCGTTCTGCGCCGCAGCGGAGTACAAGCCCGAAGCGTGGAACCTCGAGGCGCGCGAGAAGTTCGCCGCGCACCGCTACGGCGTGTTCATCGTTTGGGGACTCTACGCCAACTACGCGCAGGGCGAGTGGTATCTGCACCATGGGAACCTCGACCGCGACGCCTACGAGCGCATGTTGCACGGCTTCTACCCCTCAAAGTACGACGCGCGCGAGTGGGCGCGGATCGTCCGCCGTTCCGGCGCGAAGTACATCACCATCACCGCGCGCCACCACGACGGTTTCGCGCTCTGGCCGTCGAAGGTGGACGACTACAACATCAAGTCCACGCCGTTCAAGCGCGATATCCTCGGCGAGCTCGCCGAGGCGTGCAAGGCGGAGGGCGTCGAGCTTTCGCTTTACTATTCTCTCCTCGACTGGCACCGTGCCGACTACACCCCCGGCCGGTCCTGGCTGCGCAGCGAAGAATTGCGCGCGAAGCAGAAGCCCGACTACGCCTCGTACAAGCGCTACATGATGGGACAGATCACGGAACTGCTCGACAACTACCATCCCATCAACATCTGGTTCGACGGCGAGTGGGACCACCTCGACAAGGACCGCGGCGGCACGTTCGACTGGGAGTTCGACGACATCTTCGACCTCATCCACTCGCGCAAGGCGCTCGTGGCGAACAACAACCACCGCGCGCCGCGTCCAAAGGAGGACATCCAGCTCTTCGAGCGCGACCTGCCTGGAGTCGGGACGATGTTCTCGAAGCACCAGCCGCTTCTCGACGACCGTCCGTCCGAACAGTGCGACGTGATCCAGTACGGCGTGTGGGGATACAAGATAGGGCAGAACAAGTTCCGTCCGCCGGAGGAGTGCGTGGCGCTCATCGCCCGCGCCGCGTCGAAGGGCGCGAACCTCCTCCTCAACATCGGCCCCGACGGTTCGGGGCAGATTCCGGCGAAGGCCGTGGAGGTGTTCGAGGGAATCGGCAAGTGGTTCGAGAAGAACGGCGACTCGATCTACGGCACGAAGGCGGGAGGCGTCTCGCTCGGCATCAAGGTCGTCACCACGCGCAAGGACGACACGCTCTTCATCCACTTCATCGACCCGGAGGTGAAGGAGTTCACGTTCCTGCTGGACGGCAAGAAGACGACGGTGAAGTGCGACCGCCCCTGCGGCGACGTATCGGACATCGTGGTGCGCTTCCCGCTCGGCGGCAAGACGCCTTCGCAGTTCATCGACCCGGGCTCGCACGATGCGTGGAAGGTCGTTGGCGAGACGTGCAAGAACCCCGGCAACGCAAAGGCCGCCATCGACGGCAACAAGGATTCGCTGTGGCACTCGCATCCCGAGCCGATGACGAAGAACGATCCGCTTCCCCCGCCGCAGAGCTTCACGGTCGATTGCGGGGCCATACGGGAGATGCGCGGGTTCAAATACACGCCGCGTCCTGCAAACTGCAGCGTGGGCGTGGTCGACAAATGCGAATTCTGGGTTTCGCTGGACGGCAAGGACTGGATGAAGGCCGCTGAAGGTTCGTTCCCCGACGTTCTGGAATCGCGCAAGACGCGCGAAGTGAAGTTCACGAAGCCCGTCAAGGCGCGCTACTTCCGTTTCGTGGCCACCCACGCGCTTCCCGTCAACGATCGTCTCGCCGTCGCCGAAGTGGATATATGGTAACTCCCTGGTAAATAAAGAAAGGGCAGAAATGATGGAACGCTTAGGAAGAACGGTCCCCGCCGCGATTGCGGCGCTTGTGTTTTCGGTTTGCGCCATGCCCCTTGAGGCGCGCGAGTTCGCCGACGCCGGAGGCGCGCACGAGTATGCCCGTCTCGACTGGGAACTCATCGAACGTGACATCAAGAACTGGGGCAAGCTGCCGTCGCTCACCACGTCGCAGAGCGTGAATCAGGCCGCCTGCATCCTGCCCGGGGACAAGGATCCCCTCGACGTGGTCGTGCGTCGCACGCGCGCGTTGATGGACGACCTTGCCGCCGCCGGAGTCGATCTCTCCGCCGAGCGGCGCGAACTCGACAACATCGTATCGCGCGCGGGGGCGTCCCGCCGCGACTGGCGCGAGACGCGCTTCCCCGCGTTCTCGGCCGTACACGCTCTCAACCGCCGCGTCGCGCTCAAGAATCCGCTCCTGAAGGGGATCGACCGCCTCGTGTTCGTCGGACACGAAGCCCTGCCCCTCGATGAATATCAGGCTGGGTGGCACATGTGCGACCAGTACTTCGGCTTCCACGCCACGATGCACGGAGCGACCGTGGGCGACGGACTCTACGTGCTGGAGAATCCGTTCTCTGACCACCCTGTGGCGCGCGACATCCTCGACGGACGCATTGTGGAGAAGGGCGACTGGAAAGGGCAGACGCTTGGTCCGGGCGGCTACCTTTCGCCGGACGTCTCGTGGGACGGTTCGACCATCGCCTTCGCCTACACGCGCGGCAAACCCGAGATCCGCAAGTGGAACGACGACACGGTCTACCACGTCTTCACCTGTTCCGCCGACGGTTCGTCGCTCCGTCAGCTCACGACCGGCTGCTTCAACGACTTCGACCCCTGCTGGCTCCCCAACGGACGCCTCGTGTTCATCTCCGAGCGGCGCGGCGGGTTCGGACGTTGTCACGGACGCCCCGTGCCTACGTTCACGCTGCACACCATGTTTCCGGACGGGTCGGACATCGTGCAGTTGAGCCCGCACGAGACGAACGAGTGGCATCCCAGCGTAGACCACGACGGCATGATCCTATACACGCGCTGGGACTACGTGGACCGCGGCTTCAGCCAGGCGCACCACCTCTGGCGCACGACGCCCGACGGACGCGACCCGCGCGCGGTGAATGGCAACACGCGCGAGAAGCACTCGGGGTCGAGTCCGCTCATGGAGCTGAGCGGACGCGCCGTGCCGGGGTCGCGTCTCTACTCCGCCGTGGCCGCACCGCACCACGGCTGCGCCTACGGCTCGATCATCCTTGTCGATCCCGCGAAGCGCGATGACGACAGGATGTCGCAGGTGCGCCGCGTGACGCCGGAGCAGCCGCTTCCCGAAAGCGAAACGCGTGAAGGGCGGCAGACGAGCGGCGCGTACGCAACGCCGTGGCCGTTGAGCGAGAAGTACTTCATCTGTGTCTACGACGGCTTCGCCAACGGCAAGTACGACGTGCGTTCCGTCCGGCGGTATGCGATTACGCTCGTGGACGTGTTCGGCAACAAGACACGCCTCTACACACATCCCACGATTTCCTGCCTCGACCCGATGCCGCTCCGGGCGCGTACCAGGCCGCCCGTCCTCGCGCACCAGACGCTCGTGGGGCGTCCGGCGAATCCCGACGGCACGCGTCCCGCGACCATTCCGCCTGAATCGCTTCCCAAGACGGCGCAGATCGGCCTCGTGAATGTTTACGACAGCAAAATCCCGTTCCCGCCCGGCGATCGTGTGGCGGCGCTGCGCGTGTGGCAGGTACTGCCGAAGTTCAGTCCGCTCAACAGCCGTCCGCGGCTCGGCGCGGAGACCCAGCAGGTGGCACGCCAGTGTCTGGGGACCGTACCGGTGGAGGCTGACGGCAGCGCGTTCTTTGAGGCGCCAGTGGACGTGCCGCTCTACTTCCAGGCGCTCGACTCCGAAGGGCGCACGGTGCAGAACATGCGCAGCGATACGTACGTGCATCCCGGCGAAAAGCTGATGTGCAACGGCTGCCACGAGGAACGCACGTCCGCCGCCCGCAAGCCCGGTACCGACCTGCCCGCCGCGATGCGCCGCGCGCCGAGCAAGATCAAGCCCGCGCCGGAAGGTACGAAACCCTACAGCTTCGTTCGTCTCGTGCAGCCCGTCCTGGACGCCAAGTGCGTCTCGTGCCATGGCGAGAAGCGCGCGCAGAAGGCGCCCGACCTCCGCGCGGGCGACTGGCGCAAGGACAAGAACGGTTTTTCGACGTCGTTCAAATCGTTGATGCCATACGTCCATTTCTTCGCGTACGACTACGAGATTACGCACAAGCGCCGTGGTTACCAGGCCTTCTTCGAGCCGGCCTATACGGCGCCGCGCACGACGGGCGCGTGCGCCTCGCCGCTGTACGCGATGCTGAAGAAGGGACACCACGACGTGAAGCTCACGCCGGAGGAGTGGGAGCGTCTGTTAGTGTTCATGGGCTCGAACGCGCAGTACGTGGGTCACGACCACAAGGTCGAAGACCAGCGCGACGGCAAGGTGGTACCGCCGCCGTTCGAGTAAACTCACTGCGCGATCGCCGCGCCGGCGGCGGAGATGTCGAACGGACGGAACCCCGCCTTCACCACGGGCGATCCGGGCTTCAGACGGAAATCGCGTTTCGCCGGATCCACGAAGAGCGGATCCATCACGACCCCGTGGACGTCGTTGCCTTTCGCCTGCCACTGTGCAAACGTCTTGCCGTTGAAGGACGGCGCGCCGGACTCCATCCACCAGATGTTGTCCTTCCACGCGATCTTTCCCGTCTCGTTTACCGTGCCGCCGTATCTCGCGAACACGGGCCCCGCGTTCCAGTAGATGATGTTGCGCTCCGCCGTGAACGAAAGGTGCGGCTCCGCGCGCGTGAGCGCCACCTGGCACTGGCGGCTGAACGCGAGGATGTTGTTGCGCAGGATGTTGTCCTTGCCATAGTGCTGGTGGAACGAGGCGTCCTTCGTGTCGTAGACGAGGTTGTTCTCGAACAAGATTCCCTCGCTGCCCTCGTCGGGGTAAAGTCCCCATCCGCCGTAGGTGCGCGAATCGATGTTGAAGAACACGTTGTTCGTGACGCACGTGCCGTACGAGGTTCCGAGCGTATAGACACCGCCCATGTCGCTGAGCGCGCGCTGTCCGATGTCGTGGACGCGGCAGAAGGCGAGCGTGTTGCCCTGCGCAAGGCTGCCCGCATAGCCCCACACCCATCCGATCGAGATGCCCGTGTAGAAGAAGTCGGCGATCTCGCAGTGCGTGACGGAGTTGAACGGAGAGTGTCCGATCCACACGCCCACGCCCTCGGCGAAGATGCGTCCGCCGTGCGCGATCACGCAGTTGTCGATGACGTTGCATCCGGTACCGCGTCCGTTGACAAAGCCCGTCATGCGCTCCCCCTTGCCGATCTTCTGCGAGGCGACGTTCATCCCGATGCGCATGCCGCCCGCGCCGGGATAGACGATGGAGCAGCGCTCGATGCGGTTCGAGATGCACCCCTCGCGCAGCCACACGCCGTATTCGCCCGTGTACGCGACGGAGCATCCGCGCATTGCGATCCGGTGCGCGCCGTCCGCCAGCACCGCCGCGCTCGTGTGCGCCGCCGCCTGTCCGCCCGGCCATTCGCTCGGACCGAACGACGAATCGTCGCCGATCTCTCCGCTGGGCAATCCCTTACGGCCTTTGAAACATTGGCGGCGCGGGGAGTCGGAAAACGCGAAGGCGATGTTCTCGAAAACGATGTCATGGACAAACGTTTCCTTTTCTGGATCGCCCGCGATACGCAGGAGCGTGACGAGGCCCGGCACCGGATACTGGAAGCGCGTCGTCTCCAGCGTCTCGCCCGGACGCGGAATGTACACGATCTTCTTCGCGACGCCGTCGTACAGCCACTCACCCGGCTCGTCGAGCGCAAACGGCGCGTTCTCGACGTAGTACGTCGAATTCGCGTCCCACGTGTTCCACTTCGTCACGGACTTTCCTTCCGTGAACACCACGCCCCGCGCGGCGTCGTAACCGCGGATCGGACGACGCGTGGACGACCATTTGTGGTGTACGACGAGATGCGCAAGTCGTAGGTGGGCGAAGCTGCAAACTGCGAGCGGCGCGAGATCGTCACCGTTCGCGAAAAGCTCCATCAGTTCGGTGTCGCCCGCGAGAAGCGTGGGCTTCGCGCCTTTCGCCTGCAGAAATCCCTCGTTGGGATAACGGGCCCGCTTCGCGCGGCGTCCGTTCACGTACAGCTGCTCAAACCAGACGGCGACCTGAAAACGGGGCTTCTTCTCGATCGGGACGTCCGTCTCCCAACGTCCGTCGGGGCGAACGCGCCAGCCTTTGAGCTCGCGCGCTCCGACGATGCGGGCGGAACCATCGGCGGGTCCGCGCCACGTGACCGGTGCGCTTGGCGAGCCGGAGTCTTCGGGAAGAAGGGTCAGCGGCTTGTCGATGGGGTACTCGCCCGCGGCGAGCGAAATTGTCCACGGGCCGCCATTCGGCGCTTTCTTCTTCAGCGCGCGCAGCGCCTCCTGCGCCTCACCGGGCGTCGCGAACGGATGCGCTGCGGAACCATCGCGCACGGCGTCGCTGTTTGGCGCAACGAAGACCGTGTTATCTGCGGAATAGGCCGAGCCGCACGCAAGCGCGACAGCCACTGCACCCAAAACTAATTTTCTTTTCATATCTTATCTCCTTGGGGGAGTAGTATACATTATCCCCTGTGGGATTGCACGCGAATTATAGGCCGCGCTTGACAACGGCGCGAAAGCGCGGATATAATACTTTGCAAAATCTTTGCAATCTCTTTGCCTTGCCATGACAACCTTCGCCGCGAGATTTGGTTTAATGTCCGCCGTCGCGGGCAATAGGGCCGGCGGCGGAAAAAGGAAAGGACATGACATGAAGACAGAAACGATCAAAGCAGTTGCCGCGGCGCTTGCGCTTGCGGCGTTTGGAACGGCCACGGCGGACGTCTCCTGCCGCGTGGAGCCGGACTACTCGGTGCGGCTCGCGGACAAGGCGGGCGACGCCTACGTGAAGGTGACGCTCGCGGCGGACAGGGTCGTGGCGGCGAACCGCCCGTCCGTGAACCTCGCGATCGTGCTCGACCGCTCGGGCTCGATGCGTGGCGACAAGATCGTCAAGGCGCGGGAGGCGGCGTGCGAGGCGATCCGTCGGCTCGACGCGAAGGACATCGTGTCCGTCGTGGCCTACGACAACAAAAGCGAGGTCATCATTCCCGCGCAGTACGTCACGGAGAAGGAGGCGCTCATCGCCCGCATCAGCTCGATCGAGCCCCGGGGCTGCACCGCGCTCTTCGACGGCGTCTCGGCAGGCGCGACGGAACTCCGGAAGTTCAAGGGGAAATGCGAGATCAGCCGCGTCCTCCTCCTTTCCGACGGACAGGCCAACGTCGGCCCGTCCTCGCCCGACGAGCTAGGTCGCTACGGCGCGCTTCTGATGAAAGACGGCATCGCCGTCTCGACGATCGGCCTGGGCGTGGACTACAACGAGGATCTCATGACGCGCCTTTCGCAGAAGTCGGACGGCAACAGCTATTTCGTGGAGAACTCCAACGACCTGCCGCGCGTGTTCGCGCGCGAGCTCGGCGACGTGCTCTCCGTCGCCGCCACAAAGGTCGCGCTCAAGGTTCGGTTCGGCGGAGGCTTCGTCCCCGTCGCGCTCATCGGACGCGACGGGCGCATCATGGACGGCGTCGTCACGATCGACCTCAACCAGCTTTACGGCGGACAGGAAAAGTACGTGATCGTGAAGTGCGACGCCGCACCCGCCCCGGCCGGTTCCGCCCGCGAGATCGCGAAGGCGGAGATCTCGTACGTCGATCCGAAGGACGAATCCTCCAGGACCGTGACGGCCGTCGGCACGGTCAGCTACTCCTTGGACAGCGCTGCCGTCGCTGCGAGCGTGAACAAGGGCGTGGTCCGCGAGCGCGCGCTCAACGAAAACGCGATGCGCACGGAGGAGGCCCTGCGGCGTGCCGACCGCGGCGACTACGCGGCGGCCCGCGAGCTGATCATGATGAACCATGCAAACTCGGTGCAGGTGCAGGGGGCGATTGGCGTGGACGCGAAGCTTCAGGCCGACGCCGAAATGCAGATGTCGAATTCGATGAAGATGAGTCGCGGTTCGTACGACAGCGGGGCGCGCAAGAAGATGAAGACGTCGAGCTTCCAGCTCTTCAACCAGCAGAAACTGAAATGAAAAGATGAAGCGCCGCTCCAACCTGCCTGTCGCCATTGCCCTGCTCGCCATCCCGTCGCTCGTGTTCGCGTGGGTGGCGGCAGGGATGATCGCGGGACGGCTGGAACTGCTGGCCGAACGCGCGGCCGCGAAGGACGCTGCGCTCGTCGAAAGCCGCGTTTCCGCAGGGCTGGCCGCGAGCGTGGAACGCGCCAAGCACGCGGCCGAGACGGCGGTCGCGTCCGTCTGCGCGCGCCCTGCGTCCGACGCGCTCGCGGAAATCTCGCGCCGCGAGCCGTACGTGCGGAACGCCTTTCGATGGGTTGCGGGACGCGGCGTCACGTTCCCCCAGGAACGTGGCGCGACGCAGGAGGAACGGCGTTTCCTTGCGCGTTACGTGACCCTGTTCGAGGAGGGTTTCAAGGGCGCGTCGAAGGAGTTCACCTGGCGGTCGTGGTTCGAGGGCGACAGACTCTCGTTCGTCGGCTGGCGAAAGGCGGCGGACGGGAGCGTCGTCGGCGCGGAGCTGGAGACCGTCGCGTTTCTCGCGGAGTTCCCGTCGGTCCTTGCAGAGGCGGCGGGCGACGGGTACATCCTCGAGCTGCGGGACGGCGCCGGCGGTTCGCTCTTCAAGACGGATGCAACGCCGGAGAAGAAGTCTCCTGATGCAGTTCTGGCTCTTTCGTCCGTATTGCCGCATCGTACGCTTGCGCTCTGGCGAACGTCTCCGCTCGATTCGTCCGCCGCAGACCTCGGCCGGCTGTCCTTCATGGTGACGGCCGGCGCGGTGCTGTTCATCCTTTTCGCGGCGGGTGCGCTGATGCTCGTCGTGGACGCGTGGCGGGCGCGCCGCGACTCGGAACGCAAGACGTCGTTCGTGTCGAACGTCTCGCACGAGCTCAAGACGCCGCTGACGTCCATCCGCCTCTGCGCGGAGATGCTGTCCGAAGGCCGCGCGAAGGATGACGCCGCGCGCGCGCGGTATCTGGACGTGATCACGAAGGAGTCGGGGCGGCTGACGCGGCTCGTGGACAATGTCCTGGACTTTGGCCGGCTCGAGCAGAACCGCCGCAAGTACGACCTGTCCGACGTTGATCTTTGCGGCCTTGTGCGCGGCGCGGCGGAATCCCAGCGTTCGCGCGTGGAGGCGGCGGGGATGGCGTTGTCCGTCGAGATTGCCGCGACGCCCGTCGTGCGGCGCGTGGACGGCGACGCCGTGAGCCAGATTGTCGTGAACTTGATCGACAACGCGGTGAAGTACGCGGCGGACGGGAAGCAGGTTGATGTCAGTGTCGCGGCGGATGGGACCGTCGTCGTGGCCGACCGGGGGCCTGGCATCCCGAAGCGCGACCGGGAGCGCGTGTTCGAGCGGTTCTACAGATGCGACGATTCGCTCGCCGCAAAATCGTCCGGAAGCGGACTGGGACTCTCCATCGCGCGACGGCTCGCGGAGGGCATGGGCGGACACCTCGTCTGCACGGCGCGCGAGGGTGGCGGCGCGGAGTTCCGTCTGAAATTTGGAGGTGACACGAAATGAAACGGATCCTTGTGGCGGAAGACGACGCGAACATCCGCGAGACGCTGGCGGACCTTCTCTCGGGCGAGGGATACGAGGTCACGACCGCCGCTGACGGCGAGGCGGCGATTGCGGCATGGAGAGGCGCGGCGGAGCCGTTCGACCTCGTGTTGCTCGACGTGATGATGCCTGGCAAGAGCGGCTACGACGTCTGTCGCGAAATCCGCGCGGCGGGGAGTCGGGTGGCGGTGCTGATGCTCTCCGCGAAGGGCGAGGAGATCGACAAGGTCATCGGTCTCGAACTGGGTGCGGACGACTACGTCACCAAGCCGTTCGGCGTGCGCGAACTCCTGGCGCGCGTGGCGGCTGCGATCCGCCGTGCCGAAGGGCCATCCGGCGCGGTACGTGCCGAGACAGCGTCCGAATCGGATTTCCCTTTTTGCGGTGTGCGCGCGAGCGTGAAGCGCTATGTGCTGGAAGGCCCCGGCGGATCCGTCGCCGTGACGGAACTTGAGATGAAGCTCATGAAGGTTCTCTCAGCGCACAAGGGCGAGGTCATGACGCGCGACACTTTGCTGAACCTCGTCTGGGGCACAAACTACTACGGGACCACGCGGACGCTCGACCAGCATCTCGTGAACCTGCGCCGCAAGCTGGAACGCATCGGCGGCGATCCATCCCTCATCCGCACCGTCCACGGCGTCGGCTACTCGTTCATCTCTTGAGTTTTTGAGTGGCTTCCAACGGCACGGAACGCCCCCGAACCAAACGAGCCACCAATCATCCCCAATTGAAAACTGGCAACATTGTGATTGGCAACACTTTCACATTGGCAGCATTTAAAAGGCGGCATTACCAAAAAATTTCTATAACTAACACTTGACGGGGGGGGGCATTTTGATAAGATATGCACATAATAATGAAACAAAGTTGGGCTTTAAAATCCGCAAGGCAAAGTGAAGGAAAAACCGATAAATACGCGGCAATTTTGCCGATTCAAAAAGGCCGTTTTAGTGGCGGTCTCGGCGGTGCTGTTTTTCGTTACGGCGTGCGACGGAAAACCGCATATCAGCCCGTCGTCCTCAGACCTCGTTGGCCGTGTGGTGAAGGTCTCCGACGGCGACACGATCACCATCCTCGAAACATCGGGAGGGACGCGCTCCGTCGCGTCCGCCGCCCCGGGAGGGACGCGCTCCGTCGCGTCCGCAACCCACAAAATCCGCCTCCAAGGGATTGACGCGCCGGAGAAGAAGCAGGCATTCGGAAAAGCCTCTCGGAAGTTCCTCGCCGGTCTCGTCGCGAACCGCGAGGTGCGCGTGGCATGGTCGAAACGCGACCGCTACCAGCGCATCCTCGGCACGGTTTTCGTCGATGGAAAAGATGCAAACCTTGAAATGCTCAAGGCGGGCATGGCGAGGGGCTTGCCTCCACGTTCATGGGGGCGCTGACGGGCTGCGCGTCGCTGAAGACGTTCAGGTTCCCGCGCTACTGCACGATGCTCGCGGACGATCCTTTCGCCGGGTGCACGTCGCTGGAGGGCGAACTCGACCTCGGCGACGCACGCCGTCTCAACGCGAGCGCGTCGCAGCTGCCGTTCCGCGACTGCCCGCTGCTCGCGAAGGTGCGGATATCGATGCGGCTACACGACTGGCTGACGCAAAACGCCGGCTGGTACGCGGCCAACCCCAACCTCGGCCTGCCCAACGGCACGGTCGAAATCCGCGACTGACACAAACCGCCCCACCCCCGCGCGGCGGCGCGCGCCCTGCCCCAAGGCATCGCGCCCCCGCCGTGCTTAGTTAAGGCGGCGAGTCCAGCGGCGGTACCGATAAGGTAAAGCCGCTGATGTTTTTTTGGAGATGCCGAATGTTGATGTGCTATGTCGATGAATCCGGTGGCATTTCGGCGCGTGTTTATGTCAAAGTGCCATCCACCGAGTTCAAGGGAACAAGCGTCTATTCTGCCGCGATCCAACGCCTGGCGCAGACCTTTGAAGACAAGCTTATGCGCGATAACGACAAGGGGGTAATCGTCCTTGACAGTAGAAACAAGGTAAAGAACGTTCCAGTTGCGCACAGTCTTTTCACGTGGAACCTCAGTACGCACGGAACGGCCTACCGATACATGGCGGAATTGCCGCTTTTCGGGCACAGCGACAACCACGCATTGCTGCAGCTCGTCGATTGGGTCGCATCTGGTCTCCTTTCGCCGATGGCGACAAGCGCGTTTTGCAGTCAATACGCAAATACCTGTATTCACGCCTCGCATGACTACGACATCATCCGTGAGACGTTTGGCAAGCGCATCAAGGCTTTGCAGTACCGCTATGAACGCGACGGACACAAACTCGGCGGGATTCATGTTCTCGGCGGCAACTGCCGCCTGAATCCGCTACTCATCTTCGGAGATAAGGCATAAGCAACCAGTTAGTAAATGTTGGGGGGGAGTAGTGCAAAAACTTCCGTTGCCCGCGTCAAGGATGCGTTGCGCTTTTTTGCATCATGCTTTCGCAGGGCGTAATTTACCGCCGAGCATTCTGATGATTGGAAACAACTATTTAAAACAACTTGTCTTTGGCGCGCGGGCTAACTCGCCCGCGCCCATTTGCCGATCCTCAAACTATCACGATTCAGAATGTTCAAGGTGCGTCCGCAGGACAATGTTGTTCTTGAAAGTTGTCATGGTTGTTTCCAAATCCCAATGCGCATGGGTGAAAAACGGAGATGCGCCACTTTCGCCCACTTTCGCATTTCGCGATTCGCGGCGATTGACTTACAATCGTAAAATATGATAAAATAATGCCACTTTCTTTTGGGTGAATTATGCACTTGAACGGGAAGGAGGCAAAGAACATGGCAAAATACCTAGATCCAAAGGCGGATGTGACCTTCAAGAAGGTTTTTGGCGAGCACAAGAATCTCGTCATAAGCCTCCTTAATGCCT
>CACZAK010000003.1 GCA_902779075.1 uncultured bacterium | reverse complement strand
CGGCCAGCTCTGCGTGCGCGGCCACGCCGAGATCGAGGAGTGGAAGAACGACCGCATGCGCATCGTGATCACCTCGCTCCCCTACCAGGTGAACAAGGCAGAGATGATCAAGCACGCGGCCGAGCTCGTGAAGGACAAGGTGATCGAGGGCATCAGCGACATCCGCGATGAGTCGAAAGCCGACGTGCGCATCATCGTGGAGCTGAAGCGCGACGCCCAGCCGCAGATCGTCCTGAACCACCTCTACAAGCACACCGAGCTGCAGACGACCTTCGGCGCGATCATGCTCGCGATCGACCAGGGGCGTCCGCGCATCCTCAACCTGAAGGACTTCTTCCGCTGCTACGTGAACCACCGCTTCGAGGTGATCACCCGCCGCACGAAGTTCGAGCTAAATAAGGCCGAGGCGCGCAAGCACATCCTCGATGGTCTCCTCATCGCCATCGCGAACCTCGACGACGTGGTGAAGATCATCCGCGCATCGAAGAACCGCGACGAGGCGAAGGTCAAGCTCGTCGAGGCCTACGGTTTCACCGAGCCGCAGGTGAACGCGATCCTCGACATGCGCCTCTACCAGCTCACCGGCCTCGAACGCGAGAAGCTGGAGGCGGAACTCGCCGCTCTCCTCGCCACGATCGCCGATCTTCAGGCCATCCTCGCCGACGCGGGACGCGTCTACGCAATCATCAAGGACGACCTCGCGGAACTGAAGGAGAAGTTCGCGTCGCGCGAGGACGCGAAGCGCCGCACGGAGATCACGATCGACGAGAACGAGGTCTCGATCAAGGACCTCATCGCCGACGAGCCGTGCGTGATCACGCTCTCGAACCGCGGCTACGTCAAGCGCGTGCCGCTCACGGAGTACAAGGAGCAGAACCGCGGCGGACGCGGCGTGAAGGGCGCACAGCTGAAGGAGGAGGACTTCCTCCGCCTCGTGTTCGTCGCCGAGACGCACGACTCGCTCATGTTCTTCACGAACACGGGCCGCCTCTTCCTCAAGCAAGCCGCTCGTCAACTTCCTCAACCTCCAGCCCGGCGAGCAGGTGCTCCAGCTCCTGCCGATCCGCAGCTTCGAGGGCGACGTGGACGTGATGTTCGCGACGAAGAACGGCACGGTGAAGAAGACGCTCCTCGGCGACTTCAAGAACGTCAACCGCAACGGCATCCGCGCCATCAACATCGAGGAAGGCGACGAGCTCGTGGAAGTGCGACTTGTGAAGCCGGGCGAGGACGTGGTGATGATCACGCGCAACGGCATCGGCACGCGCTTCAACTCGGACGAGGTGCGCCGCATGGGCCGAGCGGCCGGCGGCGTACGCGGCATCTCGCTGCGCGAAGGCGACGCGGTCTGCTCGCTCGACGTGGTGGACGACACGAAGACGCTCCTCGTCGCCACCGAGAACGGCTACGGCAAGCGCACGGAGTTCAGCGCCTACGAGCGCAAGCACCGCGGCGGCATGGGCGTGACGGCCATCAAGGGCGCGGACCGCAACGGACACGTGGTGGCCGCGCATGCGGTGCGCGACGACGAGTCGATCATCTCCATCACCTCCGACGGCCTCATGGTGCGCCAGCGCGTGGTGGACATCGCGGTGGTCGGACGCAGCGGCATGGGCGTGCGGCTCGTGCGTCTCACCGAGGGAGCCACGCTCGTCTCGCTCTCAGTTGCGGAGTCCGAACCCGGCGAGGAGGAGGCCGCGCAATGATCTGCGATACGGTCCTCGACGCCAT
This sequence comes from uncultured bacterium, assembly GCA_902779075.1. Next base: position 62,209 of record CACZAK010000003.1, on the reverse strand, counting down.
TGGACACACCCCGCTCGTCCGCCTGCACCGCATGGTCAAGCCCGGATCGGCCGAGGTGCTGGTCAAGTTCGAGGCGCTCAACGTGGGCGGCTCGATCAAGACCCGCACGGCCTACAACATGATCCTCGAGGCTGAGCGCGAAGGGTTGCTGAAGCCCGACTCCGTGATCGTGGAGCCCACGAGCGGCAACCAGGGCATTGGTCTCGCGCTCGTGGGGGCTGTACGTGGCTACCGGACGGTCATCATCATGCCGGACAGCGTGAGCGAGGAGCGCCGCAAGCTCATGCGGCACTACGGCGCGGAGGTGGTGCTCGTGCATGACGCGGGCAACATCGGCGACGCCATCGCCGAGTGCGTACGCAAGGCGGAGGAGATGCAGAAGTCCGATCCCCGCGTGTACGTGCCGCAGCAGTTCTCCAACCCCGCGAACCCCATGGTGCACCGCCACCACACCGCGCTCGAGATCATGGAGCAGGCGGCGCGTCCGATCCACGGGTTCTGCAGCGGTATTGGCACCGGCGGTACGCTCAGCGGCATCGGCGAGGTGCTGAAGGCGCAGAATCCCGGCATCGAAATTTGGGCGGTCGAGCCCCAGAACGCCGCCATTCTCGCAGGCGGTACCATCGGTACGCACCTTCAGATGGGCATCGGCGACGGGCTCATCCCCGACAACCTGAACACGAAGATCTACTCGCACATCTGCATCGTGTCGGACGAGGACGCGCTCAACACCTCGCGCGACCTTGCGCGCAAGGAGGGCCTGATGGTGGGAATCTCGGCGGGCACGAACGTGTTCGCAGCATTGCAGCTCGCGCAGAAGCTAGGTCCCGGCAAGACGGTCGTTACCGTGTTGCCCGACACGGCGGAGCGCTATTTCTCAACGCCCCTGTTCGATGAGTGACGAAGACCAGAATTTCGCCGAGGAGCGTCTGCGCCTTGAGCGAGAGGCAATAGCCGTGGAGCGCGAGCGCCTCGCGGCAGCGCGGGCGCATGCCGAGGCCGAGGCTGCCCTGCTGCTGCGTCGGCGTCGTCCGGTGCTGGTCTTCGTAAGCATTGTACTCCTTGTGCTGCTATCCGCCACGGGCGGATTCCTTGGCGGCGTGGCCGTGACGGAGAGCCGCCAGAACCGCGAACGCTCTGAACGCCTTGCGAAGGCGCTTTCGCAGATCAACGCCACGGTTTCCACGAACGCTCCGTCCGCGCTTCCCGGCACGGGCCTTCCCGCTACGTCGGCGCCCCACCGCAACGTGTCCGTCGTCGTGATCCAGTAGCCATGAAAAAGACGACGCAGCTTATCATCTTTTCCGTAGCAGCCCTCGCGCTGGGGGCGACGGAGCCGGCGCTTGAGATCGTCGCCACTTCAACAAACCTAGTCGTAACGGAGCAGGTGCAGGTGTCGCTCGTGCTGCGCCTTCCACCAGTGCCAGGCGCGTATGCGGACGCCCAGGCTCCGTTCATCAACAAGCGCCCGCCGCATGTCACATGTCCGTTCATCGAGGGCGAATGGAAGAGCGATTCCATCGACCGCGGCGATCCGCGCGCACCGCTCGCCCCGGAACAGATGCCGCGACGCGGACGACAGGGCCCCGCCTTCACGCTAAACAACTACGTCACGGACAGCATCTTCTCGGCTATGGACGATCCGTTTGACATGGATCCTTTTAGCCATTTCGGACCCAAGCGCCAGCTCTTTCCGTTCACGGTTGCGCGGGAGGCGGACAAGGGGTGGCGTCTGACGGCAGCTGTCGCCCCGTGGCGTGCCGCTGCACCAGGAAAGGTGCGGCTCCCGCCGGTCACGGTGGAGGTCCCCCTGATTACCGGCGTCAAGCGCGGACGCGACCAGTTCAACCGCGCCGTTGACGTGCCGGTTTTCTCCAATGTCGTGTTGCGCACGGCTCCATTTACGCTCACTGTGGCCGAGCCGCCTGCGGAAGGGCGTCCGGCGTCATGGTGCGGTGCGATAGCCTCCAACCTCACGGTCAAGGCGTCGCTTGACGCCCGTGTGTGTACGGCGGGCGACCCGCTCATTTTCACGCTGGAAGTCGCCGGTGCCGCCAATCCGTCGCTGGTTCATCCGCCAGACTTCTCCAACGCGCTCACCGGCTCCGTTTTCCGCATTGACGCATCGTCGTTGAAGACCGAGACACTGAGCGGCGCGCGTCGGTTCTCATGGCGCGTGCGCCCTGTGAAGGCCGGGACGGTGGAGTTCCCGTCCCTGCCCGTCTCCTACTACGACCTCGACCGGCGCGCCTACATCACGCGCACAACGGATACCATCCCCATCCAGGTGAAGGCAGGCCTCCAGGTGGTGTTAACGGATGAGAGCAGCGGAGAGGAGTTCCCGATGCCAGACGGTATCGACTTGGATCCGCGCGGCGCGGAGTGTCGTCCGTTCCTGCCCCACCTTACCCTCGCCGTGCTGCTGTTCCTCGTTCCGCCGGTGCTGTTCATCTGCATCCGGCTCGCACCGCCAGTGCGCCGCCGCATCGCGGCGAGCAACGCCGCCTACCGCAAGTCCCGCGCGTTCGGCGTATGCCGCCGCGCGCTTAAGAGTCGGAACGCCGAACGCCGCGCAGCCGCGATCCGCACCTTCTTCACAGTGCGCTACGGCGTGAACGGAGCGGCCGTGACGGCGGCAGACGCGCAGCGCCTCATGGCGTCCGATTACGCGGAGGAGGACATCGCCCTCATCGTGACGAACCTCCGTACGCATGATGCCCAGACCTACTCCGCGAAGCCCGGCGCGGGCGCGATCGCCATATTGCTTGCCGCAGGGCTTTGCCTTGGAGGAACGGCGCTTGCGGAGGCGGACGCGGCGCGCGCCGCGTTCTCATACCAGCGGGCCTCCGCGTTGGCTGTGCAGGCAACGGACGAGGCGGGTTTCCGCGTGGCTGCGGACGCATACCGCGCCTGTCTTGACGCTGGCGCGGACAACGCATGCATATACCAGAACCTCGGCGCATGTCTGCTCCTTGCCGGCGACACGCGCGGTGCGGTCGCGGCTTTCGGATGCGCCGAACGTCGCGGTGGCGAAACTCCATCCACGGCACGCGGACTGAGGGCCGCGCGCGCGAAGCAGACGAACAATCCGCGCGCGGAGCTGTCGCCTGCGCGCATTTTCCTGAAACCGCACGTGAGTTGGAGCGTCGATACGCGCCTTTTGTGCGCTGCGGGGCTGTGGGCTTTTATGTGGATGGTCGCGCTGTTGCCCGTCGGCGCGATACGGCGCTTCCTGCTTACGGCGTGTCTTGTCGCCTTCTGCGCGACTGCAATCTCCGTAGGCGTGTCGCTCGTGGAGGAACATCACGGAACGGAGGTGCTCCATGTGCAGGAATAGCATCGTTATCGCCTTGCTTGCGGCTTTCGCGCTAAGTGCCTCCGCGCAGTTTTTTAGCTTCCCGCGTCCGCGCGGTTTTCAGGCGATGCCGCAGTTCACGGTGTCAGCCACCGCGCATTGCGAACCTGCCACGCCTGTGGTGGGAGAGCCGTGCGCGGTCATCCTGGAACTTGACGTTGACCGTAGTGCCGTAGTGGAACAAGTCAGCGTGAGCGGTTTGCCCGAGTCAAATGACGGTTTCATCGTGTATGGCGAACTTGAGAACCTGGCAGACGGGAAGTCTGCTACGCAGGGGCACGTCGTTAAGCGCATTCGGATACCGGTGCGTTTTCTGAGACCTGTTTCGTGCGACGTGTCGCTGACGGTACAGGGAATGATCGGGACGGTTCAGGGAGGTTCGTCGTTCTTCAGCAATTTCGGACGGAGGCTGAATCCGCTGCGCTTTGACGCGCGGTCGATTCCGAAGGACGGACGTCCAGCTGACTTCTCCGGGGCTATTGGACGGCGATTCGGCATCAAACAGACACTTGACCGCGACCATGTGCGGCCAAACGACCTGGTCACGGCCACCTACACGCTTGATTTCGACGGATACTGTCCGTCAAACATCTTCCCCAACGTCGAAAACCTCTCAAGCGAGTTCAAGACATACGAGCCGAAGGAAACGTCGCGCACAGATCGCCGCGTGGTCTGGACGCAAAACCTTGTACCACGTACGGCTCAGGCCACCAATACCGCATCCGTCTCCGTCAACTACTTCAACCCGAACACGAAACGCTACGAGGTTACGCGCGCGAACCCGCTCAAGCTCACATTCGTCTCCGCCGAGGCCGCAAGCACGGAGAACACGAGCGTGACGGTGACGGACTCCGTGGATGCGAAGAGGGCTTCTTCCGATACTTCCGCCGCCGCCCGCGCGGTGGTGTTGCGCTTTGCCCCGTCAGACTCCTCGCCAGTCGTCGCAACTCTTCCGCCAGGAACGCCGGTGAAGGAACTTGCAACGCGGAATGGCTGGCGTCGCCTTGAGACGCCACGCGCAATCGGCTGGTCAAAGTAGCGCTAATTTGCCTGGGCGTCCCAGCTGAGGTCGAGACGGCGCATGGCGTTTTCCGGGGGCGAGAAGCGGCGCGGAATTGTGCGCGTGGTGATCCAGAGTCCGTCCAGGGGAAACACGGTAAAATCACCACCAGTGCAGTCTGCGGCGGGTGGCGTGAGGGAAATGAACAGCGGTGTGGACTGCTGCTCCAGGCATTCTACTGGAAGCGGGCTCGTGGCTAGAAACTTTAGATTCTCCTGCGTGTTCTCCGGCGACGCGACCGCGCGCGTGACACCGAGGTCGATGAGCTGCGCAATCGCCGCGCTGTTGAACGCATAGAGAGTCCAGTCTGCGGTGATGTCCTTCACTCCGGCCTGACGCAGGATGCGCAGCGTGGCAAGGTCGCTCGCCTCCCAGCGCGTGAAACCGGCGCGGACAAGGTGCTTGACCGCAGTACGCAGTGCGTTTACGTCGCGTTCATGCGTGAACACGGGCAGGGCGAGACGTAGGGGAAGACCGGCGAACGGCGCGAGCGCGGCTTCAGCATCGCGACCTGAACGGTGTCCGATCGCCAACACAATCTCGTCATAGCGCTTAGCGTCGGCGGGGATTGGCTGGTCGAGGCGCTGTTTGAGGACGGCGCGCACAGGTAGGCCGCGACAAGCGCTGCCCTCCCGGTAGGGCGCGATCACCGAGCGTGCCGCCGCGATTTTCTGCGCTCGCGCTTCGTCGCGTGCGGCGTCGAGACGTTCCACGAGCTCGCGGCGCAAGTCGTTCAGCAGCGAGGCGGGCGCGAAGAGATGGTCGGGGTCGATCAGCGTGAGATTGCGGAGCGACCAGTCCGTGCCGCCCATGCGCGCAAAGGCTTTTTCAACTGCTGAGGCCGTGCGTTCGGGATGTTGTGCTCGCGGGAGGGCCGCGCTTGTCGCGGCCTCTACTGACGGGAGGGCCACGCTTGTCGCGGCCTCAACGGAAATGCCGTCTGGCGCAAGCGTTACGGTGAGGTCCACTGGCGTGCCGGAAACTACATCGGAGGGACGGAACGATGGCACGGGGAACCGGCGCTTCACTTCGTTCGAGGCGGAGCAGTACACAGTGGTGCCGGCGAGGGGCGGCATGTCGGCGAGTCGGTCGTCGGGCACGCGCACTTCAATGTCGGAACCTGCCCGGACGTCAAAAACGGGCTTGCGTGAAAGGGCGAGGCGCATCTCAGCAATGCCGAAACCGAAGGGTTTGCTGCCCGTCACGGCAAACTGGAGCCCGTCGTGTCGTTCCAGAGCGCGGTTCGTGTGGAAGCGCAGCCAGGAGCGTCCCTCGCGGTCCTTCGTAAGGCGCTTGACCGTGCCGACGGGCGTGCCGAGGTGTCCGAGCGAGGTAGGGTCTATTGGATCGTCCGGCGTGCCGTGGATGTAGAGTGACGTGGTGCGGCGCGAGAACACGGTCTCCAGGTCGGCGCGCGTGGTGGTGACGGGCACGCCGTCGAGCAGCTGGCGGTAGTGGCTCGTGACTGAGGCGACGTAGAGCGGGGACTTCATGCGACCCTCGATCTTGAGCGAGGCGACGCCCGCGTCCTTGAGGGCGTCGAGGCAGTCGTCGAGGCGCAGGTCGCGCATAGAGAAGGGGAGCGTCTTCGCGCCGTCGGCGTTAGTGTAGGGAAGTCGGCAGCAGTAGGCGCATTTCCCTCGGTTCCCGCTGCGGTTCTTCTCCATCGCCGAGAACAGGCAGAGTCCTGAGAGCGAGTAACAGAGCGCGCCATGCACGAACACCTCGATCTCCGTTCCGCACCGGCGCGTGATCGTGCGGATTTCCTCAAGCGAGAGTTCGCGCGCTAGCACGACGCGCGTGAAACCGAGTTCCTTCAGTGCGAGCACGCCTTCGAGGTTGTGGGCGACGAGCTGCGTGGAGGCGTGGAGCTGCAGGGCGGGGAAGTGGGTGCGCACGAGTCGAGCTACGCCGAGGTCCTGCACGATGAGTCCGTCGGGACGCAGCTCGTCGAGGATCGCGAGGCGTTCGATGGCGGCGGGGAGATCGGCGTCGTCGATGACCGTGTTGAAGGTCACGTAGACCTTGCGGTCTTGCGGGTGAGCCCAGGCGAGAAGGTCGCGCAGTTGGGCGGGCGTGAGATTGACGGCCTCTGCGCGCGCGGAGAAGGCGTCGAGGCCGAGGTATACGGCGTCCGCGCCTGCCTGGAAGGCGGCGAGGGCCGTTTCGAAGGAGCCGGCGGGGGCGAGAAGTTCGATGTCGTGCATGACGGCTGTTATTTTACCATAATTTCCCAAGGTCGGCGCATCTTGCGTCCGAGGGGGATATTTGCTAAACTTCACACACGCAAAGAAAGGAAAAAGACTATGGTTGACTTTGATAATCAGTTTGAGAAGCCCGCATACGAGACAGGTGCGCGGCAGACGCAGATCGCGACGGTGTTCAAGCTCGCGTACGGATGGATGTGCGGGGGGCTCGCGCTGTCGGGCCTTGTCGCCTGGTACACGGCGGCAAGCGGCCTGTGGCAGAAGGTTCTGATGGGGCCGGGGCTTTGGGTGTGTATCATCGCCGAAGTCGCGATGGTGTGGATTCTCTCCGCCTCGATCCGCAAGCTCTCCGTTGGCGCGGCGTGTCTGATGTTCGTGGGGTATGCGGCGCTCAATGGGCTGACGCTGTCCGTCGTGTTCATAGCCTACGAGCTCGCGCTCGTGCAGCGGGTGTTCTTCATCACGGCCGCGATGTTCGGCGGGCTTGCAGTGTTCGGCACGGTGACGAAGTCGGACCTCTCGCAGGTAGGCTCGATCTGCGGCATGGCGCTCTGGGGACTCATTGTCGCGGTGGTGGTGAACATGTTCTTCCACAGCTCAGGCTTCGACTGGATCGTCTCGTTCGCCGGCGTGCTAATCTTTAGCGGTCTCACGATGTGGGATGCGCAGAAGATCAAGCTGCTCGCGCAGCAAGAGGGCGCGCTGGACGCCGCTACGCGGCACAAGATGGGGCTCATGGGCGCGCTTGAGCTATACCTCGACTTCATCAACCTGTTCATCTACCTTCTCCGCATTATGGGTCGTAGCCGCGACTAGTCCCATCGCACGCGAGCCATGTACAGAGAAGGTCGTCCCAGGAAGAAAACATTCCCCGTCAACGTGATCGTTGACGACGGCGTGGTGCTTGTAGTTGGCGGCGGACAGGTCGGGCGCCGCAAGGTGCGCCAGCTGTTGGAGGCCGGGGCTACGGTGGAGCTGGTGTGTCCGGACGCCGTGGCGGAACTTTCGGAGCTCGCCGCGGAGGGGCGCATCCGCTGGACGAAGCGTCCGTTCCGAGCGGACGACGTGCCGGGGCACCTCCTCACGTTCGCCTGTACGGACGACAAGCACCTCAACCGGGCCATCCTCGACGCGGCGCGCGTCGCTCGCGTGCCGTGCTGCTGCGCGGACGGCAACTGGCCGGACGGCGACTTCACGACGCCCGCGATCGTGCGTTCGGGCGACATGCAGGTGGCGGTGTCCACGAGCGGACAGAGCTGCACGGACGCGCGCGACTTCCGCGACGAGATTGCCGCGCTACTGCACTCGCGCAAGAGTCTGGAGCTGTTCGTGCTTGGCACGTCGGACGCGCTCCTACCGTCGCGCAAGCGCGCGCCGTTCCACCTGCCCGCCGAGGAGCGGGCTGCCGTGGGGCGGCTCTTCACGCGCGTGCGAGGCGTGCGCGAGTTCTTCATCCTCAACACGTGCAACCGAGTGGAACTGGTCGCCGTGGCGTCGCCCGAGCCGGAAGTGCTGGACGTGCTCAAGCGGCTGACAGCCCTCAACCGTCTGCGCAGCGAGGAGTATTTCTGTTTGCGCGGCTATGAGGCGTTCCGGCATCTCGTGCTGGTGACGTCCGGCCTTGAATCGTCGCTCCTGGGCGAGTTCCACATCGTCTCGCAGGTGAAGGATGCTCTGGACGAGGCGGAGGCGAACGGCTGGAGCGGGCCCGCGCTCCGCGCGTCGGGAGCCGAGATCATGCGGGTTTCAAAGGCCGTGCGGCACGCAGTGGAGGGAATGCTGCGCGTGGCGGAGATCGACCAGATCGCGGTGCGCTACCTCAGTGTCCACGGCGGCCTCGACCCGAAGACGCGCGTTGTCGTGATCGGGACGGGCATGGTGGGCACGGGTGCCGTGGAGGCGCTCGTGCGCACCGGTGCGCAGGTGACGTGGGCATACCACGTGCACAAGCCCGATTTCCCGCGTACGGTGCAGCTCGCACAGTTGCCGGAGGCGCTTGCCGATGCGGACATCGTACTGAGCGCAGTGGACTCCGCACGTCCCGTGGTGACGCAGGAAATGTGCGCTGCGGTAGCGGACCGCAACGTTCTTTTCGTGGACCTAGGCGTGCCGCGCAACATCGACCCGTTCTATGACGACTGGGGTCATGGCGTGACCGTGGCCGATCTCGACGACCTAAAGCTCTGGCACCGCGTGAACACGGGGGTGCTGAACGCGGTGCGCGCGGAGGCCGACGCCGTGATCCGCGCCGAATACCGTGCGCCATGATTTACTGGAAAGCAAACAGCCATGCAAACAGGAACGCTAAACAGGAGGCAACGAAGAAAATGAAAACTATTCAAATGAACGTCAAGCTCGTGGCTTTGGCGGCGTGCTGTGTCGCGCTGCAGGTCGCCGGGGCGAACAAGTACCAGAACTTCCAATGGGAAAAAACGACATACGTTCCGTTCGACGCGACGACAACGGTTACGCTGGAGTGTCCCGACCCCGCCGCCGCCCAGTGGCTCCAGTCGCATTACGCGCAATGGTACGGGGAATCCGCACCGAAGGTGAAGGTCGGTGCGACCGGACTCAAGCCGGAGGCTGGCGACGAGGCGTATGCGGCGAGCACCGATTCAAACGGCGTGAAGATCGCGGCGAACACGCTCGCCGGCACGCGCTGGGCGTCCTACACCCTGCGTCAGCTCGCAATTGCTAAGCGCGGCACGGTCCAGGCTGAAGGGTACCTGCTGCCGAAGCTCACGACGACGGATCGTCCTCATCTGGCGTTCCGCGCGGTCCACCTCTGCTGGTTCCCCGAGACGCGTCCGCAGCAGATCGAGCGCGCCATCCGCCTTGCGGCGCTGATGAAGTACAACTACGCGATCATCGAGCCGTGGGGCATGTACAAGAGCGAAAAGCATCCGTGGTGGGGCTGGCCGCAGGCGAACATGACGAAGGACGAGGTGCGCCGCCTCGTGGCGATCGGCAAGGACATTGGCATCACGCTCATCCCGCAGATCAACTGCTACGGACACGCCTCCGCCTCGCGTGGCTGCACGATCAAGCACGCCGTGCTCGACCTGCATCCCGAATACGAGCCGCTCTTCGAGCCGGCCCCGCTCAAGTCTGTCCACGGCTCCTCGAACTGGGACGGCTGGAGCTGGTGCATCTCCAACCCCGAGACGCAGCGCGTCCTCCGCGAACTGATCGCGGAGATACACGAGAACTTCGACAACCCGCCGTTCTTCCACATCGGGTGCGACGAGGCGTTCGGCGCGCAGACGTGTCCGTCGTGCGTCAAACATCCCAAGGGCGAACTGCTGCTGAAGCACATCTCCGGGATCTCGGCGTTCATCCGTTCCCGCGGCGCGCAGGCTATGATGTGGCACGACATGCTGCTGGACGCGAGCGACCCGCGCTGGAAGGGATTCATCAAGTTCGGCAACAAGGAGACCTCCTCCATCCTCGACAAACTGCCCAAGGACATCATCATCTGCGACTGGCAGTACTGGAAGCAGACCAAGGACAAGGACGGCAAGCCCTGGCCGACGATGACGTACTTCAATAAGAAGGGCTTCCCCGTGGTGGCCTGCCCGTGGATGAACGGAGCGGAGATGAAGACGATGTCCGACCACATCGTGAGGATCGGGGGTTTCGGCTTCATCGAGACGACGTGGCACCATCTGCGCGGCAAGGATTGGGAGAACATGTACAAGTGGTCCGGTTTCGCCGCGTGGGGTTCGCCCGTCTCGCACGATGTCCCGTTCCAGCGTTCGCTTCGCCTCATCGGAAACGACATGAAGGTGACGGACTACAAGGACACGGGCTACCTCAACTATCAGGTGCCACCGGCCTGGTGGGCGCACTGATCCGCCGGGCGTTATGTGCTTGGTGTGCCTGACGAGGAGGTGCGCCAGAACCTCAACAAGCTCTTGACGGGCGTTGCGGCGAACAGGAGCATGACCTGGGCGTCGCACCTCGGCGACCATCTCCTTGAGTCCGAGTGGGATGACTTCTTCGACGGGAGCAATTAAGCCGTCATAACTAACAACTAACCACTAAAAACTAACAACTCATGAACAAACAGATTAAACTCACGGCGGTCGCGGCGATCTGCGTGGCGGTGTCCACGCAGACGGTTGCGGCTGCTAACACTGACAAAGCGCTTCCGGTGCCGAAGAACGTGCCGGAGCTGATGAAGACGTTCGCGGGCGCGGACGTGAAGACGCGCGAGGACTGGGAGAAGGTGCGCGCGCCGGAGCTGCTCGCGTGCTTTGAGCGGGAGGAGTACGGGAAGCGTCCCGCCGCCGCCGACGAGCGCGGCCGCGTGTCGTTCGAAACGTATCGCGAAACCGAGGTGTTCGGCGGCAAGGCGATCTGCCGGCACGTGCGCGTGAAGTACGACGGGCCGAACGGCAAGCACGTGTTCCCCATCACCGCCTACATCCCGAAGGCCGGGCGTCCCGTGCCCGCGTTCGTGTACATCGGGATCAACTTCCGGACGAAGTACGACGCGGAAGGGGCCGTCGCGACGAGCGAATACTGGCCCGTGGAGAAGATCATCGACCGCGGCTACGCGACGGCCGCGTTCCCGGTGATCAAGGTGGCGGCGGACAACAAGAACGCCGGATTCTCGCAGGGCGTCTTCCCGGCCGTGCAGCCCGCGAAGGCGCGAGGCGGCGATTCGTGGGCCACGATTTCCGCGTGGGCCTGGGGCGCGAGCCGCGTCCTCGACTGGATGGAGACCGAACCCGCCATCGACGCGAAGCACGTGGGCGTGGTGGGGCACTCGCGCGGCGGCAAGACCGCGCTCTGGACGGGCGCGACGGACAAGCGCTTCGCGATGGCCTGCTCGAACGAGTCCGGATGCGGCGGCGCCAAGCTGAACCACATCGACCTGCCGAAGTCGGAGCACATCGATTTCATGATCAGGGTCCTCCACCACTGGTTCTGCGCCAACTACCGCAAGTACGGCGGCAAGGAGATGGAGATGCCGTTCGACCAACACGAGATGCTGGCGCTGATCGCGCCGCGTCTTCTCTGCGTGGGGTCGGCGACGGAAGACCACTGGTGCGGACAGCTCGGCGAATGGTGGTCGGCGAAGCTCGCCTCCCCGGCGTGGGAGCTGTACGGCAAGAAGGGGCTCGTGGGCGACAAGTGGCCGGACCCCGAGAAGCCGCAGCAGGAGGGAAGCGTCTCGTACCACCTGCGCACGGGCAAGCACTTCCTCACGCCCTACGACTGGGACCGCTACATGGATTTCGCCGACAAGCACGGCTGGCGGCGCGCTCAACGCTAAATCTGACCACGCAGTTGAGCGGTCGGTCATGTCGCGTCTGCGGCGTCTTCTACCACATCAGGCGCAAATTGTGGTATACTTATCGCCGCCATGGACAAATCAAGACGATCCGCGTTCATTGAACGCAAGACGAAAGAGACGGAAATCTCGCTGTCGTTCGACCTCGACGGGACGGGCGCGGGCGAGATAGATACTGGCATTGGTTTCTTCAATCACATGCTCGAGCTGTTCAAGAAACACGCGCTCGTGGACCTCACCGTTAAGTGCGTGGGCGACCTCGACGTGGATTACCACCACACCGTGGAGGACGTGGGACTTGTGCTCGGTCAGGCGCTCAACCAGGCGCTCGGAGAGCGGCGCGGCATAGTGCGCTACGGCTTCGCCTCCATTCCGATGGACGAGGCGCTCTGCGAGGCGTCGCTCGACCTGGGAGGGCGTCCGTTCCTCGTGATGGCGTGTCCGATGAAGCACCTCATGGTGCGCGACTTCGAGGTGAAGCTCCTGGAGGAGTTCTTTCGCGCGGTGAGCGTGGAGGGCCGCCTCAACATCCACCTCCGCCAGGTATACGGCGACGAGGCGCACCATGTGTGTGAGGGGTTCTTCAAGAGCTTCGCGCGTGCGCTGCGTCAGGCGGTGTCGGTTGATCCCCGCGAGACGGGCGTGCCGTCTTCCAAGGGCTGTATTTAACAAGGAAACGCAGATATGAATCTCCAAGGTACGATCACGGCGATGGTCACGCCGTTCACGAAGGACGACCAAGTCGACTACGGCGCGCTCAAGGCGTTCGTGGACTGGCAGTGCGAAAGCGGCGTCGAGGGGCTGTGTCCCGTCGGCACCACCGGCGAGTCGCCCACGCTCTCTCACGACGAGCACCATGAGGTCATCGCGAAGGTGATCGAGTACGCGGCGGGACGCGTGAAGATCATCGCCGGAACGGGCGCGAACTCCACGGCCGAGGCAGTGTCGCTCACGCAGGACGTGATCGCGCGCGGCGGCGCGGATGCGACGCTCCAGGTGACGCCCTACTACAACAAGCCGAACGCGGAAGGTCTCTACCGCCACTTCATGACCGTGGCCGATCTCGGCCTTCCGGTTGTGCTCTACAACGTGCCCGGACGCAGCGGACGCGAGATTCCGCTCGACGTGGTGGCGCGTCTCGCGGAACACCCGAAGATCGTGGCCATCAAGGAGGCCGCAGGCAGCGTGGAGCGCGTGAGCGCGATCCGCCACATCTGTCCGGACCTCACGGTGCTCTCCGGCGACGACTCCCTCGCCCTGCCGATGATTGCCGTAGGCGCGTCCGGCGTGATCTCCGTTGCGTCCGACGTGATGCCGCGCGAGATCAGCGACTTCGTCCGCACCGCGCTCGCTGGCGACTTCGCCGCCGCGCGCGCCCTGCACGAGCGGTACTACGACCTGTTCCACGACCTCTTCATCGACACGAACCCGATCATGGTAAAGGAGGCGCTCGTGATGATGGGGAAGGTCGGCCCGGGGTTCCGTCTGCCCCTCTGCGAGACGACGCCCGAAAAGCGCGAGAAGCTGCGCGCCACGCTTGCCGCCCTTGGCCTCAAGGTGTGACGCCATGACGCTTGCGGAAATCGAAAAGGCGTGCGCCGGAGTTGACGGCGTGGTGTTCGACTTTGGCGGCGTGATTTCCGAGTCGCCGCTGATGAGCGAGTGGGAGGTCTATCCATACTGCGCGAAGCTGGGCGTCGACCGCGCCGCTGTGGACCGAGGCTGGGCGCGCTACAGGAACATCTTCGACGGCGGGCTGATCTCCTTCGCGGAATACTACGGGCGTACGTTCGCTGACGCCGGTGCCACGATTACGCCCGCGCAGATCGATGACCTCTGGCAACTTGATGCCGAGAGCTGGATCCGCACGCTACGCGCAGATACGTTCGCGCTCATGCAACGCCTGAAGGAGTGCGGAAAGAAAATCGGCGTGCTGTCGAACATGTCCACGGAATTCTACGAGCGTCTGTACTTGCCGCGCTGCGCGGAGTACCGGGCGATCGTGGACGCGGAGGTGATTTCGTGTCTGTACCGCCTCTACAAGCCTGAGGAGCCGATATACCGTCTCGCGGAGAGCAAGATAGGCCTGCCGCCAAACCGTCTGCTTTTTCTCGATGACTTGGAGGTGAACGTGCTTGCAGCCCGTGCATTCGGCTGGTACTCAGAAGTCTACCCGCCGCCGGAAATTGACGATGCTCGTTGAGGACTCGACAAGTACGGGGGCTTAGAAATGTGGTGTTCCATGAAAAAGATAAGACTCATACAGTATGGCGTGATGGCTGTGGCGGTGTGCGCGGCCTTTTCGTCATTCGCGGCGGAGCGGTTTGCCTCGTATGGGGGAGTCTACCCGCACCTCGCGATGTTCAACGACGAGGGCGAATGCGGCACGGGCGCTGTCGTGCCGTGGGCGGGCGACCTGTGGGTAGTGACGTACGCCCCGCACGCTCCGACGGGGTCTTCGGACAAACTGTACCGCATCCGCCCGGACCTGACGCGCGAGACGTTCCCCGGCTCCGTGGGGGGCACGCCCGCGAACCGCATGATCCACCGCGAGACGAACCAGCTGCTGATCGGTCCCTACGTGATTGACGCAAAGGGGAACGTGCGCGTGGTGTCGCCCGCGCAGATGCCCGGACGTCTCACCGGCGCGGCGCGCCACCTGACGGATCCCGCGAACAAGGTCTATGTGGCGACGATGGAGACGGGGCTCTACGAGCTGGACATGCGCATGCTCGCCGTCAACACGCTCATCCGCGAAAACGGCATGAACGACAAGACGATCGCCGCCTACCTGAAGAAGGCGGGCCTGCCGTGGCCGGGCGGCTGGGCGTCCGCGCCGCGTACGCGCGTTCCCGGCTACCATGCGAAGGGTCTTGCGAGCGGGTTTGGGCGCGTGTTCATCTCCAACAACGGCGAGAACAGCGCGGTGGCGCGCCGCAATCCGTTCGTGCCATCGGGCGTTCTCGCCTGGTGGAACGAGCCGGGGAAGGACTGGACGACGATTCGCCGTTGCCAGTTCACGGAGGTGACAACGCCGGACGGCATCTACGGCAACGAGCATCCCGAGACGAATCCTGTCTGGGCGATGGGCTGGGACGCGAAGAGCGTGATTCTTGGCGTGACGACAAACGGCGCGGAATGGGCGTACTACCGCCTTCCGAAGGCGTCGCACTGCTACGACGGCGCGCACGGCTGGAACACGGAATGGCCGCGTATCCGCGATGTCGGGTTTGGCGACGGCACGTTGCTCGCTACGATGCACGGCACGTTCTGGCGGTTCCCGAAGGGCTTCTCGCCGGCGAATCCGAACGGCATACGTCCGATTTCCACCTACCTGAAGGTCATCGGGGATTTCTGCCGGTGGGGCGATCGGATTGTGTTCGGATGCGACGACCAGGCAAAGAACGAATTCCTCGGCAAGCGCGGACTCAAGAAAGGTTCGCCGCGCGTGGAGCGGTCGCAGTCCAACCTGTGGTTCGTCAAGCCGGAAGACTTGAAGAACTTCGGTCCGCCGTCTGGCGAAGGGTACGTGTGGCTGAACGAGGACGTCAAGGCCGGGGGCGTTTCGGAACCTTTTCTCCACGCGGGGTATGAATCGATGCGCTTCTCGTTCACGCGCGCGGACGGCACGCCCGTGCGCCACGAGTTGCTACACGACGGCGACTGGGTGCGCGTGAAGTGTCTGGAGGACGCGTTCCGCGCCACGGCGCGGTTCCGCTACGGACCCGCGCCCTGCAAGACGCCGGAGCTCGATTCGAAGCAGCCGTACATTTCCGTGAAGGACGACAACGGCAACGTGTGGCGCTTCCCAAATGTGAACGGAGATACGAACGTGGTCTGCCGCGAGCTCGCGACCGAGCGCGACCTGCTGTACGTCGGCGGCGTGTGGTATGAGCTGCCGGCGGAGAACGCCGGCGGTTTCGCGGTGCTGCGTCCGATTGCGCTCGCGGACGCGCCCGTGAAGTCGCTGCGCGGCGCACGCGGTCTCGTGTACCTCAACGAGAAGCCGATGCCGATCGACGAGCTGTGGTCAAATGGCACGGCTCCTGCCGCCTATTGGCTGTGGGAGAAACACGGACATCATTCGTTTGCCAAACCTGCTAATGCAGGTTTTTGATCTGTTGCGCGTTTGCCATATTGATTTTTCCCCGTCGGAAATGGTATGATGACTGCGCCATGAAGAAAATAGCAGTCATAGGATCCACGAACACCGACATGGTGATAACCGGGAAGCGGATACCCGTTGCGGGAGAGACCGTGAGCGGTGGGCATTTCATGATGAACCCTGGCGGCAAGGGCGCGAACCAGGCCGTCGCGGTCGCGCGGCTCTCCGCGAAGAAGGGCGCATGTCTCTTCGTCGCGAAGGTTGGCGACGACGTGTTCGGACGCGACACGGCGGCCCGCCTCAAGAAGGACGGCATCGCGGCGCGGTTGATCGTCGACAAGAAGGAGCCGTCCGGCACGGCCCTCATCCTCGTCGACGCGAAGGGACAGAACGTCATCTCCGTCGCTCTCGGCGCGAACGGTACGCTCTCGCCCGCCGACGTCGCGCCGTACGCGAAGGAGATTGCGGGCGCGGCGGCTCTCCTGATGCAGCTTGAGACGCCGATCGAGACCGTGACGTGGGCCGCGAAGACGGCGCACGACGCGGGCGTGCCGGTGATTCTCAACCCCGCCCCGGCGCGGAAGTTGCCGAAGGCGCTCTATTCGCTCATCGACTGGATCACGCCGAACGAGACCGAGGCAGAGATCCTCACGGGCGTGAAGGTGGCGGACGCGGCGAGCGCCGCGAAGGCGACGGCCGTACTCAAAAAACGCGGCGTCAAGCACGTGCTCATCACGATGGGCGTGAAGGGCTGCTACTGCGGCGACTGCGGGAAGGTGTTCCCGGCGAAGAAGGTGAAGGCGGTCGACTGCGTCGCCGCAGGCGACACCTTCAACGGTGCATTTGCCGTGGCGCTCGCGGAGGGGCGTCCCGTCGCGGAGGCGGTCGCCTTCGCGCAGAAGGCGTCCGCGATCTCCGTCACGCGCCCAGGCGCGCAGGCGTCCGTGCCGTACAGGCGAGAGGTCGTTTAGGTTTGAGGACAGAATACGAAAGACAGAAGACAAAGGAGAAAAGAAAATGTACTATTGCAGCAACTACGCACTGGCCGTCACGTTCTGCGTCGTGACTATGTTCTGCTGGGGCAGCTGGGGCAACACCCAGAAGCTGGCTGGGAAGACCTGGCGCTTTGAACTGTTCTACTGGGACTACGTGATCGGACTCGTCCTCTTCTCGCTTCTTGCTGGATTTACGATGGGATCGTCCGGCGGTGGCGCGTGGAGCTTCGTCGAGAACCTCAAGTCAAGTTCCACGTCGCAATGGATTTGGCCGTTCCTCGGCGGCATCGTCTTCAACGCCTCGAACATCCTCCTTTCCGCCGCGATCGCCGTGGCGGGAATGTCGGTGGCGTTCCCCGTCGGCGTCGGGCTCGCGCTTGTGGGTGGAACTGTCGCCAACTGGTTTGTCGACGGGAAGGGCAATCCGTACCTGATCTGGATCGGCCTTGCGGTCATCGTCGCTTCCATCGTCTGCAATGCGCTTGCGTTCAAGGCGAAGCAGACGGCGTCTGGCGGCGCGTCCGACGCATCGTCCGTGAAGAAGGGGCTTTTTCTCGCGATATTCGCCGGCCTTCTCATGAGCTGGTTCTCGCCGCTGGTCAATCGCGTTGTCGACATGGGCTTCACGAATCCCGCGCCGGCCGATGGGCGCATGACGCCCTATACGGCGTTTTTCGTGTTCACGCTCGGCGTTCTGGCGTCCAACTTCGTGTTCAACACGATTATGATGAAGAAGCCTGTCTCGGGCGAGCCGGTGAACGGCGCCGACTGGTTCAAAGGCGGAATGCCCGTCCACCTCGTCGGCATACTCGGCGGCTGCATCTGGGCGACAGGCACGTTGCTCTCGTTTGTCACCGCCGGCACGGCGGGCGCGGCGATTGCCTACGCGCTCGGACAGGGCGCGACGCTTGTCTCGGCGCTTTGGGGAATCCTCGTGTGGAAGGAATTCAAGGGCGCTCCCAAGAAGTCGGGGGCGCTCAACCTCGCGATGATCCTTCTCTTCCTCGTTGGACTCGCGTTCCTCGTCGCGGCGGGGCAGTAAGATGAAAAAGTCGACGCTTAAAGGGGTTGCCGTCGTTGCGTTTGTATTCGCGGCGCTTTGCGCGTCGGGCTCCGGGACGCCCCTGAAGATCGACCTGCCACGACGTCCCTCCGACGGGTATGGCGACGTGAGACAGGCGAGCCTCTTTGGTGCCGAGGGCAAATGGGATGCGGGACGCGCGTTTGTTGCGGAGCTGCGGGCCCGTCCAGCGGACGGACGCAATCTCGAAGAGCGGCAGTCGGTCGACATGGCCGAGTTCGCGCTGCTGCGCCACGACCTCAAGGCGAATAAGGCGCGGGCGGTTGAGTGCCTGAAGGCTGTTTACGACGCTGGATGTACGTCCTTCTGGGGCTGGGCGGCGTACAGCTACCTGAAGGAACTTGGCGTGGACGTGCCGCAGCCGCCGAAGGATCCGCTGCGCGGACTCGGCGCGTTCGGCGACGGCGTGGTGAACCTCGAGCCGAAACGGCTTGAACCCGATGTCGGGAGTCGGGCGGCGAATGTCGATTGGACGAAGATTATTCGACAGCTGGCGGTCGACGGCCGAAAATTGAAATCAGAAGACCTCAAGCCTGGCTCGCCCGTACGCCGCACCATCTTGAGGAAGCGCCTTGTCGAGATCTGCGGCGAGAAGAAAATTTGCGAGATACTCGCGGCGAAGGGCGGGCGTGAACTGTTCGCGCGGCTGTGGAACGACGATGCCGTGCTGGAGGACTTCCTGCTCTCCGGCCCCGTCTTCGATGCGCCACTTGCGCTGGAGACGCTGATGACGCTTTTTCTGAACGACGAGGACGAGAAGTGGAGCCGCACGGAGATGGGCCGCAAGGTGACGGTGGCCGTGGCGATCAACGCGCAGAAGGGCGACGACATGAAGGCGACCGTGCGCCACTGGGCCGCGTTCAGGCGCATCGGGAAGGTTGGCGGGTTCCTGAAGCTCGCGGAAGGGCACGACTGCCGCGAATGGCGATTCGTTGTGAAGCGTCCGGCGGACGCGGCGGAGACGCTCTACCTCAACGCCCAGCGCCGCTTCCCGACGCGCTATCTTGGAAATGTGAGCATCAGGAACGTACCATATCGCAAGAAGAACTGCTTCGGCGTGAGCAAGTGGGCGAAGGGGGATGAGTACATGCGGCCGTGGACGGCGTCCGGCTGGCCGCGCCTCTACCTGCGCTCACGCGTCGGCGGCGTGTGCGTGGAGCTTTCCGAGTGGGCGTCGCGCGCCGCCAACTCCCAGGGAATCATGGCCGTGACGAACTTCCAGCCCGGACGCAAGGCCACGAAGTTCCGGAAGGGGGCGCCGGCGCACCGCTGCTGGGCCATGCGTAAGGAGGACGGCAACTGGCGGCTTGTCAACGGGGTCAGGCCGTACTCCGGCGCGTCGTTCACGCTCTGGGGAAAGGGTTTCCAGTATCTGCCGGCAACGGAACGCGCATTTGCGGACCGCACGGCGCATGACGAGTCGGAACTGCTGCTCTTCGCGGGACGCATCAAGGAGGCCGCTATGCGCTGTCCCTACAACTACACGGCGTGGCGCGCCTACGCCGACTCGTTCAAGGCGGCCAATGCCTCCATCGACGAATGGCGGAACTACCTCGGCGAACTCGTCAGGCTCCAGCCAGAAGGCCGTCTCGCCACATGGAACTTCGCACATGAGGCGTTGGACGCGATGCAGAAAAAGGGAATGGACAAGACGGCGCTCGCGAAGGAGACGGCGAAGGTGTTCCTCGCCCTGCCCCGGCCGAAGTCGTACATCGTCGAGGAGATGAATTTCAGGAAAGATGCGCTTGCCCGCGCCCTGGGTCATTTCAAGGGCCATCCCGTGTTGGAGGACAAGATCCTTGCGGTCGCGCTGGAGGCCAACAAGGGAAGCCCTAGTTACTTGCCGCAGATTTTCGGCTATGCGCTGGAACGATTCGGGAAAGACAAGGATCGTCTTGAGCGACTTTTCTCGTATGCGGCGTCCTTCGGAAACCGGAATGGGGAACCGGGAACGGGGAATGGGAAACGGGGCTTCGACTGGCGGCAGCTTTTCGCGATGGGGGATTTCAGGACGGACAGGACGGCATTCCGCATGTTGGCGAATTTCAGGAACGAAAGCGAGCCACCCGTGGGAACGGCGAAGGTCCACGAAACGGACTACGACGCGCCGCTTGTCTCTGATGATGCGCTTGTGCTGGTATCCTCAAGCGGCAAGGGCGACACGCCGGAAGATTACGCAAGGGTGTCGGATGCAACGCCATACGACCCGAAACGGCAGGGACTGTTCGCGACGAAGTCCGAGGACGCGCCGTGGGCGATCGTCGAGTTGGCCGGTGCCGTGAAGGTATCGGGCGTGACGGTCGTGGGAGAGGCGAAAGGTCTGTCGTTCTGGATTTCCGACGATGGAGAGGAGTGGCACAAGGTTGGGGAACGGGGAATGGGGAATAGGGAACGGGGAATGGGAAACGGGGAACGGGGAATGGGGAACGGGGAACGGAGGGTTGACCTGCGCAAGGAATCCCCGACGGCGAAGTTCGTCAAGGTCGGTTTTGAGCCGGGCGGCGGCAAGAAGTCGCTGTCGCTCAAGAAGATACTTGTGTACGGAAGCAAGCTGTATTGACCATCCTTTTCACTTCACCCGTTCAGCGAAGAAAAATGTGCCATGGAAATGGGAGATAGAATTGGCGCATACCGTGTGATACGTCGGCTTGGGGCCGGCGGCATGGGCGAGGTGTATGAAGCCGAAGGCGGCGACGGGGCGCACGTTGCCCTCAAGTTGTTTGCCGCCGATGGCGCGAAGGCCGACTTCTTCCGCCGCCGCTTTCTCGTCGAGGCCCGCCTCCTTTCGCGACTCTCCCACCCCCGCCTCGTCAAGATGCACGACTTCGGCGTGGATGACGCAACGGAGCGCCCTTATCTCGCGATGGATCTCGTCCTCCGCGCGGACGGGTGCGCGAAGACGCTTGCCGAGGTGACGCCGAACGAGGCCGACGAGGCGCAACTCGCCCTTTGGTTTCGCGACCTCGCCTCCGTCATCGACTACATACACGCAGAAGGTGTCGTTCACCGCGACATCAAGTTGAACAATGTGCTCGTCGATTCCGCCGGATGCGCAGTCTTGACAGACTTCGGCATTTCCCGAGTCTGCGACGAACGTCTCCGCAAGGAAATCGACGTCACAAAGACCATGCTCACGGGGACGAGCGCCGAGCGGCATGTGCTGGGCACGCGCGGCTACATGGCGCCGGAGCTCCTGCGCGGCGAGGAGGCCACAGCCGCGTCTGACGCCTACGCCCTCGCGGCGAGTTTCTTCCGCCTTCTCACGGGGGTGTGGTACGATCCTAATCTCGGCGCGGGCGGCACGCACAAGCCCGGACGGCACGTCCTTGGACTGGCCGACATGCTGGACTCGTTTGAATACAACTGGTCGGAAGTCCTTGGCGCGATGCTTGTTGCCGATCCGGCCCATCGCGCATCCACGCTCGCACCGCTTGCGAAGGCGCTCGCTCCGAAATCCGCTCCCGCTCCCCGTCGCCGCGTCTGGCCCTGGATCGCCGCACTTGGCGCAGTCGGGGCAGTCAGTGCGCTTGTCCTCGCGCTTGCGACGCGGACGCCGCGCAGGGAAGCGCCCGTCGAGCCCGTGGCGCAGACGCCGCCGCGCGTGGAGGAGCCTGCCGCGCCGCCTGTCCCCGCGCCGCCGCCGAAGAATCGTTCCGGCATCACCGACGGGCTTTTCGCGCCGCCGCGATTCATGGAGGGCCGGTGATGTCCGTATTCCCCGAAACGCCCTGCACGCTTCTCGTCAAGCTCGCCGCGCAGATGACCGGGAGATCCGACGAGTTCGCCTGGCAGAGGTTCTTTGAGCTGTACCAGCCGGCCATCGTCAAGTTCGCGGAGAACCAAGGCGCGGCGGCGGACGCGGAGGACATCGCGCAGCAGATCCTGCTGAAGCTTGTCGACGTGCTGCGCGCGGGGCGCTATTCGGGCGACGCGGGACATTTCAGGAGCTATCTCGCGACGCTCATACGGCGCGAGGTGATAGACTTCTGGCGCGCGGCGAAGGCTCGTGGCGGCATGCGCATGGTGTCCCTGGATGACGAAGACGCGGCGGTCGAGCCGACGGTGGAGTCGGAGACCGTTGCGATCATCGACGTGAAGTGGCGGCTTGCGCGGCACGAGGCGGCGGTGGAACACGTGCTCACCCGCACGATGTTGCCCGCGAAGACGAAGGCCATATACCGGGCCTGCGCGGTCGAGGAGGAGCCGATCAAGTCCGTCGCTTCGCGCTTCGGAGTCTCCGAGGACGTCGTCTACCAGACAAAGAGCCGCGTAGCGCGGATGGTGGCCGCGATCGAGTCCGAAATGGACGGCTGAACTTTTTTGAAAAACTTTGTCAGAAGCCTCCGCCGCATCCGTTTCTTGGATTGCGGCGAAAGCCGAGAAAGGAAACAGAGAATGAAAAGACTGATGATTGTGGCGGGTCTTTGCGCGACGTTCTGCGCGGGGGCGATGCCAACGAAGGAGGCGCTGGAGGCGGCGCGTCCAAGGGTGGCGGAGATGTCCGCGGGAATCGTGGACAAGCTCAATTCCGGCGAACTCAAGCCGGGCGGGGGCGCGGAGGCGCTCGTCGCGCTCGCGGAAAAGGAGACGGGGGAGGCCGAGAAGTTCCTTCTCCTGAACGGCGCGCTGCGCCTGCGCATGCGCGGCGGCGACATTGCCGGCGCGAAGGTCGTGGTCGACAAGCTCAGGGCCGACATCAAGGGCCTGACGGCGGAGCAGCTGAACGACATGATGCTGGAGGAGTCGAACAACTTCATCTCGACTTTGCTTAACGAGAATGTGGCGAAAGCCCCCGAAAAGGACGGGCCGAAATGGCACGTCAGGAAATCGCGTCTCGAGAGGTCAGGCCTGACCGTCACCTCGCTGGACGTGCTTCGGAAGTGCGACCGTTCCAAGGTCGAGCGGCTCTATCTGCGGGGAGCGAAGAACATCACGGCTCAAGACCTGGAAGGGTTGACGAACATCCGTGCACTCGACCTCTCCGAGACGGGTATTGAGGAAATTCCATCTTGTGTCTTCAAGATGAAGAACCTGCGGTGGCTCTGGCTCGCGCGGAATCCGATAAAGAGGGTTGCCGACGACATACGCGAGCTTCGCTGCCTCCAATACCTCAACTTGGACGGCACGCAGGTTGACAAGATCCCTGCCGGACTGACCCATCTCCCGTCCTTCCATTACCTGCGCATGAACGGCACGCCCCTTGACGACGGAATGTACACGGACGCAAAAGGTGAAAAGCACAGTCCTTTCATCGAGACCCTTTGTTGCTTGAAACTCAAGCGGTTCTACGCGAAGAACACGAAGATCACGACGCTGCCGCGAGCTGGTTTGTCCGGCCAAATGACAGATATTGACGTCGGCGGGACGCTGATTTCGGAAATCCCCCCGGAGGCGGAGTGGATGGGCAGGCTTCGGACGATCTCGTTCGCCGGATGCAAGAAACTCAAGCGGCTTCCCGAAAACCTCGACGGTTGGTCAAAGGTGCTGCTCATCGACCTCTCGGACACGCCGATCGCGAAGGACAAGGACGAGATCGTGCGCATCCGCCGCGCAGTCGGCGACAAGACGACAATCATCTACTAATCCCCTCAAGAGACAAGGAGGAACACGAAATGAATTTCATTACAAAAACCATGTTCGCTGCGCTCGCTACCGCAACGGCGCTCGTCGCATCGGCCTACGATGCCACAGACTCCCGCTCCAACATCGGAAACCCAGCTCTCGATTCGTCGCTGCTCTCCGCCGAGTGCCAGAAATACGTTGACGACGTGGGCGAAAAAGCCGTGACGGACTTTGGCCTGGGCATACTCGAGGGGGCGGGCGGCCTTTTCGGCTACGGCGCGGAAGACGGCTCGGAGGAGCCGCCGCCGAATCCGCTTTATCCCGCACCGATGGAGAAGGGCGCATTGTACTTCGGCGGCACGGACTGTGGGCGCTTCATCCCGGAGACGCTTGTCCTGAACGACGGCCTGCGCCCTGATGTCGCCGTCATCACGCAGAACGCCCTTGCGGACGGCAACTACATGGCCGTGATTCGCGAGAGGTACGGCAAGAGGTACGCCATCTCCTCCGAAGGCGAACTCACGGATGCGTTCCGCGAGTTCGTGGAGGGCGTGCAGTCCGGCAGGATCGACGCGCGCGACGCCGTGGAGATCAAGGATGGCAGGGTAACGGTCACAGGGGCTCTTGCCGTGATGAAGATTAACGAAATCCTCGCAAAGAAGCTCTTCAAGAAGAACAAGGGCAAGCACGCCATGTACGTTGAGGAGTCCTATCCTATCGAATGGATGTACGACTACATGACCCCGCACGGTCTTGTAATGAAGCTCAATGCGGAGAAGTCCGGCGCGGTTTCCGACGAGGAAGTGCGCGACAACGCCGAGTTCTGGGACTGGATCACGAAACGACTCCTTTCCGACCCGCAGTTCGCCAAGCGCCGCGCCGAACACTGGCGCAGAACCGCTGACGGAGAGCTGGATCCGGACCACCGCATGGGCGTACGGGCGTTTGCCAAGCTGCGCCTCACGCACGCGAAGCTCTATGCCCGTCAAGCCAAGAACCCCATCGCGTTCGCTAGGGCAATCCGGCAGGCCATCGCCATTGATCCGCAAGACAAGGAAACGTGTATAAACTATGCCGCATTCCTCAAGGTGAATAAACTCGACACAGTAAGGGATGATTTTCTCGACCATCATGGGGATGTTTTGGGCCTGAGTAAGGACCATTTTGCCGACGAGCTGTCGATTCCGACGGAACTTGAGCAGAATATTGTGATGCCAGGTGATCAAGTTGGAAGTCCGTTCGATTCGGACGAGGTCTATGACGACGATTTCGCTCGGGCGGTCTTCGCGGCGTTGAGCAAGGAAGGTGGCGACAATCCAACTGTCACATGTGATTTGTCCGCGCTTTCCGGACTTGTCCATAATCGACGGGATGAGTTAATGGCTTATCTCGCCAGACATCCCGGATGGTGGCTACATGAGGATCAGGGCCGGCTGTGCGCGACGCGTCGTTGGCGGAACAAGGGCGTCTGGAACCATCCGCTTCACGGATATTATTCCGGCAACGCGACCAAGCATGATCGTGTACAGAATTCCAATGCCCCTCATGCGACTACGCATTATCAGACGAGGACGACCATCGGATTCCCGTTCTCGCCGTTTGGCCGCGACGGGGGCGCGAACCACAAGCCGGTTTCTATCGTAAGAGCCGATGTCTCAAAGGGAAGTCCCCAGTCATTTCAAAGTAGCGAACGCTTTGGGGACAAGGATTTCTGCGTTGAGGTGTTTGAGGAGTCGTCTGCGCGCGAGCGGCGCATCACCAATGCCGTTCTGGTGTTCTTGAAGGACGAGTTCCTGTCCCTGACGAATCTGCCGCCCGACGCTGTCGTTCGCGGAGCGGACGGATTCACGCTTCGCAACGGCATGCAGCCTGGCATCTACAATCTCACGTTGCGGATCAATCCTGGCGAGCCGGGGCTTGTGTATCTCAAGGCATTTGAAGCGACGAAGGGTTCGCGGCTCTCCAAAGGAAGGTTGAAGGAAGCTTCCAATGAACGAATTGGATGGTCTAATGATCCAGAAGAGAAGTTTCTCTACGAAAACGAGTTCACGATCTATGAAGGCGACTGGGGCAAGCCGTATGCCGCCCGGATCGAGGTCTGGTTCCGCCCCGATTCCGGTCAACCGGAGCGCAAGCTGATGGAGCGTGTCTGCAAGATAGAGGGCTGGATGCGGTGACCTTTCCCTTGGGGCGAGGCCTCCGGGTTTTGCGGGGACAGTCCCCGAAGGAATCCCCTAAAAATGCTGCGGAAGACAATAAACTTCAAAAAGGTGTAACGAGCTATCTTGCATAAGGTTCAAAAATGTGTATTTTGACCGTTGCACTTAAGCTCAAAAAAGTGATATAATGTGCGCCGGAGGAGTTCGGGCAGTCGCTTCACCGCCAGATGGTCGTGGCCAGTGGAAGAAAGCCGTATTTCTACTCGCGGATCAATCCCAGCAAGGCAGAAGAGAGGATGGAGATAGATTTTCTTCTCTCCAAGACGAAGACCGGTCGCCGCAAGAACATAGTGACCCTTGAGGTGAAGTCGGCAAAGCGGTATACGCAGGTTTCGCTGGACAAGTTCCGCGGCAAGTTCCGTCAGTACATTGACAGGCCAACGGTTCTGGACGTAAACGACAGACACGCCAAGGACGGCGTCACCTATCTGCCGATCTATGCAACATCGGCATTTCTTGAAGGCATCTAATTCTGCTGGGACGCGCCCCTCGCCTGAAGGCGTCGAGGTTCCCCCTTGACGATGGGCACTAGAAATGATACACTTCCTTTAAAAAAGGACGCATTGGCAGAATTGTGTCCGTTAAAAAAGGAAATCCACGATGAACAAAAAGGATATCTTTAAGACTTTGATTGCGCAGAAGCAGTCGGAGATGCCGTTTTCGGTGATTGACAGAGATGTTTCTTTGCCAATCGACGGCAATGACATCATCACCGTTCCTGGGGTGCGTCGTTGCGGCAAGTCCACTTTGATGGAGATTGCGATCAATCAGCTTCTTGCGAATGGCGTCAGGAAGGAAAATATCCTTTGGATCGGTTTTGATGACGAGCGAATCAAGGACATGACGGCGCAGGAGCTGGATCTTGTTCTCCAAGCCTATCGTGAAATGCATCCGGAGACGGAGCTGAAGGATGTCTGGATGTTTTTCGACGAGCTGCCGCTTGTCAAGGATTGGGAGTATTTCGTATTACGGCTCTTCAAGGGGTACTGCAAGCATATTTTCATCTGCGGGAGCAATGCGAGTACGCTCTCCGTGGAAATGAAGAGCGCACTTCGTGGGTGGCCGCGCGAGATTGAGGTCTGGCCGCTGAGCTTCAGGGAATATCTGCGGTTCAAAGGCGTTGACGCGGACTCTCATCTTGAGCAGGATAAGGCCAGCGTTCAGGTTGCCTTCGATGAATACAACCGTCTCGGCGGGATGCCGGAGCCGACCCTTATGCCCGCCCTCAGCGAGAAATACCGCAAGTTGCAGGACTATTTCGATGTCATGCTTCTGCGAGACCTGGTGGAACATTGGCAGATTTCTAAACCGCAGACGGTGCGCTATTTCCTCAAGCGCGTGATGACGACGATTGCCAGCAGACTTTCGGTAAATTCCATCTACAGGGAGATCAAGGCTTCGGGGCGGAAAGTGACCAAGGACGATCTCTACGACTGGCTTGCGTGGGCGCAGTCCATCTATCTTGTTCGCAAGCTTGACGTTTATTCGCGATCAGTAAAAAGCGAAATCTCGCTTCCGGGTAAGTACTATGTGGTTGACAACGGACTTCGCTCGGCGGTCATTCCGCTTCAGTCCGACGACGACGGTAAGCAGCTGGAGAACACCGTTTATCTTGAGCTACTTCGGCGAAAAGGGCATAACGAGGAATTGTCTTACTTCAACGAGTCGGGCGAGTGCGATTTTGTAGTGTCGGAGGGGGATGAAGTCAGGCGGCTGATTCAGGTCACATGGGACATGTCGGATGCGGAAACGCGCAAACGCGAGTTCTCTGGGCTTCTGGGGGCGGCGAAGGCCACTGGATGTCGAGACCTCACCATCGTGACTCGTGACGAGGATGGCGAAGAGACGCACGACGGACTGATCGTCAGGATTGTGCCCGTCTGCCGCTTCCTGTTGACAAAGTAATTGGGGACTGTCCCCGCAGGGACTCCGCGCGGCGGCTAGGACTTTCCATGACGAGGCGGGACATCTGCGAGGCGTACATGATATTTGGCGGAATACCATACTACTGGAGCCTGATGCGTCCGGACCTGAGCCTCGCCCAGAACATTGATGCGCTGTTCTTCGCCGAAAGAGGGAAACTTCGGGATGAATTCGATTATCTCTATGCGTCGCTGTTTCGGAACGCCGAGCCGCATATCAAGATCGTGGAGACCCTTGCGAAGAAAAAGTGCGGGATGACCCGTGAGGAGATCCTCGCGGCGACGGGATTTCAGAACGGCGGCAATTTCAAGACTTGGCTGGAGGAGCTGGTACAATGCGACTTTGTCCGCAAATACGTGCCGCCGGGCAGGAAGAACCGCGGTGCCGTGTTCCAGCTGATGGATGCCTTTACGCTCTTCTACTACGCGTTCCTTGCGGACGGGCGCATCAGCGACGAGCATTACTGGACCAATTCCCTTGATGGACACAGGCTGGCGGCGTGGCGGGGACTCGCGTTCGAGAGGGTGTGTCTCCAGCACGTGCCGCAGATAAAAAGAGCGCTTGGCATATCCGGCATTCTGACGCACGAATACTCATGGCGGGCGACTGGTGCCGATCAGGATGTTCACGGTGCGCAAATTGACCTGGTGCTTGATCGCGCGGACAGGACTGTCAATCTGTGCGAAATGAAGTACTCGAACGAACCATACGAGATAGACAAGGACGAAGACGAGAAATTGCGCAATCGCACGGCCCAGTTCTCAAAGGAGGACGGCGGACGCAGAAACTACAGGATTACGATGATTACGTCAAGCGGCGTCAAGCGAGCGAAATACTGGGGCGTCGTCCAGTCAGAAGTGACACTTGACGATCTGTTCAAGGAATAAGTTTTCTCAACATTTCAAAGCGGAGATATGTCGTTGATTCGGCTAGTTATCTCCAAAAATCCATTCTTGCGCCAAACCTGCTAAAAGCAGGTTTTTACTGGGGGGAGTGATTTAGGGCGTTGAAGTCATCATTACTTGTGCTACAATAAAAGGGCTTTTCACTCATTGGAGAAGATGAAAACTGCGTTAAATATTTTTTCCAACATCCCTATTTGCGACACGATGGGGAATATGCTACAATATTCGGCGTTGGAGAAAATGACATGGCAACATTGGCGATGATTAACGGCGTCCTTATCAGGATGAAGCCCGAAAAGAACGGGAGACACCACCGCGCACACATCCATGCGTGGTATTCTGGCATGGAGGCGGTGTTCGACATTCTCGCACGCCGGAAGATCAAAGGGGATTTCCCTCGTGATCAGACGTTGATTGTGCAGGGGTTCATTGCTGCCCATGAAGCGGAACTTCTCGCGAACTGGGAATCACTCAACAGTGAAAGCGGTACGTTTTTCAAAATCACAGACTGACAGGAACTGTGCAATGGGGCGCAAGACTTACGAACTTCTAAAAGAGGCAACCGCGCTGGACGATTATCGCGTTGCCGTCGTGTTCGCGAACGGCGAACACGGGATATTCGATTGCCGCCCGTATTTAGGCATGGGCTACTATAAACCGCTGAACGATCCCGCTTTATTCAAGTGTGTAAGCGTTTCATACGGCTGGCTGAATTGGCCGGGCGACATTGACATCGGCGCGGACGATGTATGGGCCGAGGCGGTGAGAAATTAAAGTCGCAGACCTAACGTGCCCGCAGCCCGTGTGGGCGGCATAGCGATTTCTACACTCGTCATCAGTTGAGTTTTGCGGTGTTGGGGTCCAAACCTGCTAAAGCAGGTTTTACAGGGGGGAGTGATTTAGGGCGTTGAAGTCATCATTACTTGTGCTACAATACCGACCGCTGGTCTTAAACTGTCGCAAGGTTCTGCGGGGACTCCAGTCCGTGTGGTCTGGCTCGTGGGATGGGGCAGAAGAGGCAAAAGGAGGAAAACGATGAAAACCAGAGGTGTTCGACTCGCCGCCGTTCTTGCGTTCGCGACATGCGCAGTGCTGTCGGCTTCCGCGCTCACGGGGTTCGATCCCGACTACGACGCCGCGCGCGAGCGCGCAAAGGCGAACGGCAGGCACATGATGCTCTTCTTCACCGGCAGCGACTGGTGCAAATGGTGCAAGCGGCTTGAGAAGGAGGTCTTCGTAAAGCCCGAGTTCCTTTCCTCCGCCACGAACGAGTTCGAGCTCGTCGTTCTCGACTTTCCCAAGGACAAGACGAAGCAGACGGACGCCCAGCGCAAGCGTTGCGATGAGTTAGCACGCAAGTTCAGAGTCAGGGGTTACCCGGCGGTGAAGGTGATTGACGCGGTCGACGAGTCCGTCGTCTGTGCGTCTGGCTACATCAAGGGTGGCGCGGTCAAATGGCTTGAGGACCTGCACAAGAGAATGAAACTCAGTGCGCTCTACAAGGCGTCGCTCGGCCCGCTGCGCGATGAGGTGGGACGTATCTTGGGCCGCGAACTCAAAGCGACTGTAGAGATTGGGCAGATCTTTTCAAAAGAAACGCCGCTTACAAAAGGCGACAAGGAGAAGATTGAGGCGTTTCGAAAGACCCTCATGGAATGCAATCAGGACTACAAGAAGCTCGCCGAGAAGGTCAAGGCGGCGAAGATTCCCGAAGAGATCGAGGAGAGCCGCAAGCGTTTTCTGGAGGATTTGGAAGAGTGTATCAATGACCACGAATTTGATCCTCTGATAAAAGATCTAGAAGAACGTCTTGAAGGGGAGCGCGGTAAAGGGCAAAAACAAGAAGAGCGGAAACCGTGATTGTGAAAACCACGGATTTCGCGGGGACAGTCCCCGCAGGGGTTCCAAACCAACTTTTGAAATTGGGGACAGTCCCCGCAGGGATTCTTGTATACGGAAAAAGCTGTTTTGCCTAGTGTTAAAATAAGCCAAAACATAGTTGTGAGACAAGTTTTGGCTGAATAAAATGACGTTCTTCGCGAAAAGTTGATTATAACATGCCAAAACATGTTGCGGTGTTGACTTTTGGCAGAAAATAGTGTATCATAGTGCCGCTTAACCCAACAAGGAGGCACAGATGTTCATAGGAAGAGATAACGAAAAGGTTGAGCTGGAGACGGCGATTGAATCCGACAAATCGGAATTTGTCGCGGTTTATGGGCGCCGTCGCGTCGGCAAGACTTTTCTGATACGGGAGGTGTGCAATTATTCTTTTGCCTTTGAGCATACGGGAATCAAGTCCATTAAAAGCGAAGCCGGGCAGGCTAATTTGTCAAAAAGCGACGGAATGAAGTATCAGCTTGCGGAATTCGCTGAGTCTCTCCGCAAATACGGGCAGCATAAAATCAGAAGGCTGCGAAGCTGGCGCGAGGCATTCCTAAAGTTGTCGGAACTGCTGGAAAGGATACCGTCAGGGAGGAAGATCGTATTTCTTGACGAATGCCCCTGGATGGACACTCCGCGTTCGGACTTCCTACCGGCGCTTGATCACTTCTGGAACGGATGGTGTACCATGCGCAAGGACATTGTGCTGATCATCTGCGGGTCGGCGGCGTCATGGGTCGTCGGGCAGATCGACGGAGATGTCGGCGGACTGCACAACCGACTTACACGCCACATCTACCTTCGGCCGTTCAACCTTGGCGAGTGCAGGCGCTTTGCCGAGGCGAAGGGACTGGTCATGACAAAGACGCAGCTGCTGGAGTGTTACATGATCTTTGGCGGAGTGGCGTACTATTGGGATTTGCTGCGCAAGGATCAAGGTCTTGCACAGAACATCGACAGGCTTCTTTTTGCGCGCGGTGGAGCGCTTGCGGACGAGTACAACCATCTTTACAGAGCGCTTTTCAGGAAGCCGGAGCCTTATATGGCGGTGGTTCGGGCGCTCGGCACGAAGAAGTGCGGCATGAACAGGGACGAGATAATTGCCGAGACGGGGCTTGTCGGCAACGGCAAGTTGACAGAGGTGTTGAGGATACTTGAGCAGTGCGATTTCATCAGGGCCTATTCGTTGCCCAATAAAGCCAAGAACGACAGGATATACCAGCTCATCGACAACTTCACGCTCTTTCATTTCAAGTTCATGGATGGCGTAGTCAACCCCATGCCGAACTTCTGGTCTGCGGCCGAGCAGACGCAGGCTGTGCGCATTTGGTGCGGACACGCGTTTGAGCGTGTTGCACTGCAACACATAGACCAGATCAAGGCGAAGTTGGGTATCTCGGGCGTGATCACTAGGGTTTTCGGCTGGCGATACCGCGCTACGGACGACGGCGACTCTGGGGCGCAAATAGACTTGGTGATAGATCGGGACGACCGCGTGACGAATCTTTGCGAGGTAAAGTACCGTAAGGGAGAGTTCGCCATTGACGAGAAAGAAGATCTACAGCTTCAGACCCGCCGCGAGACGTTCATAGAGGAGACGGGCACCGCCAATGCCGTCCACCTTACCATGATAACCGTGAATGGCGTTCGCCGCAACTCGTATTGGAACGACATACAGTCCGAGGTGACACTCGACGATCTCTTCAGAGACTGACGCACTGCGGATTTCGCGGGGACCCGCAACGGTAGGGCGAGCGTCCCCGCGAGCCGCCGTTTCAACTCATTGATGAAGATTAAAAACGCCCAAACCTGCTAAGGCAGGTTTTTTCAACTTTTTTTGCGGCGGCGAGAAAAAGGGCTTAAATCCTGTTATAATTTGCAGCACTTTTGTAGGGAGTGTCCCCGCAAGAACCAACAAACCAGAAAGGTAAAACAATGCTGAAGAGAATAGTGTGTGCAAGTGTGTGCATGGCCGCATGGACGGTCATTGCTGCCGGGGGAAGCCGTCCGCAGGCGGAACTCCTCGGATCGGTCGAACTCTCGTCCTTCTCTGATTTCCAGCAGAAGGTTCTTGATCTCGGAACGACGATTAACTACCCTGATCTGGCGCTGATGGCCGTGCCGCCTGCGCAGAACGCGTTGACAGAGGCATGCGGAAAATTCCGTCCAAATGATCCGATTTTGTTCCTGTGCTATGCGGACACGGCTGTGCTCCGCAAGATGCTGAAAGACGGTGAAGACGTGGATGATAGCTTGTATCCCGTCCTTCTGTATCCCTGCGCAGAAGGTCCCGAGAAGTTTCTTGCCGCCCATCCCGAGGCGAAGAAGAAGGATGACGGCATGATTGATTTGGGGAAAGGCAACGTGCTCCTGTTCTCGTCTGACGGCCGCACATGCGCCTTTGCCTCGAACGAGAGCCTGGCGAAGCGGGCACTTGCCGAGGCGCCGTTCTCCAAGTCCGCGGCCGCGCGGCCGCTGTTCCGCTTGAACGTGACGGAGGCCGGGACGGGCGCTTTGGCCGACCTGCACCAGAAGCTGTTGGAGATCGGAACCAAGGAATTGCCGACGCCACCGCAGGCCAAGAAGGAGGACGTCGCGCTCATCGCGTTCGTCAATACGCTTAGGAAATTCCAACTGGCGATCGGACGGCAGCAGAACGCGGAGCTTCGCTCGTTCGCGAGCCTGACCGTCGACGTGGATTTCGACAAGGCGGGCTTTGTCGTCAAGGGCGGGGCGAAAGCGAAAGCGGGCATCTCGGTCTCGCCGGCCGCCGGATTCCGTCTGCCCGCCGGGGCGCTGGACTTTGCCCCCGCGGGTTCACCTCTGATTTTCGCGAGCAGCACCTGCGAGTTTTTTCAGAATGAAGGACAATTCCGCAGCATGATGGACGGCTTGGCCTCGGTTCTCGACACGATTCCCGCATGCGTGCAGGGCGATGCCAAATGCGAGGCGCCCGTGAAGGGGCTCTGCACGGCGGGACGCGACCTGCTGAAGACGGCGCCTGCGCCCGCGCCAACCGACTGGTTCATGGGTGCGCTCGCGTTCGGACCGCAGCAGGAACCATATCTGGTCGGGCACACGGTCAGCGCCCAGGCATCTCAGGACTATGCGGTGTCCAGCCGCTTCTGCGCCGCGGTGGTGTCGTCCATCGAGCCGACATGGCCGGGAATTGTCCGTGCGAAAGACGCGAGCCTGACCGTGAACTGGTTCCGCCTCGTTGACACCATTACGGAAGCGGTGGCCTCGACGCCGAAAGACCGCGAGGAGGCCGAGGTGGTCAAGAAGGGCATTGTCGCCGTCGTGGGTGGGCCGGAAAGCGTGTTTGGCACCGAACAGACCTCGCCGACGACTCTGCGCACCTACGCCTGGGCCAAGGGCTTTACGCCGCCTGCCGCGGCGCCGTCGGGTGAAAAGAACTTCGCGGCCGCGCTGCCGGAGGCCGCCGCCGACCGTCCGTCCGCCGTGTTCTACCTCTCGCTGTACTCGCTGGTGCGCGACAACATCCTGCCCATCGTCGTGAAGGTCGCGCCGAAACAGAAGGACAAGGACGAGATGCAGGCTCTTCTGTCCGTCTTCCCGCCCACCGGCGCGAACAGCGCGATCGCTGGCGCGAACTGGATTGACAGGGACGGCGAGCGTTTCGCGCTCCGCGTCACGAAGGAAGAGATCAAGAACATCGTCACGGCCGTCTCCATGATAATCGCCGGAAAGACGACGAAGTGAGATGAACGCATGAAACGCTGCATCTGGATGCGCGCCGGTCTGGCGCTGGTCATCCAGTCGGCGATTGAAGAGGAAATGAGGAGCGTCCGCCCTTGGAAAGGCAAGGGCGGGGCGCCGTTTTCACTCATTGGAGAAAATGAAAAATGTCCAAACCTGCTAAAGCAGGTTTTTTCAACTTTTTTTGCAGCGGCGCGAAAAAGGGCTTAAAACCTGCTATAATTAGAGGGATTGTGGGGACAGTCCCCGAAGGGACTCATTTCAGGCCGGTCTCCACAAACCACCGAATGAAACGGCCGCAAACCACCGAATGAAATGTCCATAAACCACCGAACGGTTGACACGGGTCAAAAAATATAATATAATGCGCCTGCTATGGCAAATTATAAGAACAGAATTTGTGATATGCTTCTGAAGAGAAAACTTCAGGGGGTTGGGGCTGTTCTGCTAGAAGGCCCTAAATGGTGTGGAAAGACAACTACTTGTGAGCAGTTGGCGAAAAGCGTATTGTATATGGGCGATCCAGTTTCCCAGCAGAGGAATCTGCTGATTGCGAACGTGAACATCAATGAGCTGCTGGACGGTGAGACTCCGCGGTTGATTGACGAATGGCAGGTTGTGCCAAAGTTCTGGGATGCCATACGATTTCGTGTTGACCATAGTGAAGGCTTTGGACATTTTCTCCTGACGGGGTCTGTTGTGCCTCCTGACACGGGAGAAATCTCACATACGGGAACAGGACGTATCGTCCGTTTGAAGATGCGTCCGATGTCTCTTTGGGAGTCGCAGGAGTCTTCTGGATCGGTAAGTCTTGAAGCCCTGATGAATGGGGAGGCTATTGACATTGCGAAATGTCCGGCTCGCAGCCTTTCAGAGATTGCGTATCTTGTATGCAGGGGTGGTTGGCCGGTTGCCGTCGGGCAGCAGGGTGACATGGCGCTTGAGCGTGCGCAGGAGTATTACGAGGCAACCGTCGAAACCGACATGTCGAAGGTGGACAACGTGCCTCGTGATCCAGGGCGCGTCATGCGCCTGATGCGCTCCTTTTCAAGACTACAGGCTACGCAGGCAAAGTTGCTGGCAATCAAACATGACATGATAGAGCATGACGTGTCCGGGCTGGACGAGGACACCGTAAAGTCGTACATAGATGCCCTGAAGAAACTGTTCGTCATTGAAGACGCACCGGCATGGTGTCCGTGCCTGCGTTCAAAAGCCGTCGTCCGGACGAGTGATACAAGATATTTCACGGATCCGTCCGTTGCCGTAGCGGCCTTGGGGATAGGCCCCGGCGACCTGCTCCGAGACATACGCAGCTTCGGGAACTTCTTTGAAACGCTGGCAGTACGTGACCTGCGGTGCTATGCCGACGCGATGGGCGGGCATGTTTCGCATTATCGCGATGCCAACGGACTTGAATGTGACGCAATCGTGCATTTGCGTGATGGACGTTTTGGCCTTGTGGAGGTAAAGCTTGGCGGCGACCCTTTGATCAACGAGGGTGCTGCGACCTTGAATTCGCTGGCGAATTCGGTGGATACGGAGAAAATGAAAAAGCCCTCGTTCAAGATGGTTCTCACGGCCGTGGGCGACTTCGCCTATACGAGGCCTGAAGACGGCATCGTCGTGTGTCCGATTTCCGCATTGAAGAACTAGGGGACCTTGTTTGCCACGAAGGGGATTCATCCGCAGTATGCGATTTCCGAATCGCATTATTCCATCGAAAAATGTGATTGGCGCGCACATTATTCCATCAAAAAATGTGATTGATGGTGCGAGGGGGGCGGATATCCTCCGCAAAAAGGCCCAAAGCTGCAAATGCAGGTTTTTGCAGTTTTTTTTCATGGTGAAGCGAAAATGTCCATGGAAATTTGCTAAAATGGCTTTGCTTGTGCGGGAAAGGTCCCGACGGCCAAGGAGAAATGAACATGGTCAAAGACAGCAAATGGAACAGGTGGTTTGGCAAGGCGCTCGACCGTCTTCTCTCGGTTTTGATGGTGGTTGGCGTTACAGGTACGCCGATGTGTGCACTTGCCGATGGAACGGGGCCGTTCGGCTATCCAAACCTTCTAGCGAATCCTGACTTTGAGCATGCCACGATTGCCGCTAACAGCAACAGCGGCAATTGGGGCTGGTTCAGTGACGGCAAGGTTTCAGTGACTGGTTGGACGGGATCCGGCAGAGCCGGTGTCGCGAAGTTTGGCAATCCGACGTGGGATCCATTCTTGCCTGATACGGACAACTATTTCGTATTCATCCAGATGAAAAAGGGCTTTGCCGACGGTGCTTCGTATATTGAACAGACCGTTACGCCGGAGGCAACGGGGCTTTATGCGTTCACCTGTCAGTATGCGACGCGTTGGACCTACAATCCCAACGCTATGCGCCTTGGTTTTTCCGTGGTCTGCGGCAACGTCACGAATGAACTTGAAGA
This sequence comes from uncultured bacterium, assembly GCA_902779075.1. The sequence goes on along the minus strand of CACZAK010000003.1, from coordinate 25,460 downwards.
AGCTGCGCTGCTCGCAGGCGACAGCCGTTTCCGGAACGCCATGCGTTACGTGACGCTTGAAGCGGGACGCTCCTATACATTTCGTCTCTACGGCGTTGCGGAGAGTGGTACTGCGGATGTCGATCGCACGGCCATCATCGGCTCCTGCTCCCTTGAACTTCTCCCGGCTGCGGACCGTACGATTTCTTCGGACTATCACCTGACTACGGATGAAGATTGGTCTGCCCAGTCTGTCGCAATCGCCGCTGGTGTGAAAGTCCACCTTGACGGCCACACGCTCAAAATCGGATACGTCCGCCCCGACGGCAACGGTGACGCGCCTGAATTCACCGACGAGACTCAGACGCCCGGCGTCCTGTGCGTGACAGCGCCGGAGGACGAGACGATCCCCAACCCCGGCTGGTGCGTGGCCGGCGGCGCGACGCTCGTCAAGGAAGGTTCGGGCACGCTCGCGTGGCGCGGCGGCACGGTCGGAGAGGACGCGCCGATCCTCGTCACGAACGGACTCTTCCGCCTCGACACCTGGCCGATGAACATCTTTGGCGAAGGCGGCACGTTCACCATCCGCGGCAAGGGCCAGTATGACGTCCACTTCGGCTGGAACGCCTTGCAGGCACCCTCCTACGCCAGGACTTTCTACATCGAAGGCGATGGGCCGGACGGATCTGGCGCCATCGTGAACAATGCCTCGCTAAACAAATCCTCCTGCCATTTCTCCACCGCAATAATGACAGGCGATGCGACAATCGGCGGTACCTCGCGCATCGACTTCCGGGGAACTGGAGTCGGCCTCTATGGCACGAACATGACGCTGACCGTGAAGAACAAGAAACTCGCATTCTGCGAAGGCGAGTCCCATCTCGACTGCGCACGAGTCATTGTCAATGCAGACGGCGAGCTGGAGCCGTGCAACAACGGCGGCATTCTTGATGTTCCGCAGGGCGTCCTGCTTGTCAACGGCGGTACGCTCTCAAGCTGGGCGAACGGAACCCAGTCGCTCGACCTCTCCGTGACGGCGGGCGAAGGCGGCGGCACGATTCGCAGGGCCCAGAGCTGGTATAGGATAATTGGCCCCGTCACGGTTACGGCGGGCAACACGCTTGACTGCGAAAACGGAGGCCCGTGGTACGACGGCGCGATCACCAACGAGACCGGATCGACCTTCAAAATCGGCGGCGACTTGTTCGCGACGGGAGGCATCTTCAGGAACGACGGGGATGTCATCCATACAGCCGGGAAATTATATTTCGGCAGTCGCGACGACTATACGCATCCTTGCAGCGTGGAGAACAACGGCGTAGTCCGCTCGACCGGAGGCAACTTCTATTTCAGGTACGAGAACAGTGCGCATGGCGCAGGTCTTTTCGATCTCGCGGGCAGCACGGCGACGATGGAAGGCGACCTTTCGGACTTCACCGGCGTCGTCCGCGTTTCCGGCGGCACGGCGTCGCTCGCGTCCGTCACCAACTTCCCCGGCACGCTCAAGCTCGCCGGCGGCAAGGTCACGTCAAGCCTCGCGGAAGTTGCTACGGACGTTGTGTTCGACCTCACCGAGCAGACGGCTTCGATCAACATTGAGGCGCTCGGCTACACGACGCTCCCCGAAGGCAAGGCCATAACAATCGACTTGCGCGGTCGCGACATCGCGGTGGGCGACAAGCTGCTTTCATGGACTTCGGTTCCGTCGCTTGTGTTTTCGCTTGACGCAGAGACGGCGCAAAACGGCGTTCCGCTTGTCAGTACGCCCGTTGGACTCTACTACGGTGTGAACACGACGGATGCCATTTACGCCACGTGGACGGGTGCGGCCGAAAACGGCGAATACGGCGACGCTCGCAACTGGACGTGTTTGAACAGTGCGAACGAGGTCATCGAAAACGGTCTTCCCAATTACGAGACGATTGTCACGCTCGGCGCGGACGTGCCCATTGGCGGCTGGGAGACGTTTGTAGCCGCATCGCAGATAGGGCCGATCGACCTGAACGGCCACCGTATAGTCATCCACGGCGCGAACGGCAACAGCCCGGCTCTCGCGCTCACCAACACCTCAACGTCCGCACGCAGTGAAATCCGCTTCACGCTTGGCGCGGGGACGAACTTCCTCAAGACGGCGAGCCTCGTCCTTGCCGGCAACATCGCGCTCGCCGTCGACGGTGCGGGCAAGTTCACGTGGAATGCCGGGACGCTTGCCGCCGACATCCCGATTACCGTCTCTGGCGGCACCTTCAAGCTCGGCGTGACGACGGCCGATGTGTTTGGTGCGAGTGGCACGATTACCGTGAACGGCACGGGCCAGTTCGATATCAACTACAGTGCCAGCGGTAAGAGTTCGCCCGTGCGCAAGAAAACGTTCTACATCGAGGGCGACGGCCCTGATGGTTCTGGCGCCATCGTGAACAACGCCACAGGGAATGCGTATGGTTATCATCTCGAAAAGGTCGTGATGACTGGCGATGCGACGATCGGCGGCATTTCGCGCATCGATTTCCGTGGCAACAATTACGGAATCGACGGCGCGGAGCATACTATCACGATCAAGAACACGGGGATGATTGCTTTTTGCGGCGGAACCGCCTATCTTACGTGCAAGGACGTCGTTGTGACGGAAGGCGGGGTGTTCCAGCCTTGCTCGGGATGTGTGATGAACGTGTCCGGGAGCCTCTACATCGTAAACAACGGCATCTTCGCAAACTATTCGAGTAAGAATGTAACACAGGCATTCTCATTCCCTGTGGTCGCCGACGATGGTGGTGGGGTGATTCGTTCCGACAATTATTGGTACAGGCTTAATGGACCGCTGACAGTAAAATCAGGAAGTACGCTCTCCTGTACATCTGACGCTCCGTGGTATGGGGGCGCAATCACGAACGAGACGGATGCGACGCTCAACATCTCTGGAGAGTTCAGCGCGATCGGCCGCATCTTCAAGAATGACGGGACGGTCAATCACACGGCAGCGAAATTCGTCTTGGGTCATCGCGACAACGCGAATGCCCCCTGTCTCGTGGAGAATAACGGCACGATCAAGACGACCGGCGGCACGTTCATTTTCAAGGCCGAGAGCAGCATGACCGGCACGGGTACGCTGGAACTCGCAGGTGGATCGCCATCTGTCGCGGGCGCGCTGTCCGGCTTTACCGGCACGATCCGCGTTTCGGGCGCGACGGCGCCGATCAACAACATCGCCACGTTCCCAGGTACGCTTGTCCTTGCGGACGGCGAGGTTTCAACGTCCCTCGCCTCCGTGACGTGCGGCGTCGTGTTTGACATCAGCGACAAGACTGAGACGTTTGCCGTTCCGGGAAGCTGGCTGACGCTTCCTTCTGGGAAGGAAGTTCTTGTCGATGTCGGCGAGCGTGAACTGCAGTATGGCGACAGGCTCCTTTCGTGGACGACGGCGCCGTCCAATGTCCGTTTCAAGTTGCTGGGCGAGCATAAGGGCGTACTCCGCAAAGACGCGACTGGCGTCGTGTATGAAAAGCCAAAAGGCACAGTCATCATCTTCAGGTGAGAGCCCATAACTTCGCGCTCAACGCATATTCCCCATTGTGGCTAAACTCTGCGGAATGTGGTGAAAAGAACGGAACAGGAAAAATAAGATGAAACAATTCGTAAGCGCAATGTTTATGCTGATGGCGGGGGCGGTGTTTGCCACGCCGGACTTGAGCGTCAGCCAGCCGGTCCGCGCTGCCGACGGCTATGGCGACGTAGGCTATGCGAATGCTCTCGGCGCCGAAGGCAAATGGGATGTCGGCCGGGATTTCATAGCGAAACTGCGCGCGCGTCCGGCTGAGAAGCGGAACCTTGAGGAGCGGCAGTCGGTCGACATGGCCGAGTTCGCGCTCCTGCGGCACAACCTTGCCGCGAACAAGGAGCGGTGCGTCGAGTGCCTGAAGGCCGTCTACGACGCCGACCCGACTTCGTTCTGGGGCTGGCCGGCGTACGCTTTTCTGAAAGAACTCGGCGTGGACGTCCCTGCGCCGCCGAAGGATCCCCTGCGCGGACTCGGCGCGTGGGGCGACGGCGTGATAAACCTGGTGCCAAAGCGGCTGGAGAATGGGGAACGGGCTGCCGCCGGTCGCCTGCCGTCTGTTGTGTATCCATCCACATTTGCGCTTGCCGACCTGAAGCCAGGTTCGCCCGTCCGGCGCGCGATCTTGCGCAAGTGCCTTGTCGAAATCTGCGGCGAGAAGAAGGTTCTCGAAATGCTTGCGATGAAGGGCGGGCGCAAGCTGCTCTCCCGCCTCTGGGACGACGACGCGACGCTTGAGGACTTCCTTTTGTCTGGCCCGGTGTTCAACGCGCCGCTCGCGCTTGAGACGCTGATGACGCTTTTCCTCAACGACGAGAAGGAGGGATGGTCCAAGACCGCAATGGGCCGCAAGGCGACGGTGGCCGTGGCGATCAACGCGCAGAGGGGCGACGACATGACGGCGACCGTGCGCCATTGGGCGGCGTTTCGCAGAATCGGCATGGCAAACCGATTCGTACCGACGACTGCGAAGCGCGACTGCCGCGAATGGCGTTTCATCGTGCGGCGTCCGGCGGACTCGGCGGAGACGCTCTACCTCAACGCCCAGCACCGCTTCCCTACGCGCCGTGCCGGCTCCGTGAGCAGGAACGTGCCATACCGCAAGCGGAACTGCTTCGGGGCAAGCAAGTTTCGAAAGTTTCGCCCGCACATGAAGGCCTGGGAGGGATACATGAGGCCATGGGAGGCGTCTGGCCTGCCGCGACTCTACCTGCGTTCGCGTGTCGGCGGCGTCTGCGTGGAGGTGTCGCACTGGTCGGCGCGCGCCGCCAACTCCCAGGGAATCATGGCCGTGACCTGCAACCAGCCGGGGCGTCCGCCGCATCTCTGCTGGGCCATGCGCGGGGAAGACGGCAACTGGGGCCTCCGCTATCGGGTGTACCGCTACTCCAACAGGTGCTTCACACTGTGGGGGAACGGCTTCCAGTATCTGCAGTCGACCGAGCGCGCGTTCGCGGACCGCACGGCGCACGACGAGTCGGAGTTGTTGCTTTTCGCGGGACGCATCAAGGAGGCCGCCATGCGCTGCCCCTACAACTACTCGGCATGGCGCGCCTACGCCAATTCGCTCAAGACGGCCAATGCCTCCATCGACGAATGGCGGAACTATCTCGGCGAACTCGTCAGGCTCCAGCCGGAAGGATGGCTCGTTACATGGAACTTTGCGCATGAGGCGCTTGACGTGATGCAGAAGAAGGGGATGGACAAGACGTCGCTTGCGAAGGAGACGGCGAAGGTCTTCCTCGCCCTGCCCCGACCGAAAAAGTACATCAACGAAGAGATGAACTTCAGATTCGACGCGCTTGCCCGCGCCCTGGGGCGCTTCAAGGGCCATCCCGTGCTGGAGGACAAGATCCTCGCGGTCGCGCTGGAGGCCAACAAGGGACGCTCCGGCTATTTGCCGCAGATTTTCGGCTATGCGCTGGAACACTTCGGGAAAGACAAGGTTCGTCTTGAGCGGCTTTTCACGTATGTGGCATCCTTCGGGAACCGGAATGGGGAACGGGGAGCGGGGAACGGGGAACGGGGATTCAACTGGCGGCAGCTTTTCGCGATGGGGGATTTCCAGTCTGACAGGGAGGCGTTTCGCATATTGGCGAACTTCAGGAACGAGAGCGAGCCGCCGACGGGAACCGAGAAAGTTCCTGAGACGGACTACGGTGCGCCGCTCGTCTCAGGCGATGCGCTTGTAAAGATTTCCTCAAGGGGCAAGGGCGATACGCCCGAGGACTACGCGAGGGTGTCGGACGCGACGCCATACGATCCGAAGCGCAAAGGGCTTTTCACGACGAAGTCAGAAGAGTCGCCGTGGGCGATCGTCGAGCTTGCCGGCGATGTTGAAATCGCGGGCGTGACGGTCGTGGGAGAGGCGATAGGACTTTCGTTCTGGCTCTCCGATGACGGAGAGGAATGGCGTAAGGTTGGGGAACGGGGAATGGGGAACGGGGAACGGAGAGTGGACCTGCGCAAGGATTCACCGTCCGCGAAGTTCGTCAAGGTCGGCTTTGAGCCGGGGGGCGGCAAGAAGTCGCTGTCGCTCAAGAAGATCCTTGTTTACGGGAAAAAGCTGTATTGACCATCTGCGATTTTGCGGGGACGGGCGATGATTATAGTCCGGTAAGAGCGGATATTTGTATTGGTGGCAATGGTGGCATTTGTGAACAATTGCGATTTGTGAACAATCGCAATTGTTCCTACAAGTGTGCAAGTTATTGTTGAGCAACGACTTATTATGCGAGTCCGTCGCCGATTAGCGAGGAAATGTCCACGAGCGCGTCGAAATACGCATTTGCCTTGACAATCGGCAGAAGTCGGCCTTCGTAAACAAGTGCCGTCCGTACGGAGATTCCGCGAGGGATGGAAAGCCTGGCGACTTTTTCCATAACCTCCCTCTCGACCTCTTCCCCTATTTCGGCTTTTCGCTTTATTTCGACGACATACACCGACTTGCGCGTCTGGAGGAGGAGGTCGATCTGGCATCCGCCGTTTCTGGAACTTGTCTTGCGGAAGGGTGAGGCCGAAAGTATCGGGACATGTTCAAGGTGGAGATGCGGCAGAAGCCCGCTTACATTGTTCAGCACGAGGTTTTCGAACTGAAGTCCCATTACGGCATTCCATTCGGGAAGCCCATCAAGGGAGATTCCCTCGAATCCGCCGCCGACGATCTGGCGTTCGTGCGGCTCGATGTACTTCAGGTAGAAGCGCGTGTAATTGTCCTTGAGGCGGTAGCGGTCGGCACGGGAGGGTTTTCCGGTCTCGGGGTTGAGCCCTCCGTCCTTCGCCACGAAACCGGCGATCTCGAGGTCTTTGAGGTTACGGTCCAGCGTCCCGCCGCGGGCGATGCCGATTGCGTTGGCAAGCTCATCGCACGACAGGGGCCCTGCGGCGAGGGCCTGTAGCACCGATTTCTTCATGATGGTGGATTCCCCGAATACCGAATTAAATATTTCGTGGAAATCGGAGAAGAGTTGTCCGTCCGTCCTGAAGCACAGTCTTCGTATGTTCTCCTCGGCGGAGAGCGAGGGATTGACGTCTTCAAGGTACTTGGGGACTCCGCCGGTGACGGAAAGGACGTCGGTGATCTCGCGCACGGACAGCCTTTCAACCTTCGTGCCCCAGAATTTCACGGCATCGTGCAACGGCAGTTCCCCCACCACGAGATCGCGCGAGATGCGCCCGAAGTACGCCGTCGAATTTACGATGTTCTCCGCAATCCAGCTCGACACGCTCCCGCACAGGACGAAGATGTGGTTTGGATGCTTTTTGAATCGATTGTCCCATGCGTACTTCAGCTCTCCCGGGAAAGTCGGATCGTATTTGCCCATCCACGATATTTCGTCAAGGAGTACGACGGTGCGGCTTCTGCGGCGAAGGCGTGAATTGAGGGCCTGGAAAGCCTCAAACCAATTTTCGGGAACGATCGCACCACCCTTTGTCTGCTCGCCAAGCTGCCGTCCGAAAGCCTCGAGCTGCAATTCGTTGGTCATCCCCTCGCGTGGTGCGAGGCCTTCAAGTTTGATGAGCGCAGCGCCGCTCGCGCGGGCAAATTCTTCGATCAGCGTTGACTTGCCGATCCTGCGGCGGCCTCTGCACACGACAAGGGAGGCGTTGGGCTTGTCCCAAAGCTCCATGAGCGAGTCGAGTTCCTTTTTGCGTCCGAAAAACACGATGTAAACTCCTTGTTTTTGGTTGCGGCAAGTGTATCATATTGAGATTCGATTGACAAGATACATCTGGAACGAAATCTGCAAATGCAGATTTCGTTCCACCGTCTTTGCAAGAAGCCTTACAAGCCGATCACGCGGGACGCGTGACCTTACTCGATGAGCGGACGACCAACTGCGCGTCGAGGAGGATGGCGCGTGGGGCGAGGTCGGGATTGCGGATGCGCTGGAGGAGCGACTCGACGGCGGTTTCCGCAAGAAGTTTCACCGGCTGGCGGATGGTGGTGAGCGGCGGGTTGAGCAGTTTCGCGATCTTCGCGTCGTCGAATCCGGCCACGCGTACCTTGTCCGGCACCTTGAAGCCGAGCGTCCCCAGCGTCTGGAGAAGCTGCGCCGCGAGCGGGTCGTTGCGGCAGACGAATGCGTCCGGGCGGCTCTTGCCGCGCATCAGCCGCCTGAACGCGGCGATGTCGCCGGGTGAGGTCTCCACGATGAAGTCGTTCGTCCAGACGAGCCCCGCGTCGATCCCGGCCTGCGCCACGCCCTGGATTCGCGCGCGGATGGTGCTCGCGTAGTCGGGCTGGGTGAGAAAGCGGATGTTGCGCGCGCCCGCGTCGATCAGGTGCTTCGCGAGCCGGTAGCCCGCCTGCATGTTGTCGATGCCCACGAGGTCGTACGGACTTCTCGCCGGCGGCGGCAGGTAGTCGCGGTCGATGAGGACGACGGGGATATTTCTCGCCGCAAGCACATCCAGAACCTTTTTTGTCGCCTCATGCGAGCCGGGGATGAGGTCCACTGGCTCCAGTAGCACGCCTGCCGTACGCCGCGAGGCGTAGGCGTTCGCGATGTCGAGCGCCCAGCGTCCGCGGTCGTGCGCCTCCGGGGCGGAGACGTCGCCGAGGAGCGTGTCGTATCCGGCGGCGCGTGCGGCGGACGCGATGCCGTCGCAGAGGTCCGTGAAGAAGTCGATCTTGTGGTAGTCGGGCGCGATCACGCCGAGCGCGCCCGTCGCGTTGCGCGCGGCGAAGGTGAGGTACGATCCGGAACCGCTGCGCGACTCCAGCAGACCCTCGCGCTTCAGTTCCCGGAGTGCGCGTTCCACGGTCGGGCGGCTTGCGCCGAACCTGCGCGCGAGCGCCTCCTCGCTCGGGAAGCGTTCGTGCGATTCGTATTTGCCGTTTAGGATCTCGCGCTTGAGCGTGTCCGCAACGGCAAGGTACTTTGCGGTACGTTCGGTCACGGCGCTAGTATATCATTTCAACGTGTTGTCGTGGCGGCGAAATTGCCTCCAGCACGAAAAACCTGCCAATGCAGCTTTCCCCGACAAGTTGCGGAAGGGACTATGCGAGTCCGTCGCCGATTAGCGAGGATATGTCCACGAGCGCAGGGCGTAATTCACCGCCGAGCCTTCTGATAATTGGAAACAACTCTTTGAAACAACTTGCCTTTGGCGCGCGGGCTAACTCGCCCGCGCCCATTTGCCGAACCTCAAACTACCACGATTCTGAATGTTCAAGGTGCGCCCGCAGGATAATGTTGTTCTTGAAGGTTGTCATGGTTGTTTCCAAATCCCAATGCGCATGGGTGAAAAATGGAGATGCACCCGACCCTGCAGGGATTGTGGGAACAGTCCCCGCAGGGACTCATTTCAGACCGGTTTCCGCAAACCACCGAATGAAATGGCCACAAACCACCGAACGAAACGGCCACAAACAACCGAATGAAACGGCCACAAACCACCGAACGGCAACCGTCTTCTACGGGGACAGGCCCCGCAGGGATTACTTGGGATGTTGGCGCTTGCGCCATTCCTTGGGGGCGACGCCCTCCGAGTCCCTGAAGATGTTGGTGAAGTACGCCGCGTTGCAGTAGCCGAGCCGCGCGGCGATCTCGGCGAGTGTGAGGTCGGTGGTCGCCATCAGGCGCTTCGCCTCGTCCAGCCTCAGGCGCATCAGCATCTTGGAAGGAGACAGGCCGATGTCGTCCGCGAAGGAACGGTCCAAAGTGGCGCGGGAGACGCCCAGCCGTTCCGCAAGCTGCGCGGTTGACGGAGGGTTTGCCATGTCGTCCGTGAAGATGTTACGCACCCTGCGGACGGTGTCCGACGAGATGGCCAGCGTGTCGGTTGACGCCCGCTCGGCAACGCCGCTCGGCTTGACGAGAATCGGCGCGGGCGGCGGCTCGCCCCCGTTCATCAACCGGTCCAGAAGGGCTGCGCCCGTGTGGCCGATGCGGTGGATGTCGTGCCTCACGGAGGAAATCGGCACGGCCTGGTTCTCGCAAATCACCATGTCGTCGCCGACGCCCAGCACGGCCACGTCGCCCGGCACCGACAGCCCCGCGTCGATGGCGACGGACTCGACGCGCGAGGCGTCGGCGTCGTCGAAGCAGAACACGGCCAAGGGGCGCGGCGCCTTGCATAGTTTCGCCTTTAGCCAGCGAGAGAGCGCGTTCCAGTTGTCGGCGCCGGACTTGCGCGAGGCGAGCGCCCACGCCCACTTTTCGCAATGGCCTTCCATCGCCTCGAAGAACGCGGCATGGCGCAGTTCGTGCTGGTGTCCCCATCCCGTCGAGAACCAGGCCGCGTTTTTGTACCGCTTCGACCTGAGGTGCTCGGCGGCCATGCGCCCGATCGCCGCGTTGTCGCCCGCGACGCGGGGTAAGTTGACGTCGGGGCGAGACAGGCTGAGGTCAACGATGCGGATTCCCTGACGACGGAGCCTGCGAACGTATGAGAGCATCCCCTCGTCGTCGCGCAGAGTGACGAGCGCGCCGTCGCCGCTCCAGCCGTCCAGCGAGTGCGTCAGGTGGTCGGCGATCGTGAGGTGCCACGACCTGCTTCTGGCAAAAAGCGCAATGCCCTCGAGCCGCCTAGGGTTGGACGGCGTGAGGAGCAACAGCACGTTACGCATTTTCTTCATGGGCGCGCATTATAACAGGCCTCATGAAAAAACGCAAGTCGGAATGAAAAATTACAATAAATTCCGAGACGTTCAAAGGGCGGCTTCGGGTATAATATTTGTGTTCCTTTTTGGGGGAGTGTCCCCGCAGAGTCCAACCAGGAGAAATACAATGAGCAGAATCGATAGAAACTACAGTGTGAGGCGCGCGTTTACCACAGCCGTGCTGGCCGTTGCGGTGGGCGTGATGGGCGCGGCCATGTCGGCCGAGGCGCGCTCGATCACGGGCGTTCGGCATCTCACGCCACGTGACGGTGTATCGTCCCTCGCCGTGACATTCGAGGCCGGCGAGCCCGGCGACGAACACGCGCTCTACATTGCATACGACACGGAGGACAAGGGAGCCGATATTTCGAACTGGGCCGCGCTCCAGCGCGGCTGCAACGTGGCGGCTGACGCGACCTCCGCGACGATTCCCGTCTCTCCGCTCCTGCTCGGCGCGGGCTACACGTTTTGCCGTGTGTTCCTTACCACCTCGGCGGCGCCCTACGACACGCTGATTGAGTCGTTGCGCCAGACCGGTACGCAGTACATCGACACCGGCGTCTATCCGGACGCGACCTCCGTCGCCGTGATGGACACGAAATTCGATTCCAGCACCGTCCAACAACGCTTTTTCTGCGTATCCTCGGACAGCTCCAGCGGCGACCACGCGAAATTTTCCTTCGACGTTTACATCAATGGCAAAGGCTACTTCGCCTCTGCCTGCAAGGACGGCGTAGGCGACTTCAAGTCAACTGACAAATCATTCACTACGAGTCGCGTTCGCATTTCGCTGAGCGCGGCTGATAAGCATCGCATAGTCATCACAAACCTCACGACAGGTGCGCAGATCATCGACAAAACCTGGAATACAACCTGCACCAAGACCTCTACCGCGACACTTCTCGTATTCGCCCAACATTACGTAAAAAGCACTGGAGCGACCGTCGGGCATATTGCGGAAGGTGCCTACCTTTACGGTTTCAGCATCACGACCAACGCGATGCTCGCTTGCAACTACCTTCCCTGTACGCTGGGCGGACGCGCTGGCGTTTACGATACCGTCACTGGAAACATCATTTATTCTGCCGTCGCCACCGACTTCGAAGCGGGCGGCAACCCGGTCGCATGTACTCTGCTCGCCGGCGAAGTGCAGCTCTCCGCGGCGCCTTCGGAGGTCGATCTTTCCGTTTACGACGATTCAGACACGGGTGCGGTCTGGAAGGGGACCGCCAGCGGCAACTGGAACTCCGCCGACGCCAACTGGACGATTGACGGTGTGGCGGCGCAGTCCTGGCAGAACGACAAGGACACATTCTTCAACGACAACGCCTCCGCCTACACCGTGACCATACCCAGCGGCACGACGGTTACGCCGCGTTCCATCCTCTTCGACAATGCGACGGCCTATACGCTCGCCGGGGCGGGCGTTATCGCCGGAACCGGCTCCTTCAGCAAGTACCGGGAGGGCAACCTCACAATCTCCGGCATCAACCATACTTTCACGGGCGACGTTCTGCTCGCGGGCGGCGAAATCGTTCTTCCGACCGATAATGACAGCAGCGACGTCGTCACCGGGTCGCTCGGCAACCCGCGCGTGTCGCGCTCCGTCGTAGTCTCCAACGCCACGCTCAACATTCAAGGCAAGAACGCCTTCGGCGGCGGCGGGCGCAGTTCGACGCCGATTCAGGCCGCGCTCAAGTGCTACAATTCCACGCTGGAGCTGACAAAGGACTTCTGCTTCAATGCTGGTGATGTCTATCTCTACAACTCAACCGTGAATTTCCACGGCGGCCTCAACAACTATAAAAGCGGTAAGACGCTCGTTGTTGGCTCCGTCGGCGGTCCCTCTTCGAGTACATTCTGGGGCTCGTTTAGCATGGCCAATCTCTACTTCTCCGGAGATCGGCAAGTCGTATTCGCGGCCTCGGGTTCAGGAATCAACAACAGTTCCGCCATGTCAATCGGCAAATTTGGGGCGCAGAAGCAGGGAATCATCGACGTGCCGGACATGACAGGGAACGACAATTCCGATGTCATCATTCGCGTGCCGATCATCTGGTCGTCCGGCAACGCGACCGATCCGGGCATCGCTTCCGGCTTCCGCAAGACGGGCGCGGGCACACTTGAACTCGGCGACGGCACGGCGCATGCATACCACTCCACCTATACGGGTGACGTGGACGTGGTGGAGGGTACGCTTCGGATGAACAGCGGAAATGCGAATCTCGCCGCCGACAGAAGCAGCGTGTTTGGCGCGCAACGCTATCCGCACATTTTCACGGTTCATCCCGGCGCGACGTTGCATCTTGATACAAGAGACTTAATGGGGCAGTTCTACGCCGAGAACAACGTAACTGTACACGTCAACGGAGGAACGCTGAAACAGACGGCGAACGTAGGCAACGGCTTGGGTCCGCTTATCCTGGAGAACGCCACGGTTTCCTATTCGGGTTTTTACACTGGCGCCGACGGCGCCTGGCCAACCTTTGGCTTCGGCGGCGGTCTTACCGTCATCGGCACCAACACGCTCACCTTCGCCAACACCGGCGACGCGACTCTTTTCTTTGCGAAGAGCGACGCTTCGCCATCCGACTGCTACGTCGCGGAAATCAGCGGGAAAGGCACCGCCGACGATACGACTGACCTCAAATTCAGCGCGCGTATTGTTGACGCGCCGAAGTATGCCAATGGAAACCACCGCGCCGTCGCCTTCAACATGCGCAAGACGGGGCCGGGAATGCTCGAACTGGCAAACAACGCCAGCACTACGACGGGGCGCATTGAAATCGTCGAGGGAACCGTCAAGCTGGCAACCGCATTGTCAAATACCGAATCTAATTTCGAGTGCCCGGAGAAATCGACGATTGGAAACCTTTCCAGCTCGGACCTCAGCGTTTCCGTCAACGGCGGAGCGCTCTGGATCACCCAAAACGACCAGTTCGGACAGGCGAACGCGGTCAACAACTTCACGCTCGCCGTCACCAACGGAACGATACGGCAGACGAGCGGAAAGGTCAACGCCATGCCGTTTCTCGATCTGTACGACGCCACGCTCGACTACAACGGCGCCAACACTGGAGCGGGCTACGACACTGAGCAAATCGGGCCCTACGGGACTTTCGTGTTCGCACAGCGTGTCCGTTTCGACGGCACACGCCCCTACGACCTACAGAATGTCGGCGGCACCTGCTACTTCTCGCTCGGCTGGCAGAACGATTCCTATCAGGAAATCGACGGGGAGAATATCTACCAGCACGGCAAGACGGAGTTCCATGTTGCGGACATCACGCAGAATGCGGAGCCGGACGTGACGATTGGCGTGGTCCTCAAGCCCGCGGCGCGTTGGGCCGGAAATAAGTCAAACAGCCTTTACGCCAACACCTACTTCCGTACGGGTCTGCTGAAAACCGGTCCGGGCACGCTACGCCTGAACTGCTGCACGGCGGCGGACAAGTATTACTCAGAGGCGACGCGCGTGAACGGCGGCACGTTGCTCGTGGACGCGGCCACGTTCAACTCCACGAACGTCATCGTGCAGGCTGGGGCTTATTTGGGCGGCACGGGCACTGTCGCGCGCGCCACGATAGAGGCGGGCGGCGGTTTCACGACTGCGCCGGGGCAGACGCGCCCGCTCACGCTGACGGCGGCGGAACTGCCGGCGGACGGCGTGGTGACGCTTGATGTGCCCTACACGGGCGACCTTGCCGACCCGAAGAGCGTGCGCATGTGTGTGCCGGTGGTGACTGCAGACGCGCTCGCGGGTGCGCACTGGCGCGTCACTCTCAACGGCTCTGCCCTGCCGCGTGGCCTTGTGGGCAAGGCGAGCATACGCGACGGCATCGTCTATGGCACGGTTCAACATGGTGGTCTGATGATCATCGTCAAGTGAGTTGAAGAACATGAAAGCGTACATCACATTCGCCGCAGTTGCGGGATTGGTGTTTGCCCTTTCCGCAAGCGGTGGCAACGCGGCCGTCGCCGCCGTGCCGCCGCAGGGGACGGAGCTGTTCAAGTGCCAGGTGCATCGCGGCGGCGGACGCGACACGCGTCCCGACAACGCGCTGGAGACGTTTCTCTGGTGTTGGGGACACGGCGTTGCGCCTGAGGCCGACGCTCGGCTCACCAAGGACGGCGTCGCCATCGCCCTCCACGACGAAACGCTCAAGCGCGTTGGGCGCGGCATCCCCAAGAGCCTTGCGACGGCGAAGATAAAGGACCTCAAGTGGGCGCAGATTCGGGACGTGGACACCGGCTCGTATCTTGATCCGTCGTATTCGTCCGTGCGAATCACGACGATCGACTCCGTGCTCGCCGCGATGGCGGGACGTCCCGACAGGCTTCTCTATCTCGACGAGAAGGGCGCGCCGCCGGAGCTTGTGGCGGAACTTGCGCGCAAGCACGGCGTGGAAAAGCAGATCTACTACACGTCGCCGAAGTTCGAGCTGGTGGCGCGGTGGCAGAATGTCGTGCTGGGCGGATTCGGCATGGTGTGGCTCGGGACGTGGCCGAAGGACAACTCGCCGAAGTCCGTCGCGCGCGCCGACAAGTTCCTTGAAAGCACGCTCGACCGCATGGAGGCGACGGGATGGAAGGGAATCAGCCAGGTGCAGATCCACATCCGCACGGACTTGTCGCTTCCCGATCCGTTCTGTCCGTCATCCGACTGCATCCGCAGGGCCATCGGGCGGCTTCACGCGAACGGCATAACCGTGCAGGCGTTCACTTGGACCGAGGGCGCGAACAAGGACGTCCTGCGCAGGATATGGAAACTCGGCTTCGACAACTTCGCCACGGACGATCCGCTTGTGCTCTTTGAACTTCTGCCGGAACTCGGCAACCGCGACGCGTCGAACAAGGGAGGGAAGCGTCGATGATGGCAGACGCTCTTGCGAACGCCACGGACACGAAGGCGTGCGTGGTCGGCCCCGGCGCGGCGGACGGCGCGGCGGCGATGTTCCGCGAGCTGTTTCCGTCGGACGCGAAGGCGATTCTGGTCGAAGACCCGCGCACGAAGTCCGTTGCGGGCGACAACGTGGCTTCCCGCCTCAAGGGAGCCGGTGTCAAGGTCTCGGAATACGTGGTGAACCCCGACGGGTCTGACTTCCACGCCACATACGCGAAGGTCGAAGAGGTGCGTGAGGCGATCCGCGCGAGCGGAGCCGTCGCGATGGCGGTCGGGTCGGGGACGCTGAACGACCTGACGAAGCGGGCGTCGGAAGAACTGGGCCAGCGGTACATGGTCGTCGGCACGGCGGCGTCGATGGACGGCTACACGGCCTACGGCGCGGCCATCACGAAAGACGGCATGAAGCAGACGCTTTCCTGCAGGGCGCCGCTCGGCTGCATTGTCGACAGCGCCGTCGCCGCATCCGCCCCGCGCGAGATGACGGCGAGCGGTTACGCCGACCTCATCGCGAAGATTCCGGCGGGGGCGGACTGGATGCTTGCCGACGCGATAGGATCGGAGGCGATCCATCCGCTCGCGTGGCGTCTCGTGCAGGAGTCGCTGAGGGAGGCGCTATCCAATCCGTCCGGGTGCGCATCGGGCGACGAACGCGAGGTGCGAAAGCTGTGCGAGGGCCTTGTCATGAGCGGCTTCGCGATGCAGGCGATGGGGTCGTCGCGTCCGGCAAGCGGCACGGAGCATCAGGTCTCGCACTACTGGGACATGGAATCCCTCTCCTTCGGCGGAAGGCCCGTCTCGCATGGATTCAAGGTCGGCATTGGCACGCTCTTCTCGACGAAGGCGTTGGAGTTCCTTCTCCGCCACGACCTATCCAAACTCGACGTGGAGAAGGCGGTCGCATCGTGGCCGTCCACGTTCGACGCGCTGAAGGCGACGTTCCCCGCCATCTACGGCGACCGCCCCGCGCATATCCGCCGCGCCGAGGAAGAGATGGCGAAGAAGTATTCGCCGCCGGAAAGGCTGCGCGAAGAGCTTTCGACGTTCAAGCGCGTCTGGCCGGAACTTTTGGAACGCCTCAAGGCGCAGCTCATGCCGTTCGACGAAGTACGGGAGAACCTGCGTCTCGCCGGCGCGCCGGTCGAACCGGAACAGATCGGCGTGACGCGCAGCCGCTTCCGCGAGACGTGCCGGGGCGTTCCCTACATGCGCAACCGCTATTTCGGTCTCGATCTCGTGGAGAGACTGGGACTTATGGACGAACTGCTGGGCGAACTCTTCGGCCCCGGCGGAATCTGGGAGGTAAAAGAATGAGTGACAACGGGACAACGTGGAACTTGGCGGGCAAGAAGGCGTTTGTCTGCGATCTCGACGGGACGCTCTTCATGGGGCAGAATCCCATCGAGTCCGCTGTCAGGTTCGTCATCGACAATACGAAGAGCGGGCGGTTCAAGTTCTTCTATCTCACCAACAACACGTCGAAGTGTCCCGAGGAATACCTGAAGAAGATCGCGGGCGCGTCGATTCCCGTGACCGAAGACCAGATCCTGACGCCGCTCATCACGCTCGAGACGTACATCCGCGAGAAGGGCTACAGGTCGGTCTATCTCATCGCGGGCGAAAAGGTGAAGGCGTACATGGCGGAACGGCTGTCGGACGCGGGCGTGTCGCTCGACTACGACCCCGAGGCGAACGAGCTCATCGCGCTCACCTACGACAAGGAGCTGACGTACGACAAGCTCGCGAAGGCGACCGGCCTCTGGAACATGAGGAACGTGCCGCCCTCGCCGATGTGCCCGATACGGACGAAGAACCAGACCCCCGTCGATTTCGTGGCCACCCATCCCGACAACTGCTGCCCGAGCGAGCGCGGCCCCATCCCCGACATCGGCGGGATGATGAAATTCCTCGAGACCACGAACGGCATGAGACCTAGCCACGTCTTCGGAAAGCCGTCGCCCACGCTCCTCGCGCCCGTCCTCGCGCAGTTCGCACCCGAGGAGGTCGCCGTCGTCGGGGACAGGCTCTACACCGACAAGGCGATCGCGGACAACGCAGGCGTCGATTTCGTCTGCGTCCTCTCCGGCGAGACGACGCGCGAAGACCTCGCCGCCTACAAGGGAACGCCGCCCGCGATTGTCGTGGAGACGTTCGACAGGGTTGAAACGTCCTGCGGCGTAAAGGAGACCGCATGAAGGACGAGAAGTTCATGACGGACCTTCAACTGGGTGTGTCATTTTGACAGACTAACCTCATTGAAAATGCCCGTTTTGCCAGCTGTTTTGCTTCGCGCGAGAACGCAGATTTTTGGTATAATTTGCGCCATGGAAAAGTAGCGACAGGCGCACGGTGCCATCGCGAAGTGGTTTTACGAAACTAAGAACGGTAAAAGGACTGACAAAATGACAAGTAGAAGAATGTTTCTGAAGGGTGTCGGCATTTTTACTGCCGCGCTCGTCTCGTTGGCGGGATGCGTGGGGCCGGGAACGGGGCAAGCCCCCGGATCGACCGAAGAAAAGCCGCTGCGCGTGGCGGTGTTCGTGGGCAAGGGAGCGCGCAACTGTGGTGTCTTTCGCTGGCTTGAGATCACGGCGCGCATGAAGGGTGCCGTGGCGACGCCGGTTGACGGCGAGGCGGTGTGTGCGGGCGCGCTTGACGCGGCGGACGTCCTCGTGATGCCCGGCGGCTCGTCCGTCACCGAGGCGAAGTCCCTTGGCGCGGAAGGGCGCGAGAAGGTGAAGGATTTTATTCGGCAGGGCGGCGGATACGTCGGCACGTGCGCCGGGTGCTGTCTCCTCATGGAGCCGGCGAATCACCATCCGGACATGCTGCATCTGATCCCGTTCAAGTTCGGTCCGTCCGGCGGCAAGGCGGACATGTCGATCGCCTTCAACGAGCGGGCGACTGCTCTCGCGGGCATCAAGAAGGGCAAGGTGAGCGTGCGGTTTTCGGAAGGTCCCGTGCTACTCCCGTCAACGCCGGTCGAGGGGGCCAACATTGAGGTCGTGGCGACGTACGACAGCGATCTCAACTCCATGGGCGAAAAGGAGCGTCCATCGCGGGCGGGGTGCGCGGCGGCGGTTGCCGGGACGTACGGCAAGGGGCGTATTTTCGTGTTTGCTGTCCATCCGGAATACGATGAGGACGACCACTTTCTCCTGAAGGGCGCGTTCCGCTACGTGACGGGGCGGAAGGAGTTCGAATGGGACTATCCGCAGCGTCGGCGCGGGCAGCTCGTCGTCGGTTTCATGTGCGACGACTCGTTCGGGGTGGAGACGGCGAAGCTTATCCAGCGGCTCGTCACGAACGGCGAGTTCGACGTCGTGCCGCTCAACAAGAAGGAGGTCGAGTCCGGCGGGCTCCGGAACGTCGACGCGGTGCTTGCGCCCGATGGTGCCGGGGCAGCCGTGCTCAAGGCGAGTCTCGGCGGCGAAAACGCGGGGCGCACGAAGGAGTTCCTCGCGCGCGGCGGGCGCGTCTTCGCCTGGGGCTGCGCGGCGGAGGTCGCCGGCAAGCTCAACCTCGGCGTGATGTGCGTGGCGGACGCGGAAGCCGCGCTCGCGGCGTTGCGCGTGTTCGCGGCGGAGCCGGTTCCCGCGTCCGCGCCGATTCCCGCGAAAGTGGCGAAGCCCCTCCGCGCCGGCATCTACCAGGACCCGAAAAACTCCAACATCATCATCGCGCGAATGCTCGCGTTCGCGCCCGAGTACGAGCTGAAGTTCCTTTCGCCGGAAGACTACGTGAACGGCGGGCTCGATACCATCGACCTTATCGTCCAGCCCGGCGGCGGATGCACCTCGCAGTACAAGGCGCTCGGCGAGAAGGGGGCGGAGGCGCTCAAGCGCTTCGTGTTGAACGGCGGGAAATACTACGGCGTCTGCGCCGGGGCGTTCATGGCGCTGCAGCAGTCGCTCCCGAACAGACCGCGCCTCGGACTCGCGCCGTTCAAGGGCGACGATCCTGCGCACTACCGCGGCTCCGCCCCGATCAAGGTCAAGTTCACGGAGGAGGGGCAGAAGGCGCTTGAGGGCGTCGGGAAGTCGCGCACCGTGGTGTATGCGGGCGGCCCCGCGCTCGTTCCGGGCAAGCCGGTGGCGGATTCCGACATCAAGATCCTCGGCAGCTACGCCGGACGAAAGATCAGCACGACGAACGGCAAGCCGGTGGAGGACATGCTCGGCAAGGGCGCGTTCGCGGGTGGACGGGCAGGGAAGGGCAAGGTGTTCATTTCGTGTCCGCATCCCGAATTCGAGGAGGCGAACCACGACATCGTGCGGAGCGGAATCAAGTACCTCACGGGCGTCGCGCCGTCGCCGGCCTACCTCAATAGGACGCGCGGCGCGCTTGCGCTTCGGTACCGCTCGTCGGACAAGGCTTCGGCGGAGTTCCTGTTCGGGACGCTCCTGCGCGACAGTCGCTTCTACGTGTGGCCCGGAAAAAATGCAGGGATGCTTGCGCACCTTGACGCGGTCGTCCTCACGGACAAGACCGACGCGGACGAGGCGAAGGAAATGAACGCCTTCATCGCGCGCGGCGGAAGGGTCGTCGCCGTGTGTGATACGCCGAAGAAGCGCAAGGCCGCCGAACTGCTGAAGGGCGCGGTCGTTGTAGGGGCTTACGGCGATGTGATCGCCGCGCTCCTCAAGTGAATGTCACGCGCTGGAGCCAGGGCATGGTGAAGCTAAAACCTGCATTAGCAGGTTTTAGCAGTTTTTTGTCAGGGAGAATGACGGATATGCCAACGGCGTGGTATAATGAAGGGCATGAAAAATCAAATCCTTAAAAGAATTGTTGCACTCGGCTTCGCTGGTGCCCTTGTTTTGCCCGGATTCGCCGCACCCGTAAAGGTCATCTTCGACACCGACATGATCACGGACTTCGACGACGTGGGCGCGCTTGCGTGCCTGCACGCTCTTGCGGACGCGGGCGAGTGCGAGATCCTCGCCACGATCAGCTCGACGCGCGGCAATGCGTCCGTCGGCGCAATCGAGGTGATTAACCATTACTACGGACGCCCCGACCTCCCTGTCGGTTCCCCCAAGGGCATGGGCGTTATGGGCGACAGGGCCGGCGCGAAGGAGAAGGTCTGCCCCTCCTCCCCGCTCGGCGAGAAGAGAGGCAACGACGGCGGACACTACAAGTACCGCAAGCTGCTCGCGGACTATCCCGGTTGGTACCGTCACGCTGACGCGGACGACGCGCCGGACGCGAACGAGACCTACCGCCGCGTCCTCGCCGCACAGCCGGACAAGAGCGTCGTCATCTGCTCCGTCGGTTTCACTACCAATATGCGTCGTTTGCTCGAGACGATGCCGGACGCGATCTCGCCGCTTGACGGCAAGGCGCTCGTTGCGAAAAAGGTGAAGGTGTGGGTCGCGATGGCGTGTCAGTATCCGTTCGGGCAAGAGTACAATGCGAAGTGGGACCACGAGTCATCGCGCATCGCGTTCGCGAACTGGCCTACCCCCATCGTGTTCTCCGACGCGAAGTACGGACGCGACTGCTTCGCCGGACGCGCCGTCGCCGAGATGGAAGGACAACGTAATCCCGTGAAGGATGTCTTTGCCGGCAATATTCCGTCGCGCGAGGAAATCCGCAAGGACTCCGCCAAGTGGCTGCGGCGCTGCTACGGGATGGGCGGACGCTCCGCATGGGATGAGACTGCCGTGCTTGTCGCCGTTCGCGGCATCGAGCCGTACTTCAATTTCGAGCGAGGGACATTCCGCATGGTCGGCAAAAAGGGCGATAACGAATGGGCGCCCGACGCCGAGAACGGCCCGCACATCCGCATCACCGAGAAGGTCTCCAAGTTCGAGGTCGCCCGCGTCATCGACGAGCTGATGACCCGCAAGCCGAAGCACGGCGGCAAGTGACGCGCCGTAAAATCCCGTATCCCGTATCCGCCGCTTGCGCGGATTCAGGTATTTTTGATATAATTCCCGCCAAAGGAGAAAAACATGAAGAAGTATTGTGTCAAGATGGTTAAGGCGGGAATCTGTTTTTCCGCAGCAGCTCTGCTGTGGTCTGGCTGCGTTTCTGCGGAGTTTTCGGTACCAGCCGAACGCCCCGTCAAGGCGGGCGTCTACGCCGGACGCGGCATCAGCGGCAACGGCGCCGTGGAGTGGTTCCGCATCGTGCAGTCGTCGCCGGAGCTCGAGATCAAGGTCCTCGACTCCGAGATGATTCGCAACGGCGGACTTGACGGACTCGACCTTCTCGTCATGCCCGGTGGAAGCTCCCCCGCGATTAAGCGCGACCTCGGCACGAACGGTACGGCGCGCATCAAGGACTTTATCCGCAATGGAGGCGGTTACGTGGGAACGTGCGCCGGATGCTGTCTGATGATGGAGGAAGCCCCCGACCCCTCTCGCGGAATCGGCGTGATGCCGTTCTACAGATCCGGATCGAAGGGACGTTATCTCATTCCCATTGAGCTTAACGGGAAGGGCGCGAAGGCACTAGGGATCAACAAGGGAACGTACATTGTCCAGTATAGCCACGGCCCCATCCTCGAACCCAGCACGCAGCTCGTGGAAAACGCCTCGTTCGAGGTGTGGGGGACGTTCCGCACCGATGCCGGCAAGTACGGCAACCAGCCCGAAATGTACGGGCGCGCGGCGGTTGTCGGCGGGACGTACGGCAAGGGCCGCGTGTTCGTCATCTCGTGCCATCCCGAGTTCTTCGAGAACTCCCGCCTGATCGTGGAGGGCGCGTTCCGCTACGTGACGGGACGCAACATCACGCTGCCTGTCCGTCCGCGTCGCCGTCGTGCGCTGACCGTAGGCGCGTACGCCGTGTACCCCATCGGCGTGGAGACCGCGAATACGCTGCTCGCGATTGACGGGGACGCCTCGATGGACCTCTTCCCCGTGAACGACGAGGACATCCGAAGGGGACTGCTCGACCACTGCGACGTGCTTCTGTTCCCGCACGCGGACAAGGGGAAACTCGCCAAGGGACCGCAGAAGATCGTCGACCGCTTCGTCTCGCGCGGCGGATTCGTCCTCGGTTGGGGCGGCGGCACGTCGCGCGTGCCGAAGGAAGGGAAACGCTGCGCCTCGGCGGAAGAGGCTCTTTCCGCCTTGCGTGAATACGCTGCGGGTGAAGCTCCGCAAAACTGACAATGGACGCGCTTGATTTTTCGGCTATCAAACCGGACCTGCTGGACGCTGTGCGGACGGTCGCCGGTCTCGTGAATGAGGCCGGAGGCCGTGCCTTGATGGTTGGCGGCGCCGTGCGCGACCTGCTGTTGGGCGCGAAGAGCGTCAAGGACGTGGACATCGAGGTGTTCGGCATCGATCCCGAACGGCTGCAGAAGATTCTCGGCGAGAAGTTCGCGTTTGATCCGTGCGGCGTCTCGTTCGGCGTCCTGAAGCTCCACCATTTCGACATCGACGTCTCGCTGCCCCGGCGCGAGTCCAAGCGCGGCATCGGACACAAGGGATTCCTGATCGACTCCGATCCCAACCTCTCCGTCCCCGAAGCGGCCAGCCGGCGCGACTTCACCGTCAACGCCATGTACTACGACCCGCTCGCGGGCGTGTTCGAGGATCCCTACGGCGGCCGCGCAGACCTGGCGTCAAGCACGCTGCGCCACGTCTCGCCAAAGTTTGTGGAAGACCCGCTGCGCGTCCTGCGCGGCATGCAGTTCATCGCCCGCTTCGACCTCCATCCCGCGCCTGAGACGATCGAGCTGTGCCGCACAATCACGATGGAGGACCTCCCGCCGGAACGTCTCTTCGAGGAATGGGCCAAGCTGCTCACGAAGGGCAACCAGATTGCACGTGGACTCGCCTTCCTGCGCGCGACGGGCTGGGTACGCTACTTCCCAGAACTCCAGCGTCTCATCGGCTGCAAGCAGGATCCGAAGTGGCATCCGGAAGGGGACGTATGGAACCATACTTGCATGTGCCTCGATGCGTTCGCGCGGCGTCGGACGGGCGATGCGGATGAGGACCTCATCGTGGGACTTGCCGTGCTCTGCCATGACTTTGGCAAACCCGCCACGACGGCACTCGACCCGCGCTCCGGACACATCCGCAGCCTCGGTCACGATGAGGCGGGCGTCGCCCCCACGCTTTCCTTTCTGCGTCGGCTCACGAACGAGGAGCGTATCCTGCGTGAGGTGCCGCCGCTCGTTCAGTGCCACATGCAGCCGTTCTCGCTCTGGCGCGCGCACGCGGGCGACGCCGCGATCCGGCGTCTTGCGATGAAGGTGGTGCGCATCGACCGCCTCCTGCGCGTGGCGCGCGCCGACGACGAGGGGCGTCCCCCCGAAAAGGCGGGCGGGACCTCTTGCGGCGAGGACCTCAAGTGGCTCGGCGCGGCGGCGGAACGGCTGCGCATCGCCGCAAGCGCGCCGAAACCCATCTTCATGGGGCGCGACTTGATTGCCCTCGGCTACACGCCCTCTCCGCAGTTCGGCGTGTGGCTGGACGCCTGTTTCGAGGCGCAGCTCGACGGTGCCTTCTCCGACCACGACGGCGCGCTCGCCTGGTTCAAGGCGAATCTGTTGTAGAATCATCCGCAAAAACGCGATAATTGATTTGTTTTTTGCTATAGACGCATATTATGCCACAATTCGCCCCAGATTATCAACGGTTGCGGCACATTGTGCTATAATATGCGCCGATTTACGGAGGATAAGAAAAGTGAAGAAGACCGCGAACAAGCCACTCAACGTGGCGCAGAAGATCATCGCCGCCCACCTCGTGGAGGGCGACCCCGCGAAGGACGCCGAACTGGGCATCCGCATCGACCAGACGCTCACGCAGGACGCGACGGGTACGATGGCGTACCTTCAGTTCGAGTCGATGGACGTGCCGCACGTCCGCAACGAACTCGCCGTGAGCTACGTGGACCACAACACCGTACAGATCGGCTTCGAGAACGCCGACGACCACGATTTCCTCCAGTCCATCGCGAAGAAGTACGGCGTCGTATACTCCAAGTGCGGCAACGGCATTTGCCACCAACTCCACCTCGAACGTTTTGGCAAGCCGGGCAAGACCCTCCTCGGCAGCGACTCCCACACGCCCACCGGCGGCGGCATTGGCATGGTCGCGATCGGCGCGGGCGGCATCGACATCGCCGTCGCCATGGTCGGCGGCGCTTTCCACATCCCCACGCCGAAGGTGCGTGGCATCAAGCTCACGGGACGCCTCCCGAAGGGCTGCAGCGCGAAGGACGTGATCCTCAAGGTGCTGGAGAAGTACGGCACGAAGGGCAACGTGGGCTGGATCTTCGAGTACTTCGGCCCCGGCGTGAAGACGCTCGACGTGCCGAGCCGTGCGACGATCACGAACATGGGCGCGGAGCTGGGCGTGACGACGAGCGTGTTCCCGAGCGACGCCGTGACGAAGCAGTTCCTCGCCGCGCAGGGGCGCGCGAAGGACTGGACGGAGCTCGTGGCCGACAAGGACGCGACGTATGACGACGTCTTTGAGCTCGACCTCTCGAAGATCGAGCCGCTCATGGCCGCCCCGCATTCGCCTGGCAACATCGTCACGGTGAAGTCGCAGAAGGGCAAGAAGGTCAACCAGATCATGATCGGCTCCTGCACGAGCAGCTCGTACCGCGACATCCGCACCGTGGCGCTCATCCTGAAAGGGAAGCACGTGGCGGAGGACGTGGAGGTGGGCATCGCGTGCGGTTCGCGTCAGGTGGTGAACATGCTCGCGGCGGACGGATCGCTCGCGATCCTCATCAAGGCCGGCTGCCGCATCCTCGAGAACGCCTGCGGCTTCTGCATCGGCGCGCACATGAGTCCGCGCACGGGCGCGGTGTCGCTCCGCACGAACAACCGCAACTTCGAAGGACGCAGCGGCACGAAGAGCGCGCAGGTGTTCCTCGTCTCGCCCGAGACCGCCGCCGTGAGCGCGCTCACGGGCAAGGTGACCTCGCCGCTCGGCGCGAAG
>CACZAK010000002.1 GCA_902779075.1 uncultured bacterium | reverse complement strand
TCAGTTTTTGAACCCCCTGAAAATATTTTTGAGCCAATGTTTTCAAGGGTACGACGCGATTTCGGGATAACTCATCCCGAAAAAGTCGGGATAAGCGTGGGGGGGCATGGGGCTTGCGCACCGGCGCAGGGTTTGGTATAATTCCAAACATGATACGGCTTTTAAGGCATATTCCGCGCGACGGGAGGGCGGATGGGCATGTAGGCTCATCTGGCCGTTGCGTTTTTTTGCCTTCACTTCCAAACTGAAAAGGCATTTTCACTATTTTCTGCAAAGGAGTGTCAGACGCCCTGTCACCAATACCCTCACCCATCATAAAGGAAAGGAAAAGTAAATGAACATCAAAAGAAAATTGAAGAAGTTGGCGGCGGCCTTTCTGGCTGTTGCCGGCACGCTCGCGCCGTTCGGCGCGTGGGCGGACACGTGGGAGGATGATGACGGACATGTGTGGACATATTCCACTAATAACATATCGGCGACGGTCAGCGCCGTTACTGGCGCCGAATACGATATGGAGATACCTGCGACGCTGGGCGGCAAGCCCGTGGTTGCGTTTGGAACGATTTTCAAGGGCAATACAAAAATATCGGAAGTTGTTATACCAGACAGCGTAACTACGATAGCCGCCAATGCGTTCAGTGGATGCAGCCAGCTTCAGAGCGTTACGGTCGGCGCAGGAGTGATGAGCGTGGGAGTGTCTGCGTTTTCCAGTTGTTCGCTTTTGCAGAAGATAGAACTTCCCGCGACGACTACGGCCATTGGCCGTGGTGCATTTGCATACTGCGTCAAAATGACTACGGCGAAGTTACCCGGCGTGACGAGCATTCCGGGGGCGGACGATGGACGTTCTCCAAGCGGCTCCTATTTTGCCGGATATGGTGCGTTTTATGGATGCGACAAGTTGCGCACAATTCAGCTTGGAGATAGCTTGACCAAAATTGGCAACGGCGCGTTCTATGACTGTAATGAGCTTTATGACCTTGTGATACCGGATAGCGTGACCAGTATTGGCAACTATGCTTTTGCCGAGTGCGACAAGCTCCATTCGGTTACAGTGGGCAGGTCCGTAGTCAGCATAGGCGTTCAGGCTTTCTACAACGATGTGCAGCTTGAAGAGCTGACCTTTACCGGTACGGCGATAAAATCGATATACGCAGGGGCGTTCCGCAACTGCACCAACCTTCAGGCTCTCGACATACCCGAAAGCGTTACCTACATAGGTGAATATTGCTTCCGCAACTGCGACAGCATCCAAACGCTCACAATCCCGGATTCCGTCACAATCTGCACGAACGGAGCTTTTGCATTCTGCGACGGATTGAAGGAGGTAAAGTTCGGCAACGGCCTTACACACATCGCCGGCGCGGATGATGGCCGTTTTCCTTCAGGATCCTATTTTGAAGGCTACGGCATGTTGTATGGTTGCACTGCCCTGACGAACGTTACGCTCAACGCTGCGTTGAGGTCAATCGGGCACGGGGCATTCTACGGCTGCTCGGCCTTGCCGGAGATAACCATTCCCGGAAACGTACGTACTATAGGTCGCTATGCATTTTCCGCTTGTGGGCTTCTCAAAAACGTGTCCATAGGCGACAACGTACGGTTAATCGACTACTGCGCGTTTTATGACGACGCCAAACTTGAAACAGTCAAGTTTGGTGCCAAGGTGCAGACGATACGCGAAAGCGCGTTCAACAACTGCAGTGCGATGAAGAACTTCACGTTGCCTGACACAGTTTTGACAATCGGCGAATGGGCTTTCAAGAATTGTCGCTCCGTAACAGCGGTCACGCTTCCCGACAGCGTCGGTACAATAGGTGTTGGTTCGTTTGCATACTGCACCGGTCTAAATTCCGTTTCCATAGGCGACGGTATTGAAGAAATAAGCGGTGCGGACGACGGCAGATCCCCTAGTGGCTCTTACTTCGCCGGGTACGGCGCATTCTACGGATGTACTTCGCTCACCAACGTGGAAATTGGCGCTTCCGTCGCGACGATCGGCAATGGGGCGTTCTATGGATGCGCTGCGCTGCCTGAGATAGAAATACCATCCTGTGTTTCGACAGTAGGAGCGTATTCATTCGCGGAATGTTCCGCTCTTTCAAAAGTTGACATAAAAAATGGCGGCGTTACGTCCATTGGCGATAAGGCTTTCTTGAACGACAAGGCCCTAGTCACGGCAAACCTCGGTAATCGCCTAGTAACCATCGGCAACCGGGCGTTCCAGTACTGCAGCAGCCTAATCGGGCTGACGCTCCCAGATTCGCTCATAACGATCAACGGCTGGTGCTTCGAGGGCGACACGTCACTCAAGAGCATCGTGATCCCAGATAAGGTGAAGGATTTGAAAAGTGGCGCGTTTGCGTATTGCACGGGACTTGAATCCGTCAAGATAGGAAAGACGCTGGCAGTTATCGGCGGCGCGGATGATGGTAGGACTCCCAGTGGTTCCTATTTCGCCGGTTACGGCGCGTTTTACGGTTGTACTGCGCTCAGAAACGTTGACTTTGGGACTACGCTTGCGCAAATATCATGTGGTGCCTTCTATGGATGCTCGTCTCTTGCCTCTGTGACAATTCCCGACAGTGTCACGAAAGTTGGAGGTTACGCTTTCGGAAACTGCACTAGCCTTTGCACTGTGACGCTCGGAACGGGCGTCGCGACCATGGGGAACAACGTATTCGACGGCGACACTGCGCTACACTACGTGGAGTTCAAGGGTGAAGCCGCTCCCGCCAATATGGGCAGTAACATTTATAAAGGCACGAGGGCTAGCGTCACAACGTACGTTGCGGAAGGTTCTACCGGCTGGACCGCGCTCTACCAGACCGGATTGCCGGAGACGTGGCAGGGCAAGGCCATCACATACGCGCCGCCGCCAGATGGGGCGGGTAATCCGTACGACTTCTACGTTTATTCGTGCAAGGCTACGGTTTCGCGTACTGATTACTACTGGTCGCTGATGTTGACGACGAATCGCTATGTGCATGGCAAGACGGTTCCTGCGTCCGTTACTACCATTCGCGAGGGCGATCCCGTTTATCTTTCCTACGCCTTTGACGAATACTGGCGCGGCGAGGCGTTCGACGTGACGAACCGCTTCACATTGAGCGGCGCGAAGTCTGGTACCATAGACTTTGGCGAAAAGGTGGTGGCACATTCCACTGCAAGTTGCTGGTGGCGGACAAACGCAGTGCCAGAACTTCTCCAGAGCCTTGGTCCGGGCGAATACACGCTCACGCTTCAGCTCAACGGCGACAATCGCCTGGAGGAGACTGATTATTCCAATAACACGACCTCCATCGCGTTCACGGTGGTGGGCGTGCCCAAGTACACGGTTGCGTTCAACCTGAATGGTGCGTGGGGTCCGTCGCCGGCATCACGGACGATCTATGAGGGCAAGGCGGTTGGCGAGTTGCCGCAAGTGGATGTGCCTTCCGGCTGGACGTTCCTCGGCTGGTTCACGGCTGCGGAGGGCGGAACCGCTGTGAATGCGGGCACGCCGATATTCGCCGATACGGTTCTTTACGCCCATTGGCAAGCTGGTGCCGGCCTGTACAGTATTCGCTTTATCCGCAACGACGGCGCCGGGACGATGGAGACCCGTGGATTCGGCCACGGATTGAGCACGCCGCTCCCGAAGGTCGCCTCCCTGGGCTTCGCGCGGAAGGGCATGGTGTTCAAGGGGTGGGCGACTAGCTCTGCCAACGCCTCGGCCGGGAAGATATGGAAGACCGACGGGGCGGTCGTGGCGACGCCGACGGCCGTCGGGACGACGATGGACGCGATAGCGGTGTGGGAGCTCGCGGACGGGTACTACGGGATCAAGTTCAACAAGAACGACGGAACCGGCAAGTGGCGCGGCGTGGCGTGCAAGTACGGCGAAGCGACGGCCCTGCCCTCGTGTGGCGCCGGGCTGGGGTGGACCCGCGCCGGCTACACGTTCATGGGGTGGGCTACGAGCGCGGCCAACGCCGCAGCCGGGAAGGTCTGGAAGGGCGACCGCGGCACGGTCCAGACGGCTGCTTCCGCCGGAACCACGCTGAACGTCTATGCTATATGGGAAAAGACCCTGACGTATACGATCAAATACGGGAAGTACGACGGTACGGGCGAGACCTTCTCGAGCAACTACGTCTGGGGTGTGGAGAGCCACGTGCCCACGGCGACGAAGAGCCCGCTTTTCTGGCAGCGTGCAGGCTTCGACTGGCTCGGCTGGTCCACTTCGCCGGCCAACGCCGACGCGGGGAAGGTCTGGAAGGCGGGCTGGGGTTCTATTTCAAAACCCGTTGACGCCGACGGAACCCTGTCCGTATATGCATGTTGGAGGCTCCAGTCCGGATACTACGCGATCAAGTTCTTCAGGAACGACGGCACGGCGGCCTGGCGCTCCAAGGCGTTCCAGTACGGGGTGGCCACGCGCCTGCCTACCGTGGCGAACGGGCTCCGCTGGTCGCGCGCGGGCTATGTCTTCGCGGGCTGGGCGACGAGCGCGGCGAAGGCGGCTGCCGGGACGGTGTACAGGGACGACTGGGGCATTGTGACCTCGCCCGTTGCCGCAGGGCAGACGCTGACCCTCTACGCGATCTGGCGTCCGATTGCATCGGCCAACCAGGCCGTGCGCCGCATGTCGGCATGCGTCTCGCGCAAGACGGCCAGTGCTGCGCACGCGGATGGTGCTGCGCGTGCGGCGACCATAGCCGTTTCTCAGACGACAATCGAGCCGGGATATTACGCCGGCCGCCTTGCAGACGGCTCTGGCGCATACGAGCTGATTGTTGGCGATTATAATGCGGCTGGCTACGTCCGCATAGACTTCGACACCGGAGAGTCGCTCTTCGCGGAGGCTGAGGTCGTAATGTTCACAGATGACGCGATTGTCCTCACTACAGAGGACGGGGATGTCTACTTGCTATTGCCGTAATGTCAATTATAAGGAGAAAATACAGTGAAAAATCACCATACTAACAAGGTGTTTGCAGCTGCCGCAGCAGCGTTGCTGCTTGCCGCTCCAGTGCTTTCCGACGAGGTCACGCTTGAAGAGGCCAAGTGCGCTGTCGGCAATTGGATATCGCAGGGCGGATTAGCAAGGCAAGCCATCGGGGCGGAGGTGTCGGGAGAGACGCTGGACGATCCGCAGACGGGGGCGAGAATGCATCTGGTACGTGTTCCAGGGCATGGATTCGTTGTCACGTCTGCAGACGACGGCATAGAGCCGATAATCCTTTTCTCTGATGATGGAGGCAGCGGCCCCGTCCCGGAAGAAGGCAATCCTCTCTGGGATCTGCTCCGGTGGGATATTTCGGCCCGTGCCAGGGCGCTTGCTGAATTTGATGACGCAGGCGCAAGTCAACCCAAGAAGTCTGCCAATGTAGCTGTCGGCGATGGAGCTGCTGTTGCGATGCCGACGCCAAAAGAAAAATGGGCGGCGCTGCTTCCGGCGAAAAGGACCTCGCAGATTCCTAAAACCACGGCGAACCAGGTTGGCTATGCCTCGGTATGGCATGAGCGCTGCAGGCCTCTTCTAAGGACGAGCTGGAACCAGACGGAAGGGGCGTATGGCAGCATCTTCAACTTGTATACTCCCGAGATTACCGAAGTTGTAAATGCTCCCAGGACTGCCGCCGCCGCCGTTCCAGATGGATCGGTCTGCGATGCTTTGGTCACGAATACGCTTGGGCGCTGCCCCGTCGGTTGCGTTGCCGTTGCTGCCGGACAGCTGATGAAGTATTGGGAATGGCCGAAGTCGGCTATAAAGGAAAAGGATGTGAAATGCACTGTGGACGGCAAGGAGCAGATGTTGCATTTCTATGGAACCCAGGTGCTGAACGGAACACGGTTGGCGAACTACAGCTGGAGATTCCTGGACGGCAGCGAACCTGGAAGGGAGCTGGGCAGCGAGTTTGTGAGTCGGTTGCTTTCCGATATTGGCGTGACATGTCATGCGGACTACAAAATCGGCGCGACGTCCATGAGCCTTTATACGCTGACGTCAGAGCTGAAGAACACGTTTGGCTACTTGAATGCGGTTTACCATACTGGAAATCTGTCGGGTTCAGGTCTTCGGGAAGTCGTGATTCCCAATCTGGATGCCGGTTGCCCGGTTCTGATGGGCATTGGCCATGCCCATGCCGTTGTTGCGGATGGCTATGGTTTTGACAGGACAGAGTCTACTTTTTATCTCCACATAAACCTTGGATGGGGCTATCGAACGCATTACTGGTACGCCCCGCCTAACATTGACAGGTATTCGACCATTGATGAAATTGTCTGCAATGTGTTCCCCGACCGGCGGGGCCAGATACTGAGCGGTCGAGTGGTAGGGCCGAAAGGACGCGCGATCTACAATGCCACGGTGCTTTATGACGGCACCATAGTTGGCTCTGAACAGACAAATACAAGGGGCATTTATCATACTTGGGTTTCAGCTGGAACGTACAGGGTTTGGGCGCAGGACGCCTATGGAACGGCATCGTCTCCGGTGTCGGTCACGGTCGCAGACATGACAACATCCGTGAACGGCAACAGAATTGTCAACATTCGCCATACGTCCGCCCGCACGGTAGGGGACATCGCAATGGCAGTCCCTTCGGTGGAGTCGGCCAAGGGGGCGACGGACTCGACAATCTCATCCCCCGTTTCTGTAACGCTTTCCTGCCCGACAGCTGGCGCCAAGATATATTATACAGTCGATGGAAGCATTCCCACCCCGGACAGCGCTGTCTACAGCGGTCCAATAACGATTCAGGACACGACGACGTTGCAGGCCGTGGCGTTTGCAGACGGGATGGAGTGCAGCGAAACGTTCGAGAAGACCTGGACGTTCGTAGATACCGTCAGCAGGGATGATTTCGCCAATGCGCGTCCCCTGTCGGGGACAAGCGGCAGCACGTCGTTCTGCAATCTCGGCTACACGAAAGAAAGCGGCGAGCCTACGCATGATGTCGAGTATGGATATGGCGGGGCGTCTGCATGGGCGTCGTGGGTTGCGCCGGCTGACGGAGACTGGACATTTTATCTGTCTGGCACGATGTCTAACAATGGCTCTCTGAATACGCTTCTTGCCGTCTATACGGGGGATTCTGTTGGCAGATTGACACGCATCGCCGTCAATGACAACGTGAACGCGGCCGAGAGCGACTACTCAAGCCGGCTGTCGTTTAGGGCGAAAGCCGGCGTCACGTACAGAATCGCGATGGATACAAAGTACGCTTGGTATTCTGACGATTACTGCGGGAATTTGACGCTCCGCTGGGAAGAGGGATTCGTACATTATGCAAATCTTGCCTATTCGACGATGTTTGCCCCGGTTTCGGGATGTACGACAAAAATAGACGTCTCTTCCTCCGGCCGCTGGAATGTCGTTGAGTGTTCCGACTGGATTACTCCGGATGCCGTTTCGGGTGATGATGGATCGTCTTTGGTTTTTTCTGTTGCCGCCAATAGTACTGGGTCTGAACGCTTTGGCTTTATCACCATTCAGTCCGGGAACTCCGAACTCTCCTCTCTCTCGGTTCGCCAGGGCGTTGTGGATTTTGTCGTGACGCGTGACGAAGCTGAAGACGCCGCATGGCGCAAGAACAAGCGCATCCTGCTTGTCAGAGGACGGGAATTGTGCGGTAACACTACCTCGGTTATGTTCTATTCCATCCCGTCGGCAACTGTCAAGTCTGCGTTGGACGCCGGTTATGTGCTTTGGTACAGCAACTGCGATAGACAGTACGATGCGCCAGGGTATTCGTCGGGGCTTGGCTCATACACGCTTCCGCTAATCTGCATTCTGGATCCTCTGGACATGTCCAAGCCGGTGGCGCGACTCACCGGCTACCAGAGTGCCGACTCCCTTAAATCGTTCCTGAACTCCAATGCATCCTGGAGCGGTCTTCCAAGCGGAAAAATTACTGTGACGTACAATCCTGGGGCAAATGGTTCCGAACCGCAGCAGGCGGTGACGCGGGGCCAGAACGTCGCATTTACGTTGAAGGGAGCGATTTTCACTCGTAATGGCTACATGCAGACCGGATGGGCGAAAAGCGATGGCGGGGTAAAGGCATACGAGCTTTCCGCATCTTATACAGGCAATGCCTCTGTTTCATTCTATCCGGTCTGGACCCCCCGCGCATTTACCGTGACGCTGGACAGGCAGAACGGCTTGTCGTCGATAGACGTTACTGCCACGTACGGCAGCGATATGCCGGAGATATCCGTTCCAAAACGGTCTGGCTACACTTTTGGCGGCTATTATACGGGTCTTGACGGAAGTGGAACGCAATACTATAAGTCATCGGGCGTAGGCGCGCGCAAGTGGACGTTGCTGCACAACATCACCCTTTACGCAAAGTGGACGAAGGATCCGTCTTTCGGAACGCCGAAGTTTTCGGTGGACAAGGGTGTGCTGACGCATGCCGATCCAAATGGAGCCGTCGACGTAGTCATTCCGGATGGCGTAACGAGCATTGGGGGGGTCGCGTTCGACGAGTGCTATGGCTTGCATAGCGTGACAATCCCTGAGAGCGTCACAAGCATTGAGGCGTATTCGTTCTACAATTGCGGCGACCTGATCAGTGTAAGAATGCCACGGCGCTTCGAGGGTAATTTGAACAGTTCGGTGTTCTATGGGTGTCCAAGCGGCCTGGTGATCACGTACTACGACCCTTACTACACAGTTCGTTTCCACCGCAACGACGCGAGCGACGAGAAGACGGCGGCGTACGACTTCGACTACGGCGTCGCGACGCGGATACCGTCGCTCAACTCTCTGGGCTGGGCGCGGCGCGGGATCGATTTCCTCGGCTGGGCGACGAGCCGGGCGAACGCCGACGCGGGGAAGGTGTGGAAGAAGGACTGGG
This sequence comes from uncultured bacterium, assembly GCA_902779075.1. The sequence goes on along the minus strand of CACZAK010000002.1, from coordinate 72,132 downwards.
CATCCATCTCGACGGCAGCAGCGGCCGGCAAGACGCTCGACGTCTATGCCGTCTGGGCGCTGAAGTCGGACAGCTACGCAATCGAGTTCGTCCGCAACGACGGCGCGGGCACGTGGCGGACGATCGGGTTCAAGTATGGCGAGAAGACGCGTATGCCGTCTTTGGCGAACGGCCTTAAGTGGGCGCGGCGCGGGTATGAGTTCAAGGGCTGGGCGCTCACGACCGCGGACGCGGCGGCAGGCAAGGTCTGGAAGGGCGACTGGGCGTATGTCTCGACGCCCGTGAAGGTGGGCGAGGTGCTCACGGCCTACGCGGTGTGGGCGCTGAAGCCGGGCTACTACCAGATCCGCTACAACAAGAACGACGGCACGGGCAAGTGGCGCGCGCTTGGGTACGAGTACGGCGTCTCGACGAAGCTCCCGACGGTCAAGGCTCTTGGCTGGACGGTATCGGGCAAGAAGTTCAAGGGCTGGGCGACGAGCGCGGCGAACGCTTCCGCCGGAAAGGTGTGGAAGACCGATGGCGCGGCCGTCTCCACCGCGGCCGCCGAAGGCAAGACGCTCAGCATCTACGCAATATGGCAATAAAACTGAAAGGAAACAACAAATGTACACACATATTTTTCGTTCTTCGATTCTGGTCATGTCCGCAGCGCTTGCCGCAGTCGGTGCGGAAGTCTCGCTGGACTATCGGCAGCCGCGTAAGACCGCTGCGCGGTATGCGCAGGCCACTGCCGCAGCCGGCAACCTCATACGCGAGACGCGGCTGGATTCCTCCGCCGCACCGTCGCTCGCACGTGAGCTCGCCGTCGGCGACAAGCTGTCCGTCACACTCTTCGACGATGTCGAACTAACGCTCAGGCTTGTCGAGATGACGCCGGCGCCGCTTGGCGGGCACGCTTTTCTGGCCGAGGCATCGGGGCTTCAGGGAATGCGCGATGCAGTGGTCATCCAGAAGGGCGATGGCCTTCAGGTCAGCGTTCAGGACATTCAATCGGGGCGCGCCTATACGATATTTTCAGGCGCGGACGGCGTAACCGTGCGCGAAATGAGCATGACGCCCGTTTCGTGTCCGTGCGGCGACACGCTGAAGTCGCCCCGGACGCGGTCGGTGGCGTCGCCGTCGGCAACTCCCGCCGCAAACCGGCAGATTCGGGCTTCGGTTTCAGGGAGTTCCTCGCAGACATACGTTGACGTTCTGGTTGCATACGACACGATGGCGGCAGACTATGTGGCGCAGTCAGGCGGCAACATCACGAACTTCGCCGAGGTCGCCGTCCAGAGGATGAACAACACGATCGCCAACACTGGCCTCGACGCCTACTACCGCTATCGCCTTGTAGGTGTATTCGCCGCTGAAGGAAACGCCGCCGGCAGCCTGGACTACGTGCTCAACTCGATTGTGAATCGCAACACCACCCTCAACGGCTACAACTGGAGCATCCTTGACGACGTCAGGGACGAGTGTTCGGCGGACGTCGTCTGCGTCCTGGTCGACAACTACTCCGCCTACGGCACGACGGGCATGGGTTATTCGCTTGACCAGGGGAACATCGACACCTTCGACGACGCATTCAACGCCTGTCTGGTGAGGGCTGTCGAAAACGGCGACACGATGACTCATGAGGTTGGGCACAACATGGGGGCGGGGCATTCTGATGCAATGGCCGACAGGGACAACTGCGGTCCTCAGCTCTATGAATACTCTTCGGGATACTATTTCACCGCGAACGGACAGGACTACCACACCATCATGGCCTACGACGCCGACGGATATGGCAACAGCTACATTGGCGTGCCCTATTTCTCGTCGCCCGGACACACTTTCGCGGGAGTTCCTGTAGGCGACGCGTCGCATGACAACACAAAAACCCTCCGCCAGACGTTCGCTCTCGTCTCCTCATTCAGGAAGGCGCCGGTCAAAAATCCTGACATCGGCCTTGGCGTCGGCACCGAAGGGTATTTGTGGACGACATCCGGGACATACCCCTGGTCCATCGATTACGGGACGTCAAACGGGGACGGCGACTCCGCCCGGAGCTGCGAGATGACGGGCGGGACAACGTCGTGGGCCAGCACTACCGTGCGCGGTCCCGCCGAGCTGGAGTTTTCGTACATGCTTCGCACATACGGAGGAACATTCTCCGTGACCTGCGACGGCGAGACGCTTTTGGAACATTCGGGCGAGGCCCACTACGGCGGGTCCTGGCAGCAGGCGAGCCTTCAGATTCCGGACGGGGTCCACACAGTCCGGTTTGCATACACGCATTCGTCACAGAGTTTTACGACCGGAGGCAATGGCGTGTGGGTGGATTCGCTCGCGTTTGTCGGCGGGACGCCGGCTTCCTGGTATACGGTCGCTTTTCACCGCAACGACGGGAGCAATGAGGCAGTTTCGACGCAGGACATTGAATTCGGCGACGAGGTGCGTCTGCCGTCTATTGCCAACGGCCTGGGCTGGGCACGGCGCGGCTACACATTCAAGGGCTGGGGGCGAAGCGCTAACGCGAAGGTTGTGTGGAAGAAGGACTGGGCGGTGGTCAAAGACCTTGCGGCCCCCGGCGAGAACATCGACCTGTACGCGATCTGGGACGTCTCGCCCGGATGCTACGCGCTGCAGTACATCCGCAACGACGGCGCGGGGACGTGGCGGACGGTCGGGTTCAAGCATGGCGAGAAGACGCGCATGCCGTCGTTGGCGAACGGCCTTAAGTGGGCGCGGCGCGGATACGATTTCATGGGCTGGGAACTGACGACCGCGGCGGCGAACGACAACACGCGCGCGGCGCCATGGAAGGGAGACTGGGCGTATGTCGCCGAGCCGACGAAGCCCCAGAGTACATTGCCCGTCTATGCGCGCTGGTCGCTGAAGCCGGGGTATTATCAGATCCGCTTCAACAAGAACGACGGCACTGGCAAATGGCGGACGCTCGGCTTCCAGCTCGATGCGTCGACGAAGCTCTCGACGATCGCCGGCCTCGGCTGGGAGCGTCCGGGCTATACGTTCAAGGGCTGGGCGTCGAACAAGGCCAACGCCGACGCCGGCAAGGTGTGGAAGACCGACGGCGAGTGGATCAAGAACGTCGCCGCCGAGGGCAAGACGCTCAGCATCTACGCCATCTGGGATTGATCCGGACCTGAAACGCAGGAAGGGGCGCGGCAATTCTGCCGCGCCCTTTTTCGTCTGCGCAAAAAAAGATTTTCTCACTTGATTCGGCATGGGCGATTTGATAAAATCACCCCGCACCTTAAAAGGTCATGCATGTGAATAGCATAAGTCTAGTATGGGCAGAAATGCGCAGAAACACGGTAGAACGCCGTGTAAGGTGTTCGTTTAATCCTATTCCACACCCTATTCCTAACCGCACAGAGAAGCGCCCCATGCGAATTATTAGAACATTGTTAATGGCAATTGCGGCTGCGTCATGCTCAGTCGCATTGGCTGTTGAGGTTTCGCAGGCAGATGCCCGTATCGCAGCACAATCGTGGATTGCGCGTGGCGGAAAGCGTCTTACGGCATCCTTTGAAGGGCAAGGCGAATTTCGCAGCACCAAGACATTGTTCGATGATGTGGGAAAGCCTGTTTGCCATGCATTTGAAACGGCAGAAGGAGGATTCGTCGTCATGTCTGCGGACTCGATGCTTCCCCCTGTGATTGCTTTTTCGTCCAAGAGAGGTGTTGGACTGGGTGATAGAGGGACTCCATTCGTCGAATTCCTGATTGAGGATATGAGGCGGCGCATGTCTAGCCTTGGCGCGAACAGCAGAAAACATGCGTCCGCCAGCACAGTAGCCGCGAATTCGGGTGCTAGATTTGTTGAAGACAGAGGATTCCGCGACGAATGGGATGCATTGAGAGCGCCTAAAGCCGAGCGTGACGGGCAAGCAGCTCCGAAAATGGCCAGGGCCGAAATCTCAGAAGTACGGGTAGCGCCGATAGTGGAAGCGCGGTGGGGGCAGGATGCGTGGAATAGACTGCCTACATTCAACTATTATACACCGAACAACTACGTGTGCGGGTGTGTAGCAACGGCGGTTGCTCAGGTCATGCGCCATTGGAGAGAGCCATCGCAGCCTGTTTCGCGCGATGTATATAGGTGCTGGATTGACGGTGAAGAGACCGAGATGACGATGTTGGGCGGGGTCTACCAATGGGAACAAATGCCATTGACCGAAGACGAGTGTACAAGCGAAGACGAACGCAAGGCCCTGGGGCATCTGCTGTATGATGTCGGGGTGGCCTCGCAGATGCAGTGGTCGAGCGATGGATCTGGCACCTGGGGAGCCGTAGCCGCGAAAGGCTTGCGCGAGAGTTTTGGGTATGCCTCCGCCTCTTCCTATATTCTTGCGAAGCCGCTTAAGCGTAACATCTCGACAAATGACGGGATCCGAAGTGCGATCCTTGGCAGTCTGGACGCGGGGATGCCAGTGGTTATCGGAGTCACTTCGAATCGTGCCGGGGGGCATGAAGTGGTTGTTGACGGATATGGTTTCTGTGGTGATTCACTTGTCTACTGCCATGTGAACTGCGGGTGGGACGGCAGTAGCCAGGATGCCTGGTACAATCTCATTGGAGAGCCGTTGACGCAGTCGTACGGGTTTTCGGAATTGGATGACGTTGTCTACAACATTCATCCGAGCGAGACGGGCTCTGTTGTTTCTGGAAGAGTGTTGGACAAGAGCGGGAACCCCGTTGCCGGGGCAGTTGTCACAATCGTGTCTGAGGCGGGGGATTCGCAGGAAACGCTTTCAAATGACAAAGGCATATATGTATTCCGTACTGGAGAAGAAGGGACGTTTAAGGTGTCGGCCGAGAATGGAAACCTGGTCTCGAATCTGCGGGAGATAACGGTCGGGCAGTGCGTAGATACACAGTGGAGCATAACTGACGATGCTTACCTGACATATTCGACAAGCGGCAAAGCCGCTGGGGCGATTGGTAATGTATGGGGTGTGGATTTGACCCTGAATCCAAAGAAAACCGTGTATTGCATCGTCAGATTCGATGCTAACGGCGGCTATGTGTCGGAGTCGATCCGTTATGTCGCAAAGGGGACCGCTATCGGGGCGTTGCCTGTTCCCAATTCGGCGGACAACGTTTTTAACGGATGGATGACTGCGCGCGAAGGGGGGAGCATTGTCCAATCCGAAGATACTGTCGAAAATGATGTCACGCTCTATGCATGTTGGAGTGAGAGCCAGGTTGAATGGGACTTTGTGGTTGATGGAGATTCCGCCACTGTTACAGGCGTGACGGGCGCCAAAGGCGATTTGATTGTTCCAAGTTCGTTGGGCGGCTTTCCGGTGCGGTCAATCGGGAATAGGGCGTTTGAATGCTGTGATGCGTTGCGGAAGGTCAAGTTGGCAGACAGCATTACGAACATAGGGGAACGTGCTTTTTTCTTCTGCCGTGGGATGACGAACGTAGAGATTCCAGCTTCAATCCTGAATATAGACGTTGCCGCATTTGAGGGGTGCGTGGCGTTGACAAAACTGTGGATCCCCTCTGGGATCGAGCAAGTGTCGCCGCGTGCCTTCAAGGGATGTCGGCGGCTCAATGCGGCCTATCTGCCCAATGTACTAAGAAATATGATTTGCGAGGGCACCCCAGATTACGTCTTTGATGACTGCGATGATGCATTGAATGTCGTTTTCTATGATCCCGACGGTCTGTATTCAATACGATTCCATCGTAACGATGGAACGGGTTTGAGTCAGGAGACGCTTTTTGTCTATGGGGAGAAGACCCGGATGCCCGCGCTCAGGAACGGGTTGGATTGGGTTAGGCCGAATTATGAGTTCTTGGGATGGGCTACCAGCGTTGCAAACGTGACTGCGCGAAAGATATGGAAGCAGGACTGGGCTTATGTTGCCAAGCCGGTTGACCCTGGCAAGACATTGAATGCGTATGCCGTGTGGGATGTAGCATCGCCTTACGCATATACGATCGTGTTCAACAAGAATGACGGGTCCGGGCAGAGCCAATCCGTGCGATTCTTGTATGGAGAAAAGACTAGGTTGCCGTCCGTGGCTAACGGGCTCGGCTGGCATAGACCTGGATATCGGTTTGTTGGATGGGCGACGGGGACCAAGATATGGAAGCCGGACTGGGCTTATGTCGAGCGCCCCGTAGGAATAGGCCAGACGCTGACGGTGTATGCAGTTTGGGGGAAATGAGCAAGTGTGACAAGCACAAAAACAAATCAAAACCAAAGAAAGGAATGACACGATGAAAAAAACAGTTCACGTGCCAGAATCATGCGCGAGCAATTCTGGCGGAACTTTCAAAGGAGCGCGGCCTGTGCAAGGCAAATGCGCACGCAGACAATCCATCTGGGCGAGTTTCAAGTCGCTCGCAATTGGAATCTTTGCGGCGGCGGTTTTGCTTGTACATCCAACTGAGGGCAATACATTTACCGACCGTGCAGGTATAACATGGCAATATGAGCTCATTGGCAGGAATGCCACACTTACCGCAATTGCACAGAAGGATGCATACGACTACATAACCATTCCGTCCAAAGTAGACGGCTATACTGTAGTTGCCTTGGGTGCTCGCCTATTCTTTAACTGTGGAGAAATCACCGGTGTGTCTATTCCGTATGGTGTACGCGAGATTGGCAACTTGGCATTTTGTAACTGTTACAGTCTTGAAGAGGTTGTTCTGCCATACGGCGTTTCTAGCCTTGGAGATCAGGTGTTTTTTAACTGTTTCGGACTCACCGAAATAACGTTACCAGCCACATTGGAGAAAATTGGTTTGGCACCGTTTGGATGGACTAGCATAGAGAAATTCAAGGTTGATTCGCAGAACCAGTTCTATGCGGTCAAAGACAACTTGCTGTGCGATAAAAAAGGCAAGGTTGTCATTGCATGCCCAAACGCACTCAACGCCACTGTTGTGACTGTGCCGTCTGGCGTCGAAGAAATCGGTGACGGCGCTTTTTTTGGATGTGACCAACTTTCGCGTGTCGTTCTGCCTTCATCGGTGAAAACCATTGGGCGCGAGACGTTTGGTTATTGCGAAAATCTTCAGTCAATTGGATTAGTATCCGGATTGAAAACCATTGGTGACTATGCTTTTGAATACTGCAGTGGACTTTCAAGTGTGACGATTCCTTCAGGTGTGACGAAGATTGGCGATGGAGCGTTTCAGGACTGTTCGGGGCTTACCTCTGTATCGATACCCGACAGTGTAGTCGAGGTCGGTGCCTGGGTGTTTGAAAATTGCAATTCTACATTGTTTGACCGTAAGACCATCCCAGATTTCCTCATGGTGGACGGCTGGATTGTCGGTTATGAAAACTGGAATCCGTATGGTAACTTGGTATTGAACAAAGGCCGAGGCATCGCGGGCTTCGTATTTAACAATACGGGTTTGTCGAAGGTGACTATCAATGTGCCCTATAAAGGGATTGGCAAGGGAGCGTTCACTCGATGCAGTGATTTGTTTGCCGTGGATGTCAAGTCTACGCTCAACTTCCTTGGAGACGGGGCATTTTATGAATGCACGAGCCTGGACTCCGTGTCTTTGCCGTCTGGCATAACGTATATGGGTAAGGAAGCTTTTGGTGGATGCTGGGATCTCAAGAATGATAAAGGGTTCATCATCGTTAACAATGTTCTCTATGGATATGAGGCGGACGATCCAGATCCTAACAATGGCAAGGTCTCTATTCCAAGCGGTGTGACGCGCATCAGCAAAGGCGCTTTTTATGGTGACTCGGGGTTGCGTAGCGTAGTTGTCCCGGACAGCGTTAAGACGATTGACGTTGAGGCGTTTGCCGAGTGCTCCGAACTACAGAGAATTCAGATAGGTAAGGGCGCGACGGACATTACATGGTTTGACAACTCGGTCGACACTAAGTGGTGCGACGATTGGTTTAATAATGCAGTTGGTCGAATAAGGGAACCCCGTTCGTTTTGCGACTGTGAAAAACTGGGTTCGGTGGAAATTTCAGCACAAAATCCAGCATTCAAGACCATTGACGATTTTGTATGTGACAAGGAGGGTGGCTCTTTGCTTTACTGCCCGCCCATGATGTTGAACGTAGTCACGCCCAAGAGCGTCAGAAACATTGCGCCGGGAGCATTCTACCGCTCATTCAACATTAGTGGATTGGCGTTTGGGGGAAGCGTGACAAACATTGGGCGCAATGCGTTTCAAGAGTGTTATTACCTAACGAATGTAGAGCTTCCTGTCGGGCTGATCACCATCGATCAGTATGCATTCAACTGGTGCGAGGGTTTGGAGAATATCCGTATCCCGCATACGGTGAAATACATAGGCTACGGTGCGTTCAGGGGATGTACGTCGCTTGAAGAAGTACTTGTTGCGGAAACCATTGACGAGGACGTGATCGATCTCGGCGCTGCCTTCCTAGACTTCGATGTGGATGACATCGAATACTACAAATTGACATACAAAATCGTGTTTCACCGTTACGACGGTAGTGCGGACACAACAGAGACGATTGAGGTGAACGCCGATGAGACTATCCGGCTGACTTCTCTTAATAGGCTAGGCTGGGCTAGGAGAGGATATGATTTCAAGGGGTGGGCGACGAGCCGTGCCAAAGCCGACAGCGGCACGATTTGGAAACTGGACTGGGCGAAGGTCACAAACGCCATCGCCATTGGAAAGACGCTTCATATATATGCCGTGTGGGCGGTCGCCAGCGACTCTTACGCAATCTATTTCGTCCGAAATGACGGTGCCGGCACATGGCGTACGATAGGTTTTAAGTATGGGGTTAGTACTGCCATCCCGACTATTAAAGCCCTTGGATGGGCTCGGCGTGGATATGTTTTCAAGGGATGGTCCCTTACGACGGCAGATGCACGCAATAACAAGGTATGGAAAGTAGATGGTGCGAAGATCGCTACTGCCGCAGCAAAAGGCAAGATCCTGACCGTGTATGCTTCCTGGGCCATAGCGCCGGATTATTATGCCATCCAGTTCAACAAGAACGATGGTTCGGGGAAATGGCGGTCGGTTGGATTCAAATGGGGTGAGAATACGAAGTTGCCGACCCTCGATAAAGGACTTGGCTGGGATCGTTCGGCTACGGGATATGCCTTTGTCGGCTGGTCTACAAATCCTAAAGGTAGTATCTGGAAGGGTGACGGTGCCGTGGTTGCGTCGCCTGTCGCAAAAGGCAAAGTCTTGCAGGTATATGCGCTATGGACATACGTAGGGGTGTACCAAGTCGCGGCTGCAAAGACCGAGGACGGAGGGAATGTCTCCGGGGAATCTAATCAGGTCCAATCTGAACCAACGCAAACAGCGACACAGCAGGTGGTTGCAGATGGGGCGGGGCACTCGGCTGTCGCGGCCGGATGCGTGGCCTTGGCGGGTGCGCCAGCCGCCGACGAGGATAGTCTAACCTATCTGTACGGCGCACTCGAGGATGGAACTGGGCAGTATTGGCTGTGCCTCTGGGACCTGTCCGATGCGACGACCGGACTTCTGCGTGTCGTCATAGAGGACGGCGAGGCGCTCACGACGACGTGGTGCGACGTCGATAGGGTCGGCGAGATGCTGCTCCTCTCGACGGAGGATGGTGACGTCGCCGTCATCAGCTCAGACGGGACGGCGCGCCTGCTGTAGTTTTCCCCGAACGGCCGGTTCTTCCGGCACTCAGTGCATGTGCGCGGCGGTTTCGCCGCGCACATGGCTTTTCGCCTGCGCGAAGGCCTGTAGAGTTAGTTGACTTATGCCAAAAAATTATGGTATAATTACAGCGATGTTCAAGAAATTGAAGAGGCAGCGATTCCTGTTCGAGGAACTAGTAAAACGCGATTTCAAGAAAAAGTACAAACGTACTATCCTTGGGATGGGGTGGAGCATGCTTTCACCCCTTTTAATGCTTCTCGTGATGAAGATCGTGTTTGAGCAGTTTTTCGGGCGCACGATGAATCACTACACCACTTACCTGTTTTGCGGGCTTCTCACGTTCAACTGGTTTTCTGAATCGACTAACGGCGGAATGAGGTGCCTGTTCGGCAATGCGAGCATTTTCACGAAGGTGAATGTGCCTAAATATATGTTCCTTTTTTCGATAAACGTCCAGGTCCTGTTGAACTTCGCGCTGACGCTTCTGGTTTTCTTCGTGTTCTGCGCGATAGACCACGTGCAGTTCACGTGGCGGTTCATTTGCCTTGCCTATCCCATCATGACCATGTTGCTGTTCAATTTGGGCATTGGCATGGTTCTTTCCGCGCTTTTCATCTTTTTCCGTGACATCGACTATCTATGGTCGGTCGCGCTTCAGCTTCTCATGTACGGTTCGGCCATCTTCTATACCGTGGGCAATTTCCCGCCGAATGTCCATTTGGTCTTTTCCTTGAACCCCGTCTATCGGCACATAGCATATATCCGCGAGATTGTCCTGAAGGGGACCGTCCCCTCGCTTGAAACGCACTTGACGCTTTTGGGGTTCGCCGTCGCCGCTTTTCTTGCCGGCGCGTTTATGTACAAACACTACAACACGAAGTTCCTTTACTATGTCTAACGCGAAGGTCATGCTCTCCTGCCAGAAAGTCTCCATCCTCTACCAGGTTGGGGACTTCAAGAACATTGGCCTGAAGGAGTGGGTGATGCGCCGTCTTACCGGCCGGTACGAGGTCATTAACTTCTGGGCAGACAAGGACGTGACCTTCTCGCTTAACAAGGGGGACATGTTGGGGATAATCGGCCTCAACGGGGCTGGAAAGTCAACGTTGCTCAAAGCGGTTTCGGGCATAATGGAGCCTACGTCGGGCACGATTTCGCGCAGGGGAAACGTGGTGGCGCTTTTGGAGCTTGCGAGTGGATTTGACGGTGATCTCAATGTGAAGGAAAATGCGTATCTGCGCGGGGCCATGCTCGGCTACACGCGCGCGTTCATGGACAAGACGTATCCCGACATAATCGAATTCGCGGAGCTGAAGGAGTTTGAGGATCGTCCGTTCAAGCAGCTTTCGTCTGGCATGAAGTCGCGCCTGGCTTTTGCAATCGCCTCGCTTGTCAAGCCCGAGATACTGATTCTGGACGAGGTGCTTGCCGTGGGCGACGGGGCATTCCGCAAGAAGAGCGAGGCAAAGATGCGCGAGATCATCAAAGGAGGCGCGACCACGATCCTTGTTTCGCATTCCACATCGCAAGTGCGTTCGCTTTGCAATAAGGTTCTGTGGTTGGACAAGGGGCGTCAAGTCGTTTGCACGGACGATGTGGGAGGTGCTTGCGACTGTTATGACAAGTTTCTGCGCGGTGCTTCGCCTGCAGTCTATATCCCTCACGCACCGAAGGCTCGTATCGATATGCATGTGGCGGAGAACATAACTCCCCCTGTTGCCAAGTCGCAGGTGGCGACCACGCAGGGCCGTCCGAATGTCGCTGTTGGGACGGGCAAGGGGCCGGGGCAGAAAGCCAGCGTGCCCAGAACGCCGATCATGCCATTCCGCCGTGATGTCAATTTTGCGAAGCGAGTGACAGAGAGGAAGGGGACCGGAGAGATTAAGTATACGGCAGCAGATTTCTACGATCAGTTCGGGAGGCCGATTCGCGTGGCCAAGTGCGGGCAGCTTGTTCGCTTCGTCGTTTCGTTTTCAGTGGTAAAAGGAGTTCCTGCTGGAACCGTTGTTGGATTTGATTGCTGCGACCAATCTGGCAAGCAGTTGATCAGCCTGAATCTGCACACTTTTAGTTGTTCTCTGCCTGCTCTCAAAGCGGGTGCCAACCGGACGGTGGAATTCTCTATTTACATCCCGCTTAACACGGGTAAGTATTCTTGGTCTGTGAACTTACGGCCCAATCCGGACAAACCCAATTTTTATGATTACTGCCATAATGCGGCGATGTTGACAGTTGTGAAAGGCAGCACGCGCTACTCCCAGTACCAGGGGGGGGCTTTTCTCGCATGTCCAGCCAGCATATCTTTTGTCGGAGAAGGACGCTCCAGCGTCTTGTTCAGGAAATGAATAGTTGCATCTACAATCCATCGGCAGCCTTAGAAATGAGGCTTCGCAAAGAATAAGGAGGAGATTTATGTGCAAGGTGTCCATCGTAGTTCCTGTCTATAATCGCGAGAGCGTGCTTCGGACGTGTCTTGAGTCGCTTGTCGGCCAGACGCTGAAGGAGATTGAGATTATATGCATTGACGACGGATCGTCGGATGGATCGGGGGCCGTCCTTGACGAATTTGCCGCACGCGATTCGCGCATCCGTGTGATCAAAAAGGAGAACGGGGGCGCAGCCTCTGCGAAAAACGCGGGACTTGCCGCCGTGAGCGGCAAGTATGTGGTGTTTGTTGAACCAGATGACTGGTGCGACTTAGACATGATGAGGGGATTGTATGAGACTGCGGAGCGGACTGGGGCGGACGTGACCATCTGCGGGTTCAAGACATACGACGACCAGATCGGAAAGTTTGTTTCGGAGAAAACGTATCCGCACGACATTGCTGGACGGGAGCAGCCCTTTTCTGCAAAGAGCATAGCCGATAACGCATTCATCTGGTTTGGACAGGGGCTTGGGGACAAGTTTATCAACAGTGCCTATCTTTCGCAGTTGGGGGTGAAGTTCCTTGATCTCCCTCATGCGGAGGATTTGTGTGTTGTCGAAACGAGCATCGCCTGTGCGGACAAAATCTCCGTGGCGAATTTCCCGTACTACAACTACAGAATTCGGAGCAAAAGCTCGCAAAATCAGAACGACAAGTCACCGCTTGCGTTTTGCGAGGGATATGTGGAGCTTCGTCACCAGCTTGAGAAGCGCGGCTTATGGGATTTGTTTAGGTCAAGTTTCCGCCAGTCCGTCCTTGCTTCTATCGTATATGCTCTGAAGTCTCTTTCGGATGATAAAGCCCTTCGGCGCGTCTATCGCGACGTTCGCGAGAAGTGGGTGTCTAGATTCGGGCTAAACCACCTGGAAAAATCAGAGTTGAAGGTTCCGGAGCATCTGTATGATTCGCTTAATATCATCCGCGAAAACTCCGATCCTGTCCGGTTCATGTTGCACGCGCTACGTGTCGATGCCGAGTCGGCCAATAAGGTCGGTGCTGAACTGCGGTCTGCGAAAGCCCAGGCTTTTGACATTGGAGACAGCGCTCCCCTCGTTTCTGTAATCATTGCCGTCAGGAACGGACAGGATACAATCGAGAATTGCGTGCGGTCGGTTCTTGGACAGACGCTTCGCCAGATCGAAGTGATCTGCGTTGACGACGGGTCGACGGACGGGACTGTTTCGGCACTTAATTCACTGGCCATTGGCGATGTGCGCTTGCGAGTGATTCGGCAGGGGAAGCTTGGCGTCAGCGCTGCCCGGAATGCGGGGCTTGAGGCCGCTTGCGGAAAATACGTCGCCTTTCTGGATGCCGATGACGAGTACGTTGCGACCCATCTTTGGAATCTCGTTGCAAAGGCGGAAGCCGGGATGTGTGATGTCGTTCAGGCCGCACACTGCGAGGTCGTCGACGGGCAGGTGTCTCGCACTTCCCTGCCGCACGAGAAATGCACGGCGACCGACCTCCGGTCATGTCCGCAAATTGTTCGTTTTCAGACGAAGTACATCTGGGACAAGCTTTTCCGCCGTGAAATGCTGGAGCGAAACAACATCCGCTTTGCTCCATACGGATATCACGAAGACCACCTGTTCCTTTTCGACGTTGATCTTGTCGCCAGGAATTTTGCAACAGTGCCCGAGGTGGGATATCGTTATTCGAAGTCCAGCGTGGGTGCGGCAACGCGCTCTTACGATGAGCGGCTTCTTGACTGCCCCAAAGCGTATTGGGACATCTGCCGCAAGGCGCGTGAAGCCGGGCTGTTCGATGAACTTGCCGATTCTATTTGGGCCAACTGCTCCATGAGTTATGCATGGCGGATATGGGCGTTCCCAAAATACGACAACCCCGATCTCAAGAGCAAAATCGTCAACGGGTGGTATGAGTTCTTCCAGGCGACTTTCCCGCACTGGCAGAAGGACATGCATCTCCTCGGCTACCCGGTCGCCCTTCCCCCGCATGATTACCGAAAGGTTTTGCTGCTTGGCGGCACGGGCGCACTTGGTGCGCACCTTGCGGAAATCCTCGCGGAGCAGGGTTGCCAAGTCTACGTGACGAGCCGCAGCGAGCATGACGATGTGCCGGGCATCTGCTATCTGAAGGGTGACGCACAGGACATAGGCTTTTTCCGTAAATTGACGCAGTCTAGATGGGATGCAATCGTTGATTTCATGGTTTATGGGCCAATCGCGTTCCAGCAACGACTGACCAAGTTCCTGGAGATGACGGACCAGTACGTTTTTCTCAGTTCCTCCCGCGTATATGCCGACGCCCATGGTCAGTTGATAACGGAAAACTCGCCGCGGCTTCTGGACACGGTGACTGACGACGCCTATCTCAAGACGAGCGAATATGCGTTGGCGAAGGCGCGTGCAGAGAATGCGCTGAGGGCCAGCGGAAGTACGAATTGGACAATTATACGCCCTTATGTGACGTTTAGCGAGCAGCGCCTTCAGCTGGGTACGCTCGAGAAGGAACACTGGCTAAAGAGAGTCCTTGAAGGCAAGCCCATCGTCTTTTCGGACGATGTAGCCGCCAGGACTACGACTTTGACGTATGGCCGCGATGTCGCGCGAGGGATGGCGTCGCTTATTGGACGAAAAGAAGCGCTTGGCGAGTGTTTCCACATCACGTCCTCCAAAAGTCTGGTCTGGAGGGACGTGCTTGAAATTTACGTCAGGGTCATCCGCGAGGTTACGGGGCGGGCCTGCCCTGTGGTAATGACGAGAAATTCCTGTCAGCTAAATACGCCGGGCAAATACCAAGTCTTGTATGACCGTCTCTTTGACCGCAGGTTTGACAATACGAAGATCGGGAGGTTCATCGACGTATCCACGTTCCGTGATCCCGTCGAGGCATTGGAGAGCTGCCTGAGGGCGTTTTTGGCCGCTCCCAAGTTCCTCAAGGTCAATGAATTACTTGAATCTCTGCATGACAAGGCCTGTGGCGCACTGCCTACGGTTTCTGGAGGCTATACCGTTGAACGTAACGTGCAGATTCTCATTGCGGCCTTGAAAGCGCACGGCATAAGGCAGGTGATTGCATCTCCAGGTACTACGAACCTGACGTTTGTTGCCAGCATACAGCACGATTCATTTTTCACCGTCAAGTCAGCTCCAGACGAACGTTCCGCGGCGTACATGGCCTGTGGCTGGGCTGCGGAGTCGGGGGCTCCGGTGGTCATCAGCTGCACTGGAGCCACTGCGAGCCGCAACTACCTGCCAGGCCTCACTGAGGCGTATTACCGCAAATTGCCGATCCTGGCCGTTACGGGGACATTATACGAGCCAAGGGGCGGACATCTCACTCCGCAGTTTATTGTACGTACGCAGGCACCAACGGACACAGTCCGCCTTCAGGTGTCGATGCCTTTCGTGCGCGACAAGAACGACGAATGGGCAAATACGGTTGCCGCCAATCATGCGATACTTGAGTTGGTACGGCATGGTGGCGGCCCTGTACACATCAATCTCGAAACGATGCACAGCCGTGACTATTCCGTGGCACGGCTTCCACCGGTTCGCGTAATTCACCGTCACTTCCCCGGTGAAGGGATGCCGCCGATTCCAGACGGTCGTGTTGCCGTGTTCATCGGCGCCCATGTGCCTTGGTCTGAGGCGCTGACCCTGGAGGTGGAGAAGTTCTCCGAGAAGTTCGACGCGCCGGTGTTTTGCGACCACGGCTCGAACTATCGCGGGAAAGGCGAGATGAACTTCACGCTTGCCTGCTACCAGCAGAGCGCAACATACAAGGAATACCTGCCTGACGTTCTCATCCACATCGGCGAAGTCTCGGCAGACTATCCTTCGTTGAAAATCGTAGGAATGTCGAAAGTCTGGCGAGTGAGTGCCGATGGCGAGATCCGCGACCAGTTCCGCAGGCTTGTTGATGTGTTCGAGATGGACGAACTGTCTTTTTTCCGGTTTTACAATAATGATTCGGAGAGTTCCCGCGCTTCTGGATATCGTACGGCTTGTGAACGAAAGCTCGCAAGCCTTCGCTCTCGGTTCCCGGATGTCCCGTTCTCGAACATCTGGGTAGCAAGTGTGTCGTCTCCCAAGGTTCCGGAAGGGGCATTCCTCCACCTAGGCATACTTAATTCATTCAGGGCATGGAGCCTGTTCCAGTTGCCGAAGACGGTTCTCGCATCCTGCAATGCGGGCGGCTTCGGAATAGACGGTTGCCTTTCGACTTTGCTTGGCGCTTCATTCGCCCATCCCGACCGGATTCATTTTGCGGTGCTTGGAGACCTCGCTTTCTTCTACGATCTTAACTCGCTGGGGAATCGTCATGTAGGGGCCAATCTGCGTATTCTGCTTATCAACAACGGCAAGGGAATGGAATTCCGTAATTTTAACCATCCTGCCTATCAATTCGGAAAGGCGGCCGACGAGTTTGTGGCAGCTGGCGGACACTACGGGAACAAGTCCCGTGAACTCGTGCGCCACTATGCGCAAGACTTGGGTTTTGACTATCTTTCCGCAGCTGACAAGCATGAATACATGAAGGTGGCGGAGTCGTTCTGGTCGCCTGTGAAGCGGTCGAAGCCGCTCATACTCGAGGTTTTTACCGATGAGGAGTGCGAAAACGGGGCGCTTGAAACTGTCACGTTGATGGAGGGAGCACCACCGCCCCCAAAGCCCGTGGCGGCGCCTCCGCCCGCCAAACCCGCGTCGGCGCCTCCGCCCCCCAAAAAATCTGCGTCGGCGCCTCCGCCCACCAAGCCCGCGCCCCCAGCCCCTAAGGCCGCCCCCGCAAAGGCCCCCGCCGCGAAGGCGGTGCAGCCTATTAAGGTGGAGAGGGCAATTGTGGCGTCTCGGAAAATCGCCATCTTGACCTTCCACTGTGCCTACAATTGCGGTGCGTATCTGCAAGGATGGTCTCTTCAGACAATTCTTCGGCGCATAGGCTTCGAACCAGAGTTTCCGGATTGCACGCGCGTTGGTTATTTCCCGCGTTTCGGGGATGTCTGGTACAAGCAAAAGCCTAGCCCGGAGGCGGGCTGGTTCTCGCGGATGCTCTTCCGCATTAAGACGGAGATTTGTGCCCTTGGACATGAGGATGTGAAACGGCATCGCTTTCGCATGTTTGCAAAGCATTGCCTCGCCATAAAGGTAATGAAGCCTAAAGAAATCGAACGTCGATATCCGGCTGTAATAGTCGGCAGCGATCAAGTCTGGAACCCCGCAATAACGAGAAAAGAGACGGAATATTTCCGTACGACGATTTTCAAGAACCCGGCGCTGAAACGGTATTCCTACGCGATTAGCGTTGGCGATGCAATGCCAAAGAAGGAGAGCATCTCCTATTTGACGGCTGCGGCGAAGCTATTTGAGAACCTTTCGTTTAGAGAGAATCTATTGCCTCAGCTAGTGGATAAACATGGTCGTCATCCGACCGTTGATCTAGATCCGACGTTGTTGCTGTCGAAGGCAGACTTCAACCGTATTGCCTATCCCAAGCGTTTGGAAAGGAAACCGTATCTTCTTGTCTATTCGCTCATGTACAACGAGAAGACGTGGAACGCTGCGCGGACAGTGGCTAAACGGCTGGGGCTCAAGCCAGTGTTCATTCTGGTCTATCAGTACGGTCGCAGTCAGATGGTCGATCCCGATGGTGTGCAAATCTCTGTTTCGCCTGATCGTTTTCTTGCTTACATTCGTGACGCCGAGGTGGTGATTACATCGTCTTTCCATGGAACGGCATTTTCCCTCATCTATCAGAAGAAGTTCGCTACCCTGCCATTTGTTCATGGGAAGGTGTCGCTTCGCTGTCAGAAGCTTCTCAAGTCGGTACACGAGGAGATTCATCAGATCGACAACCCTGATGATATTGAGGCGATTACCGCCGCGCTTACTTACACTCCGAGGCCTGAGACCATGCAGGCGCTTTCCAGGCTTTCGAACATGACGATTCGCAAACTGCGCGCGACGCTGCCTAATGTCGATGGTGTGCCGCGTTCACCAGCGCGTCCTGTCTATAGTACGCTCACTTGGCCGTTCCATAAGATGTGGGGCGGGATAAAGTGTATCAAAGAGAACGGCGTTGGCTACACAGTCAAGCATGCCTGGGGTAAGGTCCTCCGGTTTGCAGGCGTCAGAAGCCCGCTTTAATCAGCGGCCCATGAAATTGTCGGTCATAATTCCGGCCTTTAATGCCGCCCAGTGGATAAAGGACGCCGTTGATTCGGTGTTGGTGCAGGATTTTAGGGATTTTGAGCTTATTGTCGTTGATGACGGGTCTACGGATGAAACTTTAGCCATAATTGATCGGATTGCCGCATCGGATGGCAGGGTGTCCGTCATCCATCAACGGAATGCGGGGCCCGGCGTTGCACGGAACGCAGGGCTCGACCATGCCAGTGGTGAATATGTGGCATTCGTTGATTCGGACGATAAGTTGGCATCGCCAAACGCGCTGTCGTCAATGATGCAAAGGGCTGCCGAGACCGGATGTGATGTGCTGCTGGCGCGCGCGCGCAGGATTGGTCTTAAAGGAGAGCTTGGAAATGAACTTGACTGGTGCCTGAGGAAGGGCCTTCTCCCGGCGCGGGATGTGTTCTCACCCGAAGAAGTCGGGGTCTCGTTGTTTTTTGTCGCCGGCCCGGTGCCTTGGGGAAAGCTCTATCGCCGCGAGTTCGTTAACGGCGAAAAGCTGCGATTCCCGCCATTGCCAAGATCCGAAGATTTCCCATTTGTTCAGACGGCGATGGCATGTGCGGGGAAGATTGCGGTTTATGATGACATTGTGATTTTGCATAGAGTGGCGCGTGTCGATTCCCTTGAAAGCACGAAGGATGCGACACCCTTGATTTTTGCGGAAGCCGAACGCATCTTTGCAAAAATGCTTAGCGAACGGGGACTTTGGGAAAAATTCGCTTTGGCGGCAAAGGCGCGTGCCATGCTGAGGTTGGCTTATAACCTGACGGCGGTTCAATCCTTCGACGGTATCCGGAAGGTGTTCGCATTCGCGTATGAGGAACGAAAGAATTTGTGCATTGATGATGTTGCCGACTCCTTCCGTGACTATGCTTTGGCGAAGAGGAATGTAGACGGTATTCTCGCACATGGATCTGCGGAAGTGTGGATGTACGCAAGAATGGTGGCTGCGGAAAAGAACTTACGGGCGAAGGTTGTGGAACTACGGAGGTACGACAGGGATTATAAGGCGCTGGCGGCGTTGAAGACTGCTCAGGACGCATCACTGGTTCAATCTCAGCGGGAGGTGTCGCTGCTCAAGCAAAAGGTCATGTCGTTGGAAGAGAAGTCATTGGCGCTTGAACGTTCCGAGGCGTACCACGTCGGAATGGCCGTCACATGGCCGGCGCGGAGGGCGTGGGGTGGCGTGAAGTGCCTGCGCGAGAACGGGTTGAAGTACACCATAAAACACGCCATTGGAAAGGTGTTTCACAGAGGCGGCAGACAATGATTTGCCCGCATAAAACCCATAAAAAGGACAGGAGAGACGCTATGCCAAAGATATCATTTGTCGTTCCCGTATGTAACACCGCGCAGTTTCTGTCCGCGACGCTCGACAGCATCCTCGCGCAGACGTACAGAAACATCGAAATCATCTGCTCCAACGACTGTTTGACAGACTCGTCATCGCAGATGCTCGACGAGTATGCAAAGAAAGACTCCCGCGTCAAAGTAGTGACGGCTGAGAAAAACGGCGGGGTTTCGTGCGCGCGAAATCAGGGGTTGGAACATGTGACCGGCGAATACGTTTGGTTCTTTGATTCGGACAACCTCCTTCATCCCCAGGCGGCGGAGATCATGCTCCGCGCCTGTGAGGGCAACAAAGCCGATTTCGCCTATACGCCGGTCGAGCGCGTCCAAGAGGAGGCTGCGCTTGCCGATTGCGTCAAGCCTGTTGCCTGCACGGTGGAATGCATGGCCAGCCCGACCGATCCCTACAGATTGTACGGCAACGACTATGGGATGCAGCACATATTGGCGAAGGCGGAGCTTGTAAGGGATAACAGATTCGAGCGGGGGGTGACTTATGGCGAGGATGTCCTTTTTGTGTATCGATTCCTCATCAAGAACCCCAAAGGCGTGTATATCCACGAGCCGCTTGTTTACTACCGCCAGAGGGAGCCTTTGGCCGTTCAAGGCCAGGGAGGCGCGCGCATACAAAGAAGCGTCGACCGCGTGGTAGAATGTCTCAAACCGCTTCTGATGCTTGACATGCCATCCGAGACAAGGACGGTTTTGACACGATGGCTTAAAGCAAATAACGCTGGTAGCCTGCCGCAGCTGGAAAGCGAAAGCTCTTGCTACGCCGTCATGGCATCTGACGATATCCGGGCGAAATCGACATCCGGCGGCGTGTTCACCGTCTTGGCGGAGGATGTCATCGCGCACGGCGGTTGCGTGGCCGGCGCGGTCTATGCGAACGACTGGTCGGTTAAACACGAATTGGTCGAAACCGTTGAGGGCATAGCGGCCATGCGTGGCTCCAAATATGTTCGCGGCGTCATAGACAAGAACTTTCTTGCCCGTCTTGACGAGGCGGTCGCATTGGGGAGAACCGTGCTTTTCACCGGACTGCCGTGCCAGGTCGCCGCGATGCGTAAGCGTTACGGTAATCGGCAGAACGTCATTTTTCTGGATATCATCTGCCACGGCGCGCCGGATGCCAGGTTGTGGCGGAAGCGTGTGGAGGAACTTTCGTCGGGAAACAGGAGAATAACCGGCATCAACTTTAGGGACAAGCGCAACGGATGGGGTGGATTGACGAGTACGTTCGCCGTGAACTATGACGACGGCTCCGAGTATGCAGTAGATCTTTACAAAGACCCTTACGGTGTGGCGTTCGGAATCGATCTGCTTCTTCCCGAAGAATGCACCCGCTGTCCGTTCTCTTGCGAAAAACGCGTAGGTGACATTACGATAGGCGACTTTTGGGACTTGGCAAATAGTTCACTTAATGATTGCAAGGGCCTTTCATGCGTGGTTGTGAACACGTTAAGAGGTTTGGAATTGTTTGAGCGCGTCCGCAATCGCTTTTATCAAGCCCTGCCGTACCCTGTATCTTATGTTAAACAACCGAATTTCCACATGCCATCGCGGCCGCATCCGTTCAGCAGGGAATTCCAGAAAGATATCCTTGCTGGGATGCCGTTTGACGCGGCGGTAGCGAAGTACGCAGAGCACCCAAAAAGCGTCGCCGTGCTGAATTTCCATTGGGAACAGACGAATTTCGGGGCGTTACTCACGTCTTTTGCACTTTCACGGCATCTCACGGATATCGGGTGGCAGCCACAGAACATCGATTACTCCCCGCTGGATTCCGACCTCGCCGCCATGCGCGAAAATGTTGGTTTCGAGTCGTTCAGATACCGTCATCTGCCGCGGACGCGGAAAATTACGGACGGCAGATCGTTGTGGAATTATACGAAGAGATTTAAGACGTTTATCGTCGGCAGCGATCAGGTATGGTCTAAGAAATTGACCGAAGGCAAGGAAGATGCCTTCTACCTCTCTTTTGTCGGGCCTGGCAGGAGGCTGATTGCGGCTGCGGCGAGTTTTGGGATGGTACCGGCTGCCGAACGGGACGAGGAAGATCTGACGGCGCGGCTCAGGGTCTTCAGTGCCATCAGCGTGCGGGAAATGCAAGATGCACAAACAGTCAGGAATCTTGTGGGCAAAGGCGAGTGCGTCCCGGATCCAGTATTTTGGGTCGATCGGTCGGTCTGGGACGAGCTTGCCGACAAGGCGAAGCGCAAAACCGTTGGAAAGGTCGTCGTCTATAGCGTAAACATGTCGGAGACTGTGGGGATTCTGAAGTTTCTTGAGATGAGCGGCCTTACGACCCCGAAAAAGCCTGCAAGGATGCTTTCCAGTTCCATGAGCCCTGAGGAATGGCTCTCGGCCATCCGTGCAGCGAAGCTTGTTGTGACCGATTCATTCCATGGCGCATGTTTCTCGGTTTTGTTCCACACGCCTTTCATCTGCATCCAAGCGGATGAAAACCGCTCTGCACGGCACCGCACGATGTTGGAGGGACTCGGCCTTTCGGGGCATCTTTTCAAAGATGGCGAGAGTGCCTTTCAGGCTTACAGCGTTGGGATGAACGTCGACTGGGCCAAGGTGGACGAAGGGATTGCGCAGTATCGCAGCAGGGGGCGGGATTTCATAGAGTCCGCCCTCGCGACAGATGACATGGCGTCCCCAGAAATGGCGGCAGCTTGGACGCAGCTTGAAGATTACCGCAAGGAGCACCCCTGTTTGTGGACTAGAGGCCAATCTGCAATGCGGTCTGCCATGATGGCAGACGCTAAGATTTGGGCGCAGCGATGTCGGTTCAAGGAGGAGCGCGACGCACTGCGCGTGCGGGTCGAGGAACAGAAGGCTAAAGAGGCTGCGCTGTGGGCGGAACGCAGCAAGTTCTTGGAGGAGCGCGACGCGTTGCGCGGGCGGGTCGAGGAACAGAAGGCGAAGGAGACCGCGCTGTGGGCGGAGCGCTGCAAGTTCTTGGAGGAACGCGACGCGCTGCGCGGGCGGGTCGAGGAACAGAAGGCAAAGGAGACCGCGCTGTGGGCGGAACGTAGCAAGTTCTTGGAGGAGCGCGACGCATTACGCGAGCGGGTAGAGGAACAGAAGGCGAAGGAGACCGCTCTGTGGGCGGAACGCTGCAAGTTCTTGGAGGAGCGCGACGTATTGCGCGAGCGGGTAGAGGAACAGAAGGCGAAAGAGACCGCGCTGTGGGCTGAGCGCTGCAAGTTCTTGGAAGAGCGCGACGCACTGCGCGGGCGGGTCGAGGAGCAGAAGGCGAAAGAGACCGCGCTGTGGGCGGAGCGCTGCAAGTTCTTGGAGGAACGCGACGCACTGCGCGGACGGATCGAGGAACAGAAGGCGAAGGAGACCGTGCTGTGGGCGGAACGCTGCAAGTTCTTGGAGGAACGCGACGCACTGCGCGGACGGATCGAGGAGCAGAAGGCGAAAGAGGCTGCGCTGTGGGCGGAGCGCAGCAAGTTCTTGGAAGAGCGTGACGCACTGCGCGGGCGGGTCGAGGAGCAGAAGGCAAAGGAGACCGCTCTGTGGGCGGAACGCTGCAAGTTCTTGAAGGAACGCGACGCACTTCGCGGGCGGGTCGAGGAACAGAAGGCGAAGGAGACCGCTCTGTGGGCGGAACGCTGCAAGTTCTTGGAGGAACGCGACGCACTTCGCGGGCGGGTCGAGGAACAGAAGGCAAAGGAGACCGCTCTGTGGGCGGAACGCTGCAAGTTCTTGGAGGAACGCGACGCACTTCGCGGGCGGGCCGAGGAGCAGAAGGCGAAGGAGGCCTCACTGTGGGCGGAACGCTGTAAGTTCATGGAGGAACGTGACGCGCTGAGCGGTAGGGTCGAGGAGCAGAGGGCGAAGGAGGCCGCGCTGTGGGCTGAGCGCGGAAAAATCATGGCCCAGCGCGATGCGCTGCGCGAACGGAATGAGGCGCAGAAGGCGAAAGAGGCAAAACTGTGGGCTGAACGCGGTAAATTCAAGGACGAGCGCGATGCGCTACTCGAACGGATTGAGGCACAGAAGGTTAAGGAGTCCAAGCTCTGGGCTGATCGCTGCAAGTTCCTGGGTGAGCGCAACGAGCTTCGAATGGTGGTTGCCGAGAAGGATGCGTCTCTGGCTGCGGATGCTGGCTGGATAGCGGAACTTTGCGACGCGCTTATGGTCGCCAAAAAGGAGATGTCGGCCCTCCAGGAGTCCGCTTCCTATAAGTTGGGGCGTGCGCTCACCAAGCCGTTCCGTGCCATCCGTGATAGGTTCAACCAAAAGACGGCTATTAGAAATGATATAAGCCACAAAGAACATGATAAAACAGGAGAATGAGAACGCCGTGTTTTCCGTTGCGTTTTCCATAGTGTATTTACAAGCCGAATGATTTTTGCTATGATATACGCCGCTACATGGGTTAGGTAGAGTGTGCCCGCCCATAAAAGGCAACTGGAATGAGGCGACAATCGTGAAAAAAGTAATTAAACTTTGTGCAGTGAAGGCGTTTGCCATTGGCATCGCTTTCGTGCTCGCGCTCTTGTCCGAGGCGGCGACGCAGAAGGTCGGCGACGATACTGGGTGTTGCGGTGTAGCGTAGGAGGGACATTTATGCCAAGAGTTTCAATTATAATACCTGTATATAATGTAGAAAAATATCTTCGGCAGTGCCTTGAGTCGGTCCTCAACCAGACGCTGCGCGACATTGAGATAATATGTGTGGACGACGGTTCGACCGACGCCAGCGCGGCGATTCTGTCCGAATACGCGGCTAAGGATCCGCGCATAAAGGTGCTTGCATGCGAGCACACGGATGCAGGATCGGCGCGAAATGCAGGTATGGCCATAGCCACAGGTGAATATCTTGGATTTGTCGATTCTGACGACTGGTGCGAACCGACGCTTTTTAAGAAGGCGTACGCTAGGGCGATGGCCGACGACGCCGATGTGGTGTTCTGGGGGTATCGGGCGTGTGACGACTCGGACGGGAAGGTTCTCCGTGAACACCCGCCGTCGTTGCCTTCCGGCTTGCACGTTCCTTTTGACGGACGGGCCCTCGGGGATAAGATATTCTCGAACTTTGGTTATGCGCCCTGGAACAGACTAATTAGGACAGACCTCGTGCGCCGGAACAATCTGGAGTTCCAGCGGATTGAAATATCCAACGACGTGAGCTTTGGATGCTTGGTCCTGGCGGTTGCCACCACTATTTCAGTCGTTGACGAGTTTTTGTACAACTACAGAGTGAGGGGGGCGGGGAATCTGCAGACGGACAACCACAGATCGCCGGTTTCCATTGTCGAGGCCTGGCGGTTTCTTGTGATGGAACTGACTCGCCGCAGGCTGGTCGAGAAGTTCCGCAAGGGCATCGCGCTGGCCTCGATGTATTGCTTCACGCGAACGTTGGACGTTCTATCTGAGCACGAAAGGGCTTATGCGGAGCTGTTTGACGCGCTCAAGGCGCTTTTCAAGGACGATGGATTTTTTGCGACGGTCAAGCCCAAGGAAATCAGCAACAAAATCATGGCGAACGCCTTCAGGATGATCAGCTCTTCTGATGCCTATTCGTCGTTTGCCCTTAGGCAGACATCGGACGTGCGTAAGTGGATGTCCAAGTTCTACCGGGAACGGGAGTTGATGCGTGGCGAATTGGAGGTTACGAAAAAGGAAAACCAGTGTCTGACGGAGAGCCGACGCCTGCCGGGGGTGTCGCTGATAGTGATTTCAGAAGGTGAAGGCCATGATCGGGAGAGGTTTGAGGGACATATTGCCAATTTGTCAGTTGCCGACTGGGAGGTGATCTACGCCACCAGAATATCGGAAACGCTGCTTGACGAGGTTGGCAAGGATTATGTGGCCGTTGTAAGGGAGAACGACCGGTACATAAATGACTATGCGTTGGAGGTGCTTGTCAACACCGCGAAACACGAGAACGCGGACATTGTCGGCGGCATGGTTAACGACACCTCGGCAAAGGCGGCTGACTTCGTGTTCCGTTCCGCATGGTTGCGTGCCAATGGAGATTTGCTTGAGATCCTAGAAGCCGACGAACAGGCGTTTGTTGCGACCGCGCTCGCACGTGCGGGGAAGCGGATTGTCCGCAAACGTATATTTGCCGAGCACCAGATTCCCACAGCCTCGCCGCTTGTCTCTGTCGTGGTTCCGGCGTACAACGCGGAGCAGTGTCTTGACCGTTGCGTGGCGAGCCTTGTTGGCCAGACGCATCGCAATCTTGAGATCATCATCGTTGACGACGGTTCCACCGATTCCACTGGTTCGCGTGCCGATGCATGGGCGGAAAAAGATGGTCGTGTGCAGGTGATCCACACGCAGAATGGCGGTCTGGGGGCTGCGCGCAACGTCGGCATGCGTGCCGCAAAAGGCAAGTACATTGGCTTTGTGGGGCCCGATGATTACGTTGACGTTGACATGTTTGGCGACCTGGCGGAAGTGCTTGAGGTCTCAACCTCCTGCGACATGGCCAAATGCGGGGTCACGGTTGAATGTGCCTGCAAGGTTCCGGATGCCGTTCTAGAATCGAGGCAGTCCTATTTCGAGGATTCGGTTAAGGGGGTTGTCCGACCTGGCTTCGACGTCATCAACGACACGGATGTCTGCGCGGGGGACAAGTTGTATCGGGCGGATTTTCTAAGGAAAAACGGCATTGAGTTTCCTGAAGGCATCAATGACGTGGATGAGGCGTTCTTCTTTGCCGTCTTCTGCCGGACTCGCAATTGCTATTATCTGCCGCGGAAACATTATCACCTCCTGTGCAAAGAAGATGACGGCATGGCCGGGCGGCTACAGCAGAAGTCGGCCGATGCCGGAGAGTTGCCCGAAGCCTTAAAGGTCCATGCGTTCGTTGCAGAGCTTCTTGAACGGGAGAGACGGCAAGATCTTCTTGGTGTACTGTATCGGCACATGGTAGACTGCGTACAACTGTTTGCCGGGACGCCGGTTGAAGGCGCCATGAGTGACGGAGCCGCACAGATTCTGTGGAAGACGCATGCATTCTATTATGCGGATTTGATAAGCGGCGCTGACCGGCAGTTGGTCCAGTCACGGGTTTATGAGCTGATGAATCGCGTGGCAGGGTCCAGTGGGGTTCAGATGGAGCTGCCGGCTGCATGGTTCCCCAGCACTCCGCCACCGATGGCCCGCATGGTTGAACGGCCGTTGGTTTCTTTTATCGTTCCCGTGTACAATGCGGAGAAGTACATTGCGGGCGCGCTTGAGTCCCTGCGCCGACAGACCTTCCCGGACTTTGAGGTCATCTGCATCGACGACGGCTCGATTGACGATAGCGGCAAAGTGCTTGATTTTTATTCGCGCATCGATTCGCGCATCAAGGTCTGGCATCTTGAAAACGGAGGCGTGTCGCGGGCAAGGAATTTTGCGATTGAAAAAGCCAGGGGAAAGTATGTCGCCTTTCTTGATGGGGATGACCGGCTACATTCACGGATGGCCGCTCGTACGGTCTTGATGGCGGCATGCGATAATTTAGATGCGGTATTGTTCGATTTCCAGTGCTTTGCATACGATTCAATGAAACCCGTCGGCCATTTTTGGAGGCTCGCGAGGCATATCGGCGATTTCCCGAGAGACAGGGTTTTTTCTCCGGTGGAGCTCAATACCTTGTCCGTTTACGGGTCAAGTTGCGTTTTTTTGTGGAACCTAGAGTTCTTGCGCAGTACAGAAGAGAAATTCCCGGATCTAAAACTTGGAGAAGATTTCGCGTGGGTCCTTTCCGTTCTATCCAAGTTGCAGAGAATGCGTGTGCTGAACGTGTCTTTCTACTTATACAGACGTGGAAACCCCTCTTCGGCGGTCTCGCGCCTGCAGGCAAGTGAGAACGAAGCACCGGTTTTTGCGCTTAAGGGCCTAGTGTCGGTTCTGCAGAAAGTCAACGACCGCAAGTTGCGGACTCTCTTTCTTGGACGGATGATCAGGGACATCCTTTTTTACGGGGAGAAATCGCCCAAGGCGCGCCTCTGGCTTCAAGAGGAGGGGGTTGAGGCCCTAGGGGGGATCGAGTGCCTGAAAAAGATTTGTCCGAAAGATGCGGTTGGGAGATTTATGTCATTGGTGCAGGGCGAATCTCCAAATGTACGCCCGGACATGGAGTTCTTCGTCGAGCAGGCACCATGCCGCATACAGAGGATTCTGCGACAGGCGATCGAGGTGCGCAAGAATACCGAAAAAGACCTGATCATTGTCACGGGGCAGTTGAACTCGACAACCAACGAGCCGATTGACTCCTGGACGTTCTTCCGGTGGTTGCAGGATCATGGGGTTCCTTGCCGTTATGTTGTTTGGCGCAAGCACGTCATGATTGGCAGAATGCGTGAAGACAACGGCTTGAAAGACGTCATCCTTCTTTCAGGAAACGGGGTCGACAACTACGAATTTATCAGGAAATGCAAGGGGCTTCTGCCAAGGGTGAGGGCGGTGGTCATGGAAAACATGGCTCTCAACGCATTGACTTGGCGGTATTTTCACCTGCTGGATGGGTGCAGTCTTGTATTCTTGCAGCACGGGCCGACTTTCTGGAAAATGGCTTCAAACAATGCCAGGACCTTTGCTATTGCGAATTACGTCAACGTGGCCTCTGAGAAAGAGAAGGCGTTTCTGGAGCAGTGCGTACCTGAGCATTGGGACACAGGGCGCAAGCCCAGGTATTTGGTCGCTGGTCTGCCTCGATGGGACTTGCTGAGGGATGAAAGCGGCTCGGAGCGTGAAAAGGTGATCTTCTACATGCCGACTTGGCGCGCCATGTTCAACAGCGGCATGGACAAGATGGTCAAGTCGGCGTATTTTACCGGAGTCCGTGCGTTGATTAACGAGGAGAACCTGAGTCGTCTGAAGCGGCGAAATCTCCGCGTGGTAATGGCGGCGCATCATCATCTGGTGAATCACGTGAAGAACCTTGATTTTGACTTGCCAATCGAACTGGCGAAAACCTCTGAAATTTCATATTGGATTCGCCATGCCTCGCTCTGCGTCACCGACTATTCGAGTGTTTGCTTCGATTTTCTGTTCCTGAACAAGCCCTGCATCTTCTGGACGCCTGATCGCTATGATGGACTTCTGGAGGGGAACGGGTACTCGGAGGTTGTCTTCGCCGAGCATCAGGGGGTGAACATGTTCAACCGCGTGAAATCAGTCCAAGAGGTGATGGCCTTGATTGAAGGGTATGCTGATGCCGGCTTTGCGCTTGAACCGGAGAAGTGCGCTATTTCCGACGGCTTCTTTGCCTATCGCACTGACATATGCCAGCATCTCTACGACCAGATATGCGCCACTGACGGGAAGAAGGAGGACGCATGAAGACGTTTCGCAGGATGCTTAAGTTGTTGCCTCCGGCGTTTGTCACACGGATATGGCTTGCCTGGCGATATGGCATTAAGGTCAAGCCGTCGCCGTGGGGGGGCGTCGCCGGTGCCGTGCTGGCAGTTCTGCCGTATGCGTTCACTGCGGCATTGAGCGTTCGCGCGGAATCCGATGTGCGTTTGGTGAAGTATTTCCTGCCATACGGAAAGATGAAAAGCTTCGTTCGGCTGTCATACGGGATCCAGAGAGGTGATGCTACGCGGGATCAAGGTCTCATCGGTTGGTTTCGCTCCATTATGCCGTATGGTCTTGTGTTGTGGTGGGATGCCGAGGATAAGCAGTTGACCAATCATCCAAAACCGCCTCCAAAGACATCCGTGTCACCCGCCCGCCTGCCCGTAAAAGAGCGTCAGGCCCTTGAACAGCAGGACAGAGTCGAGGCAATGGCCCTGAGGATGCTGATCAAAGCAACAGGAGGTGTGGACAAATGATAGGCGGCATCTCAAAAAAAGCGCCGTATTTTCTCATTTTGGCGGTTGCACTGGTCGGATTGCTATTTGCGGCACTCGTCCTTTCCGCAAGCATTGCCGTAATCGGGTTCAAGCTTCCCGACGCATTGTGGTATGGTGTCGTTGTCCTTCTGATATGGGTTGTGCTTGAAGGGCTGGGACGATTGGGAGAAGGTCGGTTCATGAAATACGAGCCATGGATTCTCATGGCCGTGTTCTTTTTATTTTATGTGGTAATTATGTTGCTGGCACCCGAAATGGGGCAGCGAAAGATGCCGTACGATTCGTTGCGGGCGCAAATGAGCCTTGAAGCGGGGCATATAGCGTTTTATCGCCCGTTGAAGTTCTACTATTGGGTCAACTACGACCTCTTGCTCTCGATAATGGGAATCGTGTTTTCGCCAAAGCTTATTGTCGGACAGATTCTCAATGCCATCTGCAGGGCGGCGGTGCTGTATCCCGTATTCAGATTGGGTGAGCGCATCTCCGGACGCCGGATGGCCCGTTTTGCGACGATTGCAACGGCGCTGTCGCCGGCGTTGACGCTGTACTCAACGGTCTTGGTCGGTGATTTCCTCTCTGCCATGTTCTTTCTTTATGCGATTTATTTCTTCGCCGTAAAGTCCGATTGGGAGAGGTTTTCCACCAACAACCTTGTGTTGTGGTTGGGGACTGGTTTGTTGCTTGGTCTCGGCACCATTTTCAAAACCATAGCTTTTTTATACTTTTTTGCGTTCATGGTTTTTATTGCCATTATGATTCTGGAGAAACGCAAAATCCGCATGGCCTTGCTTCTGCTCACGTCCATGTGCGCCATCTGTTTGGCGTATAAAGTCGCCCTGGGCGTAAGGTCGGACGTATTTGTCGCGGCTAAAGAGATTTCAAAAGCCAGCGAGGAGCCGAAGAGGGGGGCGCTGGAGAGTTTCGCGGGTGGGGTCTTGTATGAAATGTGGTTGGGATTGTGCGTTCAAACCGGGGGGTCTTATTCGCGTACGCGCGACAGGGCCTTCAGATCAGCCCCGAAGAATGAGAAAATTGCAATGGTCAAGAACATGCTCTTGGACAACATGAAGAAATATCCTGAATTTTTTGTTTACAAGTTTAAGAGGGTTTGGGGGACGAATGATTCTCCTGGGAGCATTCTGTGGTGGTATCATGCGTCATGTCAGAACAACTGCTATAATGCCAGGAACGAGAACTACTGCCCGACATGGTTGGCGCCGTTACTGCGTGCGGAGCATCTCTTAACGTCGTTTTTGTTCTTTTTGGGAGCGTCGGGTTTCGTTCTGGCGATGTACAGGCGTAGACGGATGGATTCCTGGGTAATTGGCGTGCTGTCACTGGCAGTCGTCCTTTCATACGCCGGAATGAGCATGATCATTGAGTCGCACGGGCGATATCGGACGAGCATCTATCCATTTTTCTTTATGATCATTCCCTTCGCCGGTGTCTGGTTTGAGAAGGATAATCCCGTTTATGTTCGCATCTGCCGACTTGTTCGGAAAGTGCGAGGAAGGAAATGCACGGACGTAGGAATTGCCGACGAAAACGTGCAGGAAACGGACGAAAAACAGCCAGTTTCGTGAATCAACGAGTCTTTCTGATATGAATGCAAAAATCATTGCACATCTCTATCTTGCGGCGACGATTGTTACGTCGGTCTACTCGCAGATGATCATGAAGTGGCGGATCAGTGGAAAGTTCGCCGGTCTGAAGATACCCGAAGGCATCTGGCCGAAGGTTATCACTCTCTTCACGGTGCTCTTTGACCCGTTTATATTTAGTGGACTTTTCGCAACATTTGTTTCAGGCCTATGCTGGATGGCGACGATGAGCAAACTGGAAATCAGCTATGCCTATCCATTCACGAGTCTTGGTTTTGTTCTTGTCGTGCTGCTGTCGTATTTCTTGTTAGGAGAGTCGTTAAATGCGTGGCGTATTTGGGGGGTAGCTTTAATCGTGGCGGGTATAACGGTGGCCAGCCAAGGAAGTTGAATACACTGTAAAAAGACGGTTAGGAGAAAACGAAATGCAAACAAATTTAATTCAGTTCTTCCTGGAGAGGACGAGCGGCTGTCAGGAAACCATTGCCGTCGTTGACGGTGAAACTAGGTTCTCTTTTGGCGATCTGCGTGTCGCCGAGATAAAAGTCGCCGACTGGATCGCGACGACATTTAAGGTGACGCGGCGGCCTGTGGCTGTATTTTTGCCGAAGTGCGTACATGCGATAGTCGCCGATTTGGCAATCATCCATTCGGGCAATGCCTATATGAACATGGATGTCAAAACTCCACCAGAGCGTTTGGCGAACGTATTGAAGCAGGCCCAGCCGCTTGCCATTATCACAAACGCTAAGTATCGCGGTACCATCGAACCGATTGCTGGCGATACGCCGATAGTACTGACGGAAGATCTTGATGGGCTTGAGCAAAAGGATGGCGCGGAAGCGCGTTTAAATGCAATCATTGAACATGGCATTGATACCGATCCACTCTGTCTCATCAACACCTCCGGCTCAACAGGTACGCCGAAATGCGTTGTATTGAACCACCGGAGTTTCTTTGACTTTATGGCGTGTGCATTTGAGACATGGCAACTGGAGGACGGTCTTGTTGTCGGGTCTCTTTCGCCGATCATATTCGACATCTACAGTTTCGAATTGTGTCTCTTGGTTGCAAAACGGGCAACGATGGTACTGATTCCGGACAGCTGGGCTATGTTCCCCGTGAAGATTCTTGAGCTGTTGCAAAAGGAAAAGGTCTCGTGGGTGTTCTGGGTGCCAACGATCATGGTCAACATGGCGAACATGGGTCTCATGGAGAAAATGCCGCTTCCGGACCTGAAGATGGTCTGGTTCGCGGGCGAGGTGTTCCCGACAAAGCAGTTCAACGTCTGGAAGCGCAATCTACCGTGGGCGCGTTTCGTCAACCTCTACGGCCCTATAGAAATCACCCTCGATTGTACCTGGTTCGAGGTCACGCGCGATTTTCGTGACGACGAGCCCCTGCCGATCGGTTTCCCGTGCCGCAATACGGACATCTTGATTCTCAACGCCGACAACAAGCCGGTTGTTGGCGACGAAGAAGGCGAACTTTGCGTGCGCGGTACATCACTTGCGATGGGATACTACAACAATCCAGAAAAGACGGCGGCGGCGTTCACTCAAAATCCGCTTAATACCGCATATCCAGAAATCATCTATCGTACGGGCGACATCGTATCGCGCAATGAACGAGGCGAAATCATGTTCAAGGGGCGTAAGGATACGCTCATAAAGCATTCCGGCTATCGGATTGAGTTGGGCGAGATCGAGCATGTAATCATAAACACGCTCAAGCTAGTGCCAAATGGATGTGTTGTGTATAACAAGGCGGAGAAGGTCATCGTGTTCTTCTACGAGGGTAAACTCGAGATTTCGCCCGCCGAGTTCCGCAAGGCGATAGGGCAGGTTCTTCCGAAGTACATGATACCATCGGAGTTCCGGCGTCTCGAGGAGCTGCCTCGCGGCGGAACAGGAAAGATTGACCGCGCGCTACTGAACCGACAAGTGAATGGCTGATATGAAGTTTTTTGACAGCTGGGACGATGTGGTGCGTTGCGTGGCGGTGGCGCGCGACAGGGGGCGCATGACATCCAATTTCTTTTCGGACGAAAAGCGCATGGCGAGGTGGTGCGAGAAGCGAGCTTTCTCATGCGCAGAATTTGGAAAGACAACTTTCCTCATACGCCATCAGCAAGATTTCCTTAACCTTTATTTCCTCACAGAATCGTCTGAAGACATCGCCGAAGACGTGCAACAGCTGATTTCGGCGAGCGTCCCGTTTCGGTGGGTCGTGGACGTCCTTGGGCGCGATGCCATGCGGGAACCGCTGGAAGCCGCATTCAGGTCGGCGGGTTTTACAGCATTGACGACACTTCAGCGGATGTCGAGGCGAACGCCGGACGAGGCGTTCGTGCATGAAAGCGGAATAGCCGTCGCGCAACAGGCTGACGCTGGGGCCATTCGCACTCTGTTGCTCGGCCATTTCAACGCGGAAGAGGAACAGCTTCCAGAACTGGAGGAGATTCAAGACTGGATCAACGCTGGGGAAATATTTGTCGCAAGAGGAAATTCAGAGCACGACATCAGGGGATTTGTCATATTTGACCTTTCCCCGGCGGCGCTCTACCTGCGATATTGGTTTGTGTCGCCTAGAGACCGCGGCAATGGGCTAGGTGGCAGGCTGATGCGTTCCATGTTCGCGGCTGGCGCGGATACGAAACGGCAATATTTCTGGGTCAAGACAGACAACGAGAACGCCATTGTGCGCTATCGGCACTACGGATTTGAGTTTGAGCCGCTGAAAGATATTGTGCTTGCGCATTGATACGAATAATGATATACTGCTTGCCATGAAAACCCAAATAATAGAGATACTAAAGGAGATTCGCCCCGAATTCGAGTTCGACGGCGTGGAGAATTTCTTCGACGAGGGTATGTTGGACTCGTTTGACCTCATGACGCTTGTCTCGACGCTGGACGAACGGTTTGGCATAAAGATCGACGGCACGGATATTCTGCCTGAGAATTTTGCAAACGTCGATGCAATCGAGGCTCTGGTTCAAAGGTCCAGGAAAAGATGAAGTTCACCTTTCAAGACAAGGCCATCACTGGCATGGCGGTCGTCGTTCCTGATCGGGAACGACTGTTCGTCGATGACATGAAGCTTTTCAACGCGCCGGAGAACCGTTCGCGCAAGCTTGCGATGGTCATGGGGTACAAGGCGCACCGCGTGGTGGATGAAGGCGTCTGCGCCTCTGATCTTGCGGAATTTGGTTTTAGGCGGCTTTGTGAATCCGGAAGGCTGAAAGTGGAGGATATAGACGCACTCGTCTACGTGACGCTCTCGCCAGACCACTTCATGCCGCCGACGTCTTGCATCCTTCACGGCAAGCTCGGTCTTCGTCGAGACTGCTTCTGCATTGACGTTGCGCAGGGGTGCTGTGGCTTTGTGATCGGGCTTCTTCAGGCGTTTCAGCTGCTGGAACAGCCGGGAATTGGAAAAGTGGCCGTCGTGAACGCCGATGTGTTGAGCCGCAAGGTGTCGCAAAAAGATCGCAACAGCTATCCGCTCATCGGCGATGCGGCGACAATCGCGATTGTCGAGAACCGTTCCGGCGCTGGCAAGGTCTTTGCGGACGTCCGTTTCGACGGCACTCGAGCAATGGCTCTCAAGATTCCGGCTGGCGGATTCCGTCAGCCGTCAACACCTGAGACGGCGATTATGGCGGCCGATGAAGAGGGGAACGAGCGTGCGCCGGACAACCTTGTGATGGATGGCACGGCGGTCTTCAACTTCGTGATGGCGGATGTGCCGCCGATGCTTGCCGACCTTGTGAAAGATGCCGGGACGGACTTTGCCGGGATTGACAAGTACTATTTTCATCAGCCGAACAAGTTCATGCTTCAGAAACTGGCGGAGAAGCTGGACGTGCCGTATGAAAAGATGCCGAACAACGTGGTCGAGCATTATGGCAACTCCAGCGGCGCGACGATTCCATCCGCGATGGCGCTCAACGATGCCGACACGCTTTGCCGTGAGACGCAGAAAGTTTGTTTCTCCGGCTTTGGGGTCGGCCTCACCTACGGGGGCATCGTGATGGACTGCGGCAATTTCGATTTCTGTGAAACAATCAACTACCCGAACAAAGGAGAATGAAATGGATAAGACGCAATTCATGGCTGAGATTGCAAATATTCTAGACGAGGTGGAATTGGCACCTGATGCCAAGCTGAGGGATTGCCCGTCTTGGGATTCCCTGTCGGTGCTTTCAATTGTGGCGCTCGCCGATTCCAAGTTTGGCTTTACGTTGGCCGTTCCCGATTTGAAGGGCATCGAAACAGCGGAAGACCTTTGGGCTTTCTTTGAAACTAAAAGGACCAAATGATGTCGGGCGACGAATCGCGCTATACGCTTGTGACAGGTGCCTCTTCCGGTATTGGTAGGGCCATTTCTGCTAGGCTTTCGCAAACGAACAAGTTGATTCTCCATGGCCGCGACCGGCGGAAGCTGGAGGAGACAAAGCGACATTGTTCGGGAGATGGCCATGTGATCTGGACTTACGATCTGTCCAAAGTGGATACGCTTCAGCGCGATTTTGAGTCTTTTGTTTCCGCTGGAGCGTACAAGATAGATAATTTTGTACACTGTGCGGGAATGGTTTTCCTTACGGCAATCAAGACAATCGACCTCTCGTCCTATAGGCGCATTATCGATACGAACGCGACATCGGCGATTCTGTTGTTGGGTTCCCTCATGAAACGCAGGGTTTCTGGGGAATTTATGAAGAGCGTCGTATTTATTTCCAGTATTGCCGCGACGCAGGCCACTCGCGGGAAATCCTTGTACGGAATGAGCAAGGGAATGTTGAATTCGTTTGCCCGCGCGTCGGCGGTGGAACTAGCGCCAAATGTGAGGATAAACACGGTGTGCCCTGCTGCCGTCCACACTGAAATGGCAGACGATGTGTTTAACGATCCAATAGCCGTTGCGGCGATGAACCATAGGCATCCTCTGGGAACGGGAAAACCGGAAGATGTTTCAGGAGTTGTCGCGTTTTTGCTTTCCGATGATGCGCGCTGGATTACCGGAAGTCAGGTCGTGGTTGACGGCGGAGCTTCCTGTGACTTGACATTCAAGTAGGGTGGATGAGCAAACGGAGAGGTGGGCTGGAGTGTCATGAAGATCGTTGAGGCTACATGGGAGGTTCGCAACCTCGGACGACGGGCATTTGAGATTTCGCTGGACAAGAGGGATTGCCAAGATGTCGACAAGGTTTTGTCCGGATTAATGGATCCGCAGTACAACGGAGCCTATGTTACCGTAAAGTTGCCGGCTGGGAATCTTGCGTGTCTTCATGCGTTGGAAGATTTCGGTTTCCGCTTCCTGGAAAACCAATTGGAGGTTAGGTACGCCCTTTCAAAGTACAAGACGCCTCCCCAAATTCAGAATCTTATCGTTCCTGTCTCGATAAAAGAGATTCCCCATGTCTTGGCGGAATGGAAGGTGATCGCGGACAAAATAACCCCCGACCTTTTTGAGACAGACAGGATATCGCTGGATCCTTTCTGGGGACCTGAAACAGGATGCCGCCGCTACCGCAATTGGCTGTTGGACATGTGCGAAAGAGATGATGCGCACTTGTTGGTGTTTGGCGATCCGGACGATCCAGCTGTCGACTATGGCTTTACCCTTGACAGGCTTGACGAGGGGAACGGCGTTTTGCATGGGATTCTTGGCGGGGTTTTCTGCGATTGCGACAAGCCTGGAATCGGATTCTCGATTTACGACGCCTCGTTTCGAAACGATGTTCTTCGCGGCGCTCGTGTGCTCGTGTCGGCGATTTCATCAAACAACCCAGCTGTAATTGCCGTTGACGCGGTGCTTGGCATCGCCGAGGGCATTCGCAGGTCAACTTATGTTTTGAGACGACAATTCTAAGAGAATCGTCTTGGGAGATCAGTATGAAGATTTCGTTTGTTATCCCATGCTACAGATCGGAGAAAACCATTGCAGCGGTGGTTGACGAAATTCGGTCCGTCGTCGCGACTCGCGACGGAGTGGATTACGAGATAATAATGGTCAACGATCAATCGCCCGACAATGTGTACCAGGTGATTGAGAAAATGTGCGCTGATGATCCAGCGCACCTCAAGGGGATTGAGTTGGCGCGAAACTTTGGCCAACAAGCTGCGCTTATGGCTGGCTATTCGTTTGCGACAGGCGATGTGGTGTTCTCGCTTGATGACGATGGCCAGTCGCCGGTTGATGCCATATACAAGCTGCTGGACAGGCTTTTCGATGGCGCCGATGTCGTTGTCGGATCGTATGCGTCCAAGAAGCATAGCGTGTTCAGAAACTTTGGTTCGGAAATGAATTCCCTGATGGCGCAATGGTTGCTTGGAAAGCCCCGTAATGTTCAGTTGACTAGTTTCTTCGTGATGCGCCGCTTTGTGCTTGACGCCCTACTTACATACAAAGGCCCGTTTCCGTATCTGGGCGGATTGTTGTTTAGGGTTACGCGCAACATAGTCAATGTGGAAGTCTGCCATCGCGAACGTATGAGCGGTACAAGCGGATACTCGTTTTCCAAATTGCTCGGCCTTTGGTTGAATGGGTTTACCGCATTTTCCGTCAAGCCGCTTAGGCTTGCTTCATGGGCGGGATTCGTATGTGCGATGATTGGATTTCTGTATGGGTCGTGGACTGTCGTAAACAAGTTGTTTTTGCATCCGCAGGTGTTGATCGGATACAGTTCGCTGATGAGTGCCATCTTGTTTATAGGAGGCATCATCATGTTGATTCTTGGGCTTATCGGTGAATATGTGGGACGAATCTACATCTGCATGAACAACTCGCCTCAGTATGTCATCTCTAGGAAAACTGGGCGATGAAGAATGTTATGGCGACAATCTTTTTCTCCCTGTCGAAATGTACTAGGGTGAAGAATTGGTCAGGGTTTCTGTTTTGCTGTGTTCCTTTGTTGATTTTTTTATCGGTTATTTTTGTTCTTCATTTGAATCCATTTCATTGGGTGCCTCTATGGAGCGATGAAGTGTGGTGGTATTCTCAAATTGACGCTGTTGTGAAGTATGGTAGGCCATTGGGGTTCGTAGGATGTAATGAAGCACATGCGCCAATTGGAACATTTGGTTTCTGGGGAGGTGCTATCATTTACGCAATGGCTTTTTTCGGGAAAGTATTTGGCTGGCATCATTGGTCGCCCCTGTTCATGAATGTGTTTTACATGACACTCGCCAATATCGTTTTCTTTGTCTTGTCACGACCGAAAGGGAAAGTTGCTTTACGGCTTGCGCTTCTTAACTGTGTTTTATTTGTAAACATACAGTATATGTTCACAAGTATGAGTGAATGCACGAAATTCTCGATGGCTATCGTGCTTTCAGGTATTTTTTATTTTCTTCTGAACGAAGAGAACAGAAAACGAAAATCGTATCTCCTAGTATTAGGTTTGATAGCTCCAATTGCTTTGATTTTCTTTGCGAACTGTTATATTATGTTTTCGTTTTTATTTCCTGTTTACGGATATGTCTTGCTCAAATATTGGAATCCGAAGAAGTATCACATCTTGATGTCCATTTTACTTTGCATTTTGATGCCTATCCTTGCAACTTTTTGTTGTATGTTGGTATTGCAGAACACCGCCGCTCCATATCCGGGTACCTTTCAGGGGTTATTTAATCAATCAAACATATTTGACTTCTTCAAAACGCTTTTGCATACAGTGGTTGACAATTATAGAAGCGCAAATATTTCGTTTATTCTTAATAATTCCAAGCGGGATGCTGGATGGATTTCAAGCTTTTTGCTTTCCTATTACTTCTTGCTAGGAGTCGTGCTGTTCAATCTCGCTGCGAAATTGAAGCAGCGCAAGGATATACATCCTCTTGATCTTCTTATAGCGTATGCCTTGTTAATATTTATCGGTGGCTTCCTTTCGTTATATACCACAAAATCGTCATGGAACTATATCAGGGGGTTGAATGTGGCGCTTGTGTTCAGTATGTATATCGTTTGTTTGCTTGAGTGGCCAAAGATTACATGCATTTTGTTTTGCATTGCGTTCATGCAGTTTTTGCCTTTTATTACTATGCTTAGGGAGGGTACCTGGCTCAGGTTGCGGCCTCAAAGCTGGTATGGAGGAGGGTATGAGATGTTTGAAAGATACTCGACCGTGTTCTCTGATAAGATGCAAGTATCTCAAACCGCAGACAACTGGGAAAACACTTATGCCCTGTATGGGAGAATATATAATTTTTATTGTATGGTTCCTGCGGGACTTGGCCAGAACAACATTTTCAATGGCCAGCCTGTAAGCAATCCGAGATATATCATCACCGATAAGACGACAAAATTGGAATTTAACGAGTACCGAAACATATATGAAGATGAGACTATCAGTATTTATGAGAAAAATCATTCAAGAAGGGAGGCGGAGAAATGATAATGAGGATGGCCAAAGTTGAGGATGCAGAAAGTTGGCGAAAGTCCAAGGACATAATGCGCTAAAAAGGGAACTCTGGTATGATCATTAAGTCGCTTCTTACTAAGGACAACCCTTTTAACTCTACGAATGAGTTAAGGGAGTGGATTAAACGTCGCAACAGGGACGTGACGGTGAACGTGGAGCAAATCCCCTTTGCCGAGATGAAAATGTGGCACAGTGACGGGGATGGCAGCATTCGCCATGATTCCGGAAAGTTCTTCTCGATCGTGGGCATCGACGTGAGGACGGACTATGGGACGAACAGTCACTGGCGGCAACCGATCATCGACCAGCCAGAAGTTGGGTATCTTGGCATCCTGACCAAGGTGATCAATGGCGTGCTGTACTGCTTGATGCAGGCCAAGATAGAGCCGGGCAACACGAACTGCGTGCAGATAAGCCCAACGCTCCAAGCCACCAAGAGCAACTACTCGCAAGTACATTCGGGGAAGAAGCCCAACTATCTTGAATATTTCGTGAATGCCAAGCCTGAGAACATCATCCTCGATCAATTGCAGAGCGAGCAAGGGGCGCGTTTCCTGCGTAAGCGCAATCGTAACATCATCATCAAGGTAGATGAAGACGTCCCCGTGCTGGAGGATTTCCGCTGGATGACATTGGGCCAGATAAAGGAGCTGATGCGTGAAGACAATATGGTCAATATGGATACTCGGACTGTATTGTCCGGGCTGAGCATCAGTGACTACGTGACGCCATTTGACGGGTTGACCGGCATGTCGGAATTTGGAAAGGGGTTGATCCTTTCATCCACTACCAACCATAGCTACATCAGTTCGCGAGACCATCTGAGTTGGCTTACATCCTTGAAGGCTAAGTACGACCTCTTCGTATCGCCTTGCTCTGTGTTGGATATGCCGGGGTGGAAGAAGACCGACAGGGAAATTGTGCGTGACGACGGACTGTATTTTAAGATAATAGGCGTGAACGTGACCATATCAAATAGAGAGGTCGCCACGTGGAGCCAGCCACTGGTGCAGCCTATGCAACAGGGCCTGTGCGCCTTTATCGTCAAGCGGATTAACGGCATCTATCACTTCCTTGTCCAAGCCAAGTTGGAATGCGGCAATTTTGACGTGATTGAGCTGGCCCCTACGGTACAATGTCTAACTGGCAAAGTGGGCGATCAAAGGCCAGAGTTCTATGATTATGTGGTAAACGCACGGAAGGACCAGGTGCTTTTCGATACCTTGCAGAGCGAGGAGGGCGGTCGTTTCTACCATGAACAGAACCGCAACATGATGGTGGAGGCCGATGAGGGCTTCCCGTTGGAACTCCCTCCTCGATACACCTGGATGACTCTGCGTCAGATCTACAATTTCCTGAGATTTAACAATTACCTGAACATTCAGGCAAGGAGCCTGATTTCGGCATTGAATTACAAGTGAAAAAGAGAAAGTTCTATCGTCATGAAGATTCCATTTAACAAGACCTACCTGACTGGTGATGAAGAGAAGTACATGCTGGATGCTCTGCGGAGCGGGCAGGTGTGCGGCAACCACGCCTATTGCAAGAAGATACTTGCAATGATGAAGGAGAAGTATGGCTACGACAGCGCCTTCCTCTGTCCTTCCGGTACGGCCGCACTGGAGATGGGCGTGGTGTTGGCCGATCTGAAACCTGGCGAGGAAGTGATTTTGCCGTCCTACACTTTCAGTTCTACGGTAAATGCCGTTGTGCTCTTTGGCGGTTTCCCGGTGTTCTGTGAGGTCGATCCCAAGACCATGAACATTGACTACACCAAGATAGAGGCTTTGATCACACCGAAGACCAAGATGATTATGCCTATCGACTATGCCGGTGTGCCGTGCGACATTGACGAAATTAGGGAGATTGCGGACAGGCATGACTTGATTGTCTTTCAGGACTGCGCACAGTCGTACGGCAGCTTCTATAAAGGTGTTCCGTCGGGCAAGAAAGCGCACATTGCCGCCTTCTCTTTCCATGAGACAAAGAACTACAGCGCCGGCGAGGGGGGATTGCTGCTGAATAACGTTCCTGAATGGCGCCAGCGGGCCACCTTCCTCCAGGAGAAGGGAACTGATCGCAGCTTGGTCATAAATGGGCAGAAAAACAAGTACAGTTGGGTTGATAAGGGCTCCAGCTACCTGCTCTCGGATGTTCTGGCGGCAATGCTCTGCGCGCAACTGGAACACGAAGAGGAAATCAAGGCTAAACGTGCAAAGTTGACCGAAGCGTATGGCAAGTTGTTCGCCCCGTATGTTGAGAAGGGAATCGTCGGCGTCTTCCAGCCCAAGGAGTACGTACAGCTGAATCACCATGCATATTGGGTCGTCTTCCCGTCGGAGAAGGACAAGATGAACTTCATGGGCCGGCTCAAGGAGAAGGAGATATACGTGTATATCGGTTATTTGCCGCTGCACTCTTCGCCCTACGGATTGAGGCTTGGATACAAGCCGGAGAGCCTGCCCGTCACCGAGGATCTGGCGAGTCGCATCGTCCGTTTGCCGTTCTACA
Source organism: uncultured bacterium (assembly GCA_902779075.1). The sequence continues at coordinate 30,220 of CACZAK010000002.1, read as the reverse complement.
CCAGCCTTGCCGATGAGGGGTGTGACTATACCGTTGAAAACATGAAGAAGGTGCTGGTGGAGATGTACGGTTTCTAAGGAGGCCAAAAATGATTAGGATAGGAATCATCTGCCCGTCGGAAATAGCCTTTCGCCGGTTCTTGCCGTCTCTGAAAAAGGCTGCGGACTTTCAATATGTTGGCGTGGCTGTCGCCACTCGGGAAGAGTTTGTCGGTGCTTCAAATGAGATTCTTGTCAAAGAAAGGGAAAAGGCCCAGGCCTTTGTCGAAAACCACGGCGGGAAGATTTTTGAGGGATATGGTGCCCTAATTCGTTCAGACGAGATTGACGCCCTCTATGTTCCGCTGCCGCCGGCATTGCATTTCAAATGGGCAAAGATGGCGTTGGAAAATGGTAAGCATGTGCTGGTGGAGAAACCATCGACCACCTGCTTTGCGGATACTCAGGCATTGGTGTCCTTGGCCGCTGAAAAAAAATTGGCTTTGCATGAGAATTATATGTTCGTGTTTCATAAGCAAATGGCTGCCATCGACAAGATCGTGAAGAGCGGTGAAATCGGGGACGTACGTCTTTATCGCGTCAGTTTTGGGTTCCCTCGCCGTGATGCCCGCGACTTCCGTTACAATAAAGCTCTCGGTGGAGGTGCGTTGCTGGATGCAGGAGGCTATACCATGAAGTTGGCTTCAGAGCTCCTTTGCGGTGATGTCCGGTTAAGGGCTGCGTCCGCTGGTTATGTGGGTGGATTTGAAGTTGACATGTACGGCTCCGCGACGTTGGAAGACGGAAAGGGCGCTGTGGCACAGGTGGCTTTTGGCATGGATAATGACTACAAATGCGATTTGGAGATCTGGGGTAGCAAAGGCACCTTGACCACGGGGCGCATTTTGACCGCCCCGAGTGGGTATGAACCAAGCTATACAATAAAGAAGAACCAGGAGTTTACGGAGGGTAAGCTGCCTGTTGATGACGCATTCCTTGGATCGATCCGGCATTTTGGGGCTTGCGTAGTGGATGATGAAGTGCGTAATGGCAATTATGAAAATTTGTTGCGGCAGGAACGGCTGGTTGAGGAGTTTAAAAAGCAGAGCGGCATGTCGTGAACGCCAATTAAAGCAATACTGATGCCGCGCTGTTCCGTCATCATTCCAGCCTGGGGTGAAACGCCGTTGCTTGGGCGGGCGCTCAAGTCGATAGCGGCCCAGACGTATGGCTCGGTTGAACCTGTTGTTGTCGCGCCGCCTGCCGATGGTCCGCAAACTCTTCCCGCCGCCCGCCGTGCAGGACTTGAAAAGGCAACGGGCGAGTGGATTACCTTTTGCGATGCGGACGATTGGATTGAACCGGGCGCAATCGCGGAAATGATGGAAGCCGCACGACGGGAATCGGCGGACTGCGTTTGCTGCGGACTTGTCCGTGACGGTGCAGGCGGCAAGTCTATCCGCAAGCCGTTCGACTCAAATGGGCCTAGCGATACCTACAATGCGCTTGTGAACAAGTTGTTTAGGCGTGAGCTTTTGGAGGATATTTCTGTTGATTTGTCCGTTTCGTTAGGCGAAGACCTGATGGTGACGGCTCAGGCTCTGCGCAAGGCGCGCCGCGTCGCCGTCATGGACAAGGCGTTCTACCACTATTGCGAGAACGGTGCTTCCGTTACGCACGTCCAGGACGGGCGGAAGCGCGTTGAAGACCTCGCGCGCGTAGGGGAAATCCTCCGCTCTGCGATGCCGGAACCAAAGTACGCGGATTTCCACGACCGCGTCACTCGTGACGTACTGCTGCTGTGGATCAGGCATCGTCTTTTCGACAGAAAGCTTTGGAGGGTGCTGAGGGCGCGGATGACTGGCGGCCTGCTGTCCGATCCGCGTCACGGACTTCTCAAGAAGGGAGCTCTGGCCTGTGCGGCGTGCCTATTTGATTGACCGGGATTCCGTAGGCGGCGGCATGGAGTACATCCGCCGCCAGATGGCCGCGCATCCGCAAGACGAGTCTCGCGTGTTCTTCTCGTGCCGCGGCGAATGCACTGCCGCGAATATGAACGCATGGAGCGCGGACGTGATTCACGCTAATCACCTGAAGGCACTCGTCCAGCTTTTCCGCAATCCGTTCTCAAGGCCCAATGGCAAGGTGATCTTCACCGTCCACGGAATCCATCTCCGCAAATACGATTTCCTGCCAAAGACTTTCGACAACCGCATTCGGCGTGCGCTTCGTCTTTCCCTGGAACGCTGGCTCTACCGCAGATGCGACGAATTGATCGCGCTCACGGAAACGGACGCGGCGGATATACAGCGGCTCTACGGTTCCGCGCTTCCAGTCGTCATTGAGCCGAATTCGGTTCGCGCAGTGGAGTTGCGGCAACCAGAAGGAGTACTTCGCTATACTATCGGCGAGTTCGCGTTCGTCTGCATTGCGCGTTTTGACTTTCAGAAGGGACAGGACATCCTGCTTCAGGCCATTTCCCGCGTTCAGGACCGCCTGCGGGCGAGCAGGCGGCGGACGCTTCTCATCGGCGGTGGTCAGATGCTGGACTCGATGAAGCGTTTTGCGGAGGCGTCTGGAATCTCTGACCTCGTTGAGTTCGCCGGGGAAATCCCAGACGCCGGCGTCTACATGTTGTGCGGTGAAAAACTTGTTGCGCCGAGCCGTTGGGAGGGAATGCCGTATCTCCTTCTCGAGGCGGTTGCGCGCGGCCGCGCCGTCATTGCCAGCGACTGCCCCGGCAACCGTGACGTCCTGAAGGACTACGTCGCCGCCCAGCTTTTCAAGGTCGAGGACGTGGAAGGGCTTGCCGCGTTGATGGAGGAGGGCGTTTGATGAAGACGGCGTTGCTGCATTACTGGTTGACCAACCGTCGCGGGGGCGAGCAGGTCTTGTCCGCACTTGGGCGTCTGTTGCCGGACGCCGACATCTATACGCATGCGTTCGGTCGAAAAATGCGCACGTCTGGCGAGGATGGCGTGTGGGAAGGGCATCGCGTTCGGGAGACGTTCATCGCGCGTTTGCCGCTTGGCCGACGGAAACCGCAGGCGTATCTGCCGTTCATGCCACTTGCGACGCGCAGGATCGCGCTCGACGGATACGATCTCATCGTTTCCAGCGAGTCTGGGCCGATCAAGGGTATACGTAAGCCGAAGGGCGCGCGACATATCTGCTACTGCCACACGCCCATGCGCTATCTTTGGGATCTGCACGACGAGTACTACCGCGACGCAGGTCCGTTGGGGAAGCTTGCAATGCGTCTCTTCACGCCGTACCTCAGACGCGAGGATTTAAAGAGCGCAGAATCGGTAGATACGTTTGTCGCCAACAGCGCGTTCGTCGCGGATCGGATAAAGCGCATCTACGGCCGTGATTCTACGGTCGTCTATCCTCCCGTGGACGTGGAGTTCTTCGGCGACTGCGATCAGAACCCCGGCGACTACTACCTGTTCGCCGGCGCGCCCGTGAAGTACAAGCGGCTAGACCTCGCCCGCGCGGCCTGCGCGCGGCTTGGCAGACGCCTCGTCGTGGCTGGCGGCGGGGAATTCACGCGCGAGGACATGCGCGCGGCATACGCGGGAGCACGGGCGCTGCTTTTCCCCGGCATGGAGGATTTCGGAATCGTGCCCGTCGAGGCCCAGGCCGCCGGAACGCCTGTCATCGCATACGGCGTGGGCGGGGCGCGCGAGACGGTATTATCCGGCGAGACGGGACTTTTCTTCTCGGAGCAGACGGTTGATTCGCTCTGTGCCGCCATAGAAGAGTTCGAGAGCCGCACATGGGCTCCCGAACGCTGCCGTGCTCAGGCCGCACGCTTCGCTCCGGCAGTTTTCAGTCGGAGTATGAAGGCTGTTCTTGACGGACAGTGAGCCTTACGAATTGGCCATGTGTACGCTGAGCTGCGGGAACGGAATCGAGATGCCCTCGCGCTCGAACGCCTCCTTGACCGCCTGCTGGGCGCCGGAGAACACGGTCCAGTAGTCCGCGCACGCCGCCCATGGGCGCACGTTGATCGTCACGGAGGATTCGCCGAGCGATCCGACGGCCACGGTCGGTTCGGGGTCAGGCAGCACGCCGGGAACCTTCGCGAGAGCCGCACGTGCCGCAGACACGGCTTTCGTGAGGTCGGTGCCGTATGCGACGGCCACGACGGTGTCCACGCGGCGCTTGCCTAGGGCGCTGAAGTTCGTGATCGCGCTGCCCCAGACGGATGCGTTCGGCACCGTGATTTTCTTGTTGTCCGCCGTTGCAAGTACCGTTGCCATCATGTTGAGTTCAATTACGGAACCCTCCACGCCGCCGGCGATGATGTAGTCGCCCACCTTGAACGGGTGGTTGAGCGCGATCATGAGTCCGCTTGCGAGGCTGCCGAGCGATTCCTTGAACGCGAAGCCCAGCACGACGCCGGTCACGCCGAGGCTCGCCACGAGCGGCCCCACGTCCACCCCGAGACGTCCCAGCGCTACGACGAACAGGATAGCCCAGCACGTCTTCGAGACGACGCTGCAGATGAACGTGCGCAGAAGCTCGTCCACGCGCTTTGCCTTTGAGAGGGATTTCCGCACCGCCGCGACGATGCCTTTCACGACGAGCCCGCCGACGAACAGTATCAGCACGGCTGAAAGCAGGTTGACGGCCAGGTCAAGACCGTTCTCGGTCAGCCATGTCGTCGCCTGCTTAAAGGCCGCCTGGCCCTCCGCCGCCTGCCGGCTCACGGTATCGACAAGCTTTGCACCTGCCGTCTGTGCGGCGCACGTGAGCGCGTTGGTCGTGTTTGCCGCTGCTTCAACTACTTCGTTTGTCATTTCTTTTTTCTCCTTTTGTAGACCATCATGAGGTTGCGGCCCTTGAAGGCCAGACATACCACGAGAAGCGCGAATACGGAGAGCAGTATCTCCGAGCCGTCGACGAGTCCGTTGATCGGCGTCGGAAGATTGCTCTTCAGAGACGGGAAGACAAGGCTCGCGAGGTTGAACAGCAGTACCGTCGCAGATACGAACAGCACAGACCAGAAAAGCCATGTGCGCAGTGATGCGTTGAACGACGGCAATTGCGCGGGCTTTGGTGCGGGCAGCGTGGGCAGCGGCGGCAGAAGGGCCCCATCCTGCTGTTTCGGCATTGTGCGCTGCACTTGGATCTTGCCGGACGCCGTGCGAGGGAAAGGCTCTTTGCGCGTGATGGCGTGTTTGATGCGCTTGTGGACAGGAAGTTGTCGGTTCAAGGAGTCGATCTGCCTCTTTACAGTCTCCTCGGATACTACGGCGTAGACTTCCGCCACGATCTCTCGCGTTGCGCCGTCTCCGTACACTACGGCTTCGTGAATGCCGGGTATTGAGAGGATTTTTTCCTCGAGTTCCTCCGGAGCCACCTTCTTGCCGGATGAGAGCACTATCGTGCGAGAGGCGCGGCCCGTGATCCACACGTAGCCGTCTTCGTCGATGCGGCCGATGTCTCCCGTGCGGAACCATCCGTCCGCATCTAGCACGTCTGCCGTACGCGTCGGCTCCTTGTAATAGCCCTTCAACACGGCTGGGCCGCGGATGAGGAGCTCGCCCTCCGGGGATACTTTCGCCTCCATGCCGCCGAAGCCGTTACAACACTTGCCCGCGCTGCCGGGGCGGGGATCGTCCACGGGCGCAAGGGAGTAGAGAGAAGTGGTCTCCGTGAGGCCGTAGCCGCCGAGCGGGCGTATGCCGAGCGACATCAGCCGCTCGTAAGTGCGGCGCGCGAGCGGTGCGCCGCCCACGAGGATCCAGTCGATCGGCGTGCCGAGCACGGTTTCCGCCGATGGACCGTGCTGGGCTATCTTGTTGGCAAGGATGTCCGCGAGCGCGGGCACTAGGAAGAGATAGTTCGCGCGGAAGCGTGCCACCGCGTCGTAGATGCGGCGGAAGTCGGGGCACACGCCGAGCGACACGCCGTGCGCGAGCATTGCGTAGGTGGTGCAGAGTCCGAAGATGTGGTAGAGCGGCAGCAACATGAGCGAGCGCGAGCCCGGCTGGAAGCCGAAGGCAGTCTGGGCGAACTCTGAGAACGTGCGGATACCACGCAGCGTCAGCTCCGCTCCGCGCGGCTTGGACGTGGTGCCGCTCGTGAACACGATCATCGCCGTCTCGTCCTCGTTGCGCGGCGGGAGGTCGAACACGCTTTCGTCGCCCATGTCGAGCGCCGCGCGCGCGAGGGCCATCAGTTCGTCCGCCTTGTGGGAGCCGAATCCGCCCACCACGAGGCCGGGCAGCAGACGCTCCACTTCGCGCGCCTTCTCCACGTAGAGCGCGCTGTGGACGAGGTACGTGGCGCCGGTGAAGGCGAGGCGGTCCACGATTTCCTGCGCGGAGAGGTTGACCTCAAGCGGCACCACCGTCACGCCGGCGAACAGCCCTGCCGCGTGCGCCGTGATCCACTCGTAGGAGTTCTCGCCGAGAAGCCCCACTACCGCGCCGGGGGCATAATGATTCACAATCCAGGCGATCTCCTCGATGTCCTCGGCGAACTCGCGCCAGGTGATGGGGACAGAACGGTCGCCGGCGGCGATGAGAAACGCCGGTTCGTCCGGGCGCCCGTCCCGGTTCTGTCGGAATTGCTCCAGTAATGTTGTTGCGCGTGTCATATATACTTTCGTTGGCCTAAAGGCGGCATGTGGATAGTATACCATACTTCCCACGCTTCTACACGGCCAAACATGACCATGGTAGAGTGGCTGGTCACGCAAAATACGAAATATGGTACACTATTGGTCAAACAACCCGTAAGGAGTGTCGATGGAAAAGAAGATGGGCGTGGTTTTCGATGGTAGGATGCGTGTGTTCTGCCTTGTGTTGACGGCATTTGCGGCAACCGCCTCGTGGGCGGAGGGCCAGATCGGCCGATTGTACGACGTCGTGGTCGTCGGCGGCGGGCCGGCCGGAATCGGAGCGGCGCTCGCCGCGGCAAAGACCGGCGCGAAGACCGTACTTGTCGAGCGCGATTCCGTGGTCGGCGGGACGACTGTCCAGGCCAGGGTGTGCGACATTGGGCTCTTCAGCGCGTGGAAGCGCCCGATCATCGCGGGCCCGGCGTGGGATCTCGTGACGAACGCCGTCGCCGCCGCGCACGGGACGCTCCCCGACATCGCCGCGCAGCGTCCAGACAAGTGGATGGAAAGCTGCGTGCGCGTGGATCCGGAAATCTACTCGCGCCTCGCGGAGGAGACGTTGCGCAAGGCCGGGGTGACGGTTCTCGCGAACGCGGAGGTTTCTTCGGTCACGAGGACGGCGGATGGTTGGGATACGGGATTCGCCGTCGGGCGGCAGGTCGTCGATGCGACGGGAAACGCCACGGTCGCCGCGCTCGCAGGGGCGAGGCGCGTGAAATCGCCTGACGACCTGCGGCAGCCGGGATCGTTCTTCTTCTGGATTTCCTCGAAGGGCGCGAAGTTCGACTCAGCCGCGGTTGACCGCGCGTTCAAGAAGGCGGTCGCGGCTGGAGAGCTTCTCCCGACGGACGTCCATGTGGGGATGGCGTACTTCATCCGCAAGGGCGGAGGTTCGGGGTGCTACGTCCCGCTCGCGGACAATTCGACGCCCGAGGCGCGCGCGGACACCAACAGGCGCGGAATCGAGGCGAGGGATCGCGTCCTCGCGTTCATCCGCCGCCAGCCCGGACTTGAGAACGTGTCGCTCGTGTCGTCCGCGCGGGAAGTCGGCGTGCGCGAGACATATCGCGTCATCGGCGAGAAGACGGTCTCCGAACGCGCCTATCTTGATGGTATCGTCGAGGAAGACGCGCTGTGCTGGTCCTACTGGATGGTCGATGCGCACAGCGCGAAGAGGTCTCATGCGCGTCTCGTGTTCCACAAGGACGGCAAGGTCGGCGCGGTGCCGCTTGGCGCGATGTTTCCGAAGGGCGTGGGCGACATGCTGGTGGCGGGACGAGCGGTCTCAAGCGACCAAGGGGCGAACTCCGCCCTGCGCGTCCAGGCGTCGTGCATGGCGATGGGGCAGGCCGCCGGCGTCGTCGCGGCGCTCGCAGCGGCAAGGCGCTGCGACCCGCGCGAAGTCCCGCTCGCGGACATAAAGGCCGGCCTTTCCAAGATCGGCCATATAGTACCGGTGCCCGATTTGTAGTTGGATGACGAAAGAGCCTTTGTTGAAAATATCTCCTAATTCCTGTTTTGGGGTTTAGGAGATATTTTGCTGTGGACTATAACCGTCTATTTGTGGTACAATACGTGCGCAAAGGAAAAATAGCATGAAATATGCATTTTATGGACGTGAAGAGCAAATCGCCGATCTGGAGAGGTTGTGGAACAAGCGAACCTCTTCATTCGTCACATGCAGAGGTCGTCGGCGCATTGGCAAATCAACGTTGATTGAACGATTTGCCGAGGTGTCTGGTGCCAGGTTCATCATGATTGAAGGCTTGCGTCCGACGAAAAGCCTTTCGAATTCTGCGGAACTGGCGCACTTCGCGGCGCAGTTGTCTGAAACTATCGGGAAGGACGTTGATGTTCCGGCAAATTGGTGGAAGGCATTTCTTGACCTTGATTCCGTGATCGGAGACGGCAAGCGCACCGTCGTGTTGCTTGACGAGATATCGTGGATGGCCCATTACGACCCGTCGTTCGCGGGAACGCTCAAGACCGCATGGGATCGGTATCTAAAGAAACATCCAAAGCTGATTCTGGTTGTCTGTGGCAGCGTGTCTAGCTGGATAAGGGAAAACATAATCGACGACGGCGCGTTCTTCGGACGTCGTTCACTGGACATCGTGGTTCCTGAACTGCCCCTCGCCGAATGCGTGAAGTTCTGGGGCAAGTCGATCGAGCGCATTGATCTGAGCGAAGTGATCGACATCCTTTCCGTGGTTGGAGGCATCCCAAGGTATCTGGAGGAACTTACGACGGCAAACAGCGCCAACGAGAACATACGCGCGATGGCGTTTCGTCCAAAGTCGATCCTGCGGACGGATTTCGACGAGATGTTTCAGGATGCAATCACGAGACAGCCGACGATGTGCGCACGGATAATCCGTCTGCTTGTCGCGGATTCGATGAGCGCGTCCGAGATAGCGGCAAAGCTTGACATCGACCGTAACGGCAATGTCAACAAGGCGCTGTCGCAATTGGAGGAGGCTGGACTTGTCGCCTGCGATGAAGGCAAGAATCCAGAGACGGGTGAGGACCTTCGCGAGAAACGCTATCGCCTCAAGGACAACTACTGCAGATTCTACCTCAAGTACATCGAGCCTGAAAAGAACGTCATCGACAAAGGACAGTATGAGCTTGGATCTTTGGATCAGCTGGAGGGATGGGATGGCGTGAAGGGTCTTGCGTTCGAGAATCTCGTGGTGAACAACTGCGCGGCGCTTCGTCCATTGCTCGGAATCGGTAAGGCGACGATCACCTCCATCGCCCCATACCGGCGCGCTGGATCGAGGGACGGAACGAGAAGCGGACTGCAGGTGGATCTGCTTCTCCAGACGCGCAGGGCGGTCTATCTCATAGAGGTCAAGCGCAAGCGTGAAATCGGAAGGGAAGTGATACGGGAAATGGAGGAGAAAGTTCGCCTTCTGCCGAAACGCCCCGGGGTGTCGGTGCGTACCGCACTCGTGTACGAGGGAAATCTCGCACCAATTGTCGAGGCGGATGGCTATTTTGATGCGATTATTCCGTTCCGCCGTTTGCTTGGAGTGTGACTACAGCGATCCCTGTCCTTCGGTGACTGTCATGTAGGCAGCCCACAGAGGGAATTATCTAGCCCGAAAGTGCGAAAATGTAAAATTTTTGTGGCTAGGGGTTGCGCAGGCGGCGGTTTCTTTGATATACTTGCCTGAAATGCGGCGTAGTGTTACTGCAGGGTTGACAAGAGGTGATGAATATATTGCCAAAAGCCCGTGTAAATAAAAGGGGGTCGACGAATGCTCGATCTGGCGCACCGACTGCCACCCGCGTGCGCTTCGCACACGAAGAATCTGAAACGCAACAGGAACAAAACCATGAAGACACGAACCAGTCAAAACGGGGTAGCCGGGATCATGTCCAGGCTCATCCTTAACATCAAGTCCGCGGCGCTCGCCCTCGCCGCGCTCGGTGCGGCACAAATCGCAACGGCGGCAACTACGCAGTCGTTCCTTTTTTATGGGCAAAGCGGAACGAGCCAATGGGGCGACAAGAATTCCTGGAAGTACAACAACGGAAGTGCTTCTGGTACCTGGAACACCCCGACTGGCAGTCCTGACACATTCAGCTATGATGTGTATTTTCGCTCTGGAATGGCGGCACCAAATAACAAAAAAACGCAAAGCTACAATTCTAGTTGGAATCATGTCGTTACGTTTTCCGGCGCTCAGAAAGTAGGTGCGACGCAGCAACCCCTGCATCTTGACGCGGGATCGTCCGCTGCAAATCCAATCGTATTCACTGCCACGCAGAGCGGTTACGGGTTGACGAGCAGCAGCACTTTGAATATCGCAGAAACGGCGAACGGATATATGACAATCCAGTCAGGAACATATAAGTTCGGTTATATCATACTCGGTTGTGCTTCCGGCAAGACCGGGGTATTGACGATGAACGGCGGAACGTTGAAGATACTGAATAATTATACGCGTCTCGGGGATGGCGGCAGTACGGGAATATTGACAGTAAAGACCGGCGCGGTCTTCGACAACAGCGAAGCCACCGGCAACGGAAAGAACATGACGCTTGGACAGTCAAGCGGTTCGACCGGAACATTGAATGTCCAGGGCGGCGACGTGACGGTTGCCGGCTATCTTGGCGTAAACTACCATGCCAGCTCGAAAAACTCCGCCATAAACATTACGGACGGAGGCGTTCTTACCGTCGGTAACATGGCGTTTGGCGGAACAATCGCGAATACGATAACCATCAGCGACGGCACAATCAAGGCACATAACGACCACGCGAACTTCATCCCTAGTCATTCCCTCCTGACGTTCACTGTCGGTGCGGGCGGCGGTACGATCGACTCTGACACTCACAATGTCACCATTGGCGCGGCGATTGGCGGTACGGGTGGCATGACGTTCAAGGGCGGCGGCACGATTACGCTCACTGGTGCGAACACCTACACGGGCGGGACGGTGATCGACGCGGGCACGACGATCCAGATGCCAGCTGCGAACAATCTTACAGGCAATATCGTCGTCACGAACGCGACGCTTGCAAACTGCTCGACGGTTCTCACGCTTACCGGTGAGGGGGCGGACGCAAGCACCATCTTTTCTCGTTGCAGCCTCGCGGCGGATGCGGACACCGACAATGTTGAGCTGACGATTGATGGCGCGTCAGTGAAGTTGACGGCCAAGGCTGGCCAACCCACGACCGCCCGGTTGATCTATGATTCGGGTACGGACTCCTGGAACTGGGAATTTCGCGACATAACGGATGCGGTGATTCCCTCTGTCGATCAAAGCGCTCTTGAAGCGGGTTCCATCACGGTGATTTTCGGATCGACCGCCGAACTTGCAGCGATTGGCACCACCCCAGCGTGGGTCGGCGGATGGCAGATGGCCTCGACGTTCACGTTCGATCCTTCCGCTTCTGCCTCGCTTCCTGCGGAGTACACGTTTGACGCGGGGACGGTCATCGACCTGAAGGGCTGCGACTGGACGCTTCCTGATCAGTGGAAGTCCGCCACGGAGGCGTTCACCGTTACGAACAGCGTTGACGCGACGAAGGCCGTGCTGACGGTTGATGTTGCTTCCGGCACGTTCACGGAAACATATCTCACGCTTGGCGGCAATCTTGAACTGCGCAAGACCGGAGCGGGGACGTACGCCATGACGAAGAACCAGGCCCACACGGGCGGAACGGTCGTCACGACGGGCGCGATGACTTCGAGCGCCAATCGGACGGTGGCGGCTGCGGCGAATTCGACCGGCTCCATGACAATAGACGGCGGAACGTTCACAACGGCTTACGACGTTATTGTCGGCGGCGGCGAGAACTCAACCGGTTCGCTTACCGTGACCAACGGGACGTTCACGATGACTGGATCAAGCAGGTATCTGGCACTCGGCAACGCCTCTGGCGCGACCGGCACGGTGAACCTGGACGGCGGCGAACTTGTGATGAGTGCGCGTGGATTCACCACCCATGATAACGGTAGCGGCGAGGTCGTGTTCAACGGCGGAACGCTCACATACGCGGGAGCCAACGAAAAGCCGATCTTCCAGAAAAACCTTACCGTGAAAGTCGGCGCGGGTGGCGGCACGATGGTCTTCGCAGCGGGCAAGTATCCGACGAACAACCTGAGCATTGTGAGCGGTGTCGCGGCGGGCGAGACCGACGGCGGCATGACGTTCAAGGGCGGCGGCAAGTTTACCGAATTGGGGTCACTCTCCTACACGGGCGGCACGACGGTCGAGATCGGTACGACGCTCGTCGTCCCCGACACGTCGCTCGGCGGCGGGCTTTCCGCTGCCATTCCTGAGACTCAGCCGGCCGTCGGCACGACGAACATTCTCGTGACGACGACGGGCGAGGGCGTGTTCACCGACTCTGACCTTCCCGATGTCACGGCGTTCCCGTACTACAGGGCGATGCTTTCCGCGGATGCAAAGAGCATACTTGTCGTGCGCGTTCCCCCGGCGATGTCCGTGACGGGTTTCAATCTCGAGACGGGCGAGATAACCTTGGGCTTCGCGGACATGGACGGTGCGCTTGATCTCGTTGTCGCGTGGGACACCTCCGACCACGGCGCGACTCTCACAAGCTGGCCTTCCGGCAAGAGCATCATCCTCGGCACGGTCGCGGCAGGTACGACGACGGCCACGTTTACGCTTCCTGACGAAGTTCAAACGGTCGGCACGTACTACCGCCTCTTCCTCGGCGACAGCGCAACAAAGCCTTACGACGAAGAAGTCGCGTGGATCCAGCCAACCGCCCTCGGTGCCTACATCACGACATCCTTCAAGCCTTCGGCGAATCCGAAGGCCGAGTTCAAGATGAACATGGACGGGCAGACGTATTCTTCATGGGCCCGCGTGTTCCGGTCCGCTGCAGGCTGGCCGAACAACCTCCAGTTGTCCGTCAACTCGTCGGGACAGATTCAGAATACACGCGTTGGCGTGATTGAGTTCAATGCGGTCAACAAGACGGCTGATCATGTCATCACGCTGTCCTACCAGTATTCTGATCGTTCAACGGCAATAAAGATAGACGGAACGGCCGCTACGCCCAGTTCCGGTGTATGGAACAACTACAACCAGAATAATACCGTCACGCCCCAGCAGCCGATTACCTTGTGGGCCGATGCAGACGGCGCAAATCTCTCGGCGGTAAAACTCTACTACATGAAGTGGATGAACACATCTGGGACGGTGCAGGCCAATTTCATCCCTGTGAAAAAGGATGGCGAGTACTGCCTGTACGATAAGGTGAACAAGACGCTTGCGACGAACTCAGGCGCGGAAGGGACGTCGTTCAAGGGCGGCGCGAAGACTGCGTATGGCCCCGTTACCTTCGCCGACGGGCAGATGGGGGCGTCGGATACCCAGCAATATCTTGGTGCGACGCTTATCGACCAGGAGAACTGCTCGATAGCCATGGACGGCGCGACGGCGACCATCAATTGGGCGCTCACGCAGCCGGGTGGCCCGTCGGCGGAGATCGTGGCCGTGTTCACGACCGGCAGTACGGCAGTCACGAACGTCCTTGCAACGGCACGATCACCTTCTTCGCGAGAAGCGGCGACAACAAGTCGGTGAATGTATCGCAGACATTCCCCGCGACCACCATGGCGAGCGTGCCGTCCACGCCGGTTCTTTCGGTTGATGAGACGCTGCACCAGATCGCGGCGACAGGCATGGTCACGCTCGGCACCGGAACGACGTCCGCGTGGCTCGACTACGGTGCGACCGCCTCCTACGGCAAGACGATCAACCTGACACTCGACGAGGGTACGTGGAGTGCGGCGATCCCTTACGATGACGTGCTTTGGAAGGCGGGCAAGGTCTATGTGCGCGTGACGGCGGCTAACGAAATTGCGAGCATCTTTGGCACTTCCAAGTCACAGAAAATCGCAACGGCAAACGCCTCCTTCACCGCTGCCAATCGTACGGTCACGCAGACGGCGTTCGATCATACGACGGGTTCGGCGACGTTCACATTCGGCGGCGGCGCGGCTGCGGCTCAGGATCTCGTCGTCGCGTGGGGCGACCGTGACTATGGCGAGAACCTCGCGTCCTGGCCACGCGCCAATCGCAAGGTCATCGGCTCCGTCGCGACGGATGCGACAACCGGCACGTTCACGCTGCCCCCGGAGGCGTGCGTTTCAGGCAATTACTACCGCTTCTTCCTCGGTGTCGATGCGGTCGCGCCCTACGACGAGGAGGCGGCGTGGATCCAGCCGGATACGTCGAAACCTCTTGGCGCCTATATCCAGACGTCGTTCAGACCTTCGCAGAAACCGCAATCGGAGACGAAGCTGAACCTGGACAACCAGTCCTACGGCAGTACGTGGGCGACCTTGTATGATGCGGGCACGGGCTGGGCGAATGGCGTCTGGGTTTATGCCAACCAGTCCGGCAGAATCGGCGCCCGCCGCGCCGGGCAGGCCGATTTCGGACCGTTCTCGAAGACAGCGGACCTGACTGTCGGCCTGGTGCCTAATGGCAGCTACTATGCCATCACCGTGAACGACACCACATACACGCATAACAACTTCAACCAGAATGTGAGCATGACGCCTGAAAGAGATTTGAGCTTCTGGCGCTTTGTCAATAACGATTACGGGTATTCCAAGTACCGCCTCTACTGGTCGAAGTGGTGGAATGCGTCGAAGAACAAGTTGGAGGCGCACTTCATCCCCGTGAAGAAGGACGGCGCATACGGCCTCTATGACATCGTGAACGGAAAGGTCTCGATGAACTCCGGCGCGGAGGGTACGTCGTTCGTCGGTGGTTCGAGGACAGGCTATGCGCCGTTCGTGTTCGCTACCTTGCAGACGGCGGTTTCGGATCTCAGGATCATGGGTCCGCTTGAAATTGTCGAGCGCGACTGGGAGAGACCTGGGGAGCACGTGACCCTCAACTGGTCGGCGCCGATGACAAACGCAACCTTGTGGGTGGTGTATTCCAAGGCGGCTCTCGACAACGCTCCGGACGAGTCCGTCGCCCTAAGTGATTGGGATGCGCGTATCCAGCTGCCAATTGACAATCCTGCGGTCCTTGCGGCGGATGTCACGGGTGGAACGTTTGAACTTGTAAACCCGATACCCAACGGCTACAAGACAATGCGCTTTGTCATCGCGACGAGCGGATCGACGGAGAGCAACCTGGTTCCGCTGCTCTTCTCCGAGCCATACAAGACCATGCGGGCCGGAACCGCCATATTCTTCAGGTAGGCCGCACTTTTCGGCGCTCTCGCCGGGGCGCATCTGCGAAATTCACTGCCGAGCCTTCTGATGATAGGAAACAACTTGTTTGAAACAACTTACTTTTGGCGCACGGGCTAACTCGCCCGTGCCCATTTGCCGGTCCTCAAACTACCACAATCTTGAGAATGTTCAAGGTGCGTCCGCAGGATAAGGTTGTTCTTGAAAGCGTTTTTTGTCCGCCCGCCCCCTTGACACGAAAAAAGGAGATAGTGTAAAATAAACGTCCCTTGGGGGCGATGTGCCCTTGGCGGAAAGTGAGGCAGAAGATGACAAAGATGAAATCGAATCTGCTAAAGAACTTCGATCGGCATTACGCCAACCGAGGGCGGTCTCTTTTACTCGCTCAGCAGTTGGGAGGTGCCTGTGCCTACGCTGTCTGAATTTGCCGGACTGAAAGTGTGCATGTATCGCGAGGACAGGTCGCCGCACCATTACCCTCATGTCCATGCCTACTTTGCGGAGTACGATGCGGTAATCCGCGTTCCCGACGGTGAGCTTATCGAGGCTGACGATGCTTTCCCGAAGAGCAAGTTGCGTCTCGTTCAGGTATGGGTTGATCTTCACGCCGCAGAATTGCTAGAGAACTGGCGGCTTATTGGAACGGACAAAAAATTCTTCAGAATAGCTCCGCTGGAGGTTAGATGATTGTCAAGGAGGTTTGACTATGCTCAGCTACGCAAAGACAGTTTCTGCGAAACCGCTCCCCGACTACAAGGTCGCGGTCGTGTTCAACAATGGCCAAAGCGGCATCTTCGATTGCAAGTATCTACTTGACTATGAGATAAGCGCACCGCTTGCGGACTATAATCTTTTCAATCAAGTTCGTGCTGAACATGGTACGCTCTGCTGGCCGAATGACATTGACGTAGCCCCCGAAACTGTTTGGGAGGCTTCGGAAAAGCAGTACACGTCAGAATTGCTTGCCGTTTGACAAACCACCCATGACGGCCGGCGAGTTGTACGACGTCGTGGTTGTCGGCGGCGGATGTCACGGGCGGAACGTTTGAACTTGTAAACCCGCCTTCCAGGCGGCGGTAAGAAATCCGGTCTTGTCCGCCTATATTTCCCGCTTGCGCGAGGGGGATGGGATTTGATAAGATATGCGCATCGCTTGGGAACGGGTGGTCGCCCGGAACCGCGAGACGTGCCTACACAGGCAGGAATTGGGACAATGGATGGCTTTGACATAAAGGGCGCAGTAGCGGACATATCGTCCACAACCGATCTTCTTGAGCGTGCGCTCAAGTTGTCAGGACTCGTTACTACCATGTTCCAGCGTCATGGCATTCCTCTTGTCGTGGTTGGTGGAAGTGCAGTCGAGTTCTACACCGAGGGCGGGTACATGTCGGGCGACATAGACTTCTGCCGAAAGTCGTTGGCGGCGATTCCACCTCGCCTGATGCAGGACATTATAGCTGAGTTAGGCGGAAAGGGCGTGGCGCGGAGTTGGGAGGGTCGGTTCTTCCTAACCGCGAACTCGAAACGCCGTATGGAACAGTTAGGATCATTCCGCCGGAACTTGCGCTAGTGGAGCGTATCCTGATCGCGTACTATCCGCCATCGGCGGAACTTCTTGTGACGGCACAGAAGATGATGGTTGCAGCAATTGGCGATTCGGATTTCAATTGGGCCGAGGCGGAAAGGCTCGCCGCGCTGCCAGACTTTGGCGTTCTGGCAGAGCTGCGGAAACTACGCGAGGAGGTCGAAAATGGCTGAGGAACGCATGGTGCGGCTTTCGTGGGACGCATGGCAGGCCGGGAGAGCGGCGAAACGGGCCGCGCTCGCGGCGCATGGCCTCTCCGGCGAGTCGCGTCGCTCTTCCGCACGACCGGAGGCACGTCGCCAACTGGCCCAGTTTCAAAGTGCTGCGGCGCAAACCGAGGCTGCCGAAGAATCACAGGGCAACGCATTTTGACAGAAAGGAAAACGGATGAAACAGACGGGTGAGGCACTGGAGATCGTGAGGGAGTCCGGGCTCAACGATGCGGAAAGAGCCGCCTACGAAGGCTTCTGGGATCGCGTCAGCATTGAGGCAACGAAAAAAGCCTACATGGATAAGGCCATTGCCGAGCGTGACGCTGCGAATGCCGAGCGCGACGCCGCGAATGCGCGCGCCGACGCGGCAGAGGTAAAGTTGCGGCAAGACAAACTCAACACCGCCCGCAAGATGAAGGCCAAAGGCTTTTCCGCCGATGACATCGCCGAACTCACCGGCCTCGCCGCCAACGAAATCAGGGCTTTGTAAAACATGACCGCCACCCTCCACGGAACCGCGCTGAAACGACGCCGTTACGGATCTGAAGGTGGACTTTCGTCCATGGGGTTATGACCATCATATACTCGCCGACTTTACGGACGACGGCACGGACGTCCATGGGTATGCGCTCCGTGCGCAGCATTCGCTGGGTTTAGCGTTCCGCTACTTCACCGATGTCCGAATCGGCGGCAACTTGACGTTCGTGAAGACGGGCGCGGGGAAACTGACGGTCTCGACGACTGCCAAGCAGACGTACACGGGCATGACGGAAATCCGCGACGGCACGTTGAGGACGACTGTCAACGGTGTCGATTATGAGCCGTTCGGGCACGCCACGGTTGAGAACCTCAGGGATATTGATGTAATGTCCGGGGCGACTTTCGAGATCGCCAACAGCTGGTACACCATCTACAGACTTGTTCTGCATGGCGGCACGGTCGTGTTTGACTACGACAACAATAATTCCGGCGGATACCATGGGTGCATCTTCGGGGCGACACGCCTTCTTGACGACTCGTATTTCGTGGCGAAAACCAAGGCGCGTCCGCATTTCTGGAGTACGCACACCCTCGATCTCGGCGGGCATGTCCTTGACGTGACGATGGCGTCCGGCGTGACGTTCGACCTTGGCGGCGTAGGGGCCGTTGGTTCGACCATCACGAACGGAATGATCCGCGTTTCCGGCGGAACGCTCCACACCGACAAGTTCAAGAACATCGCGATGAACGCCAAGACGGTGAAACTCCAGGTGTCGTGCGCGTTGAACATCGAATCGATCAGGGCGCTCGACATCGGGGACTACGAAGCGCTCTATACAGGAACAAGCAACGCCGGAACCGGCGCCTTGAACGTCTATCGCACGTTCAAGCCGGTCTCGACGAATTTCTACGGACCGACGATGCAGGACGGTTCGACGATGGATTTGCGCGCGTGGCCTGAAAGCGCGGGTTGGCCGCTGGCATCGGGTTTCAAGACGGGTGCGACGAACGTCCAGTTCGCCGCGCACTCGACGGTGAACGTGAACCTTGCCGGGCGGTCGGATTTGATGGCGCTCGCGAAGTCGAACGAGCCGTATATCGTCACATGGAACTCCGCGCCGTCCGACGTGGCGTTTAAGCTTGACGCAGAAACAGCCATGCTGGGGTTCAAGCTCCGTCCCAGGGCCGAAGGTTTACGGCTTGAACGCCTCAAGGGCATAGTGGTCATCGTCAAGTAGCCCGCGCCCAAATGCACGTTCTACATGTTCTGCACGTGCGTAGCGAGTCCGCGAAGCGGATGCCCTAGCAGGGGTGCGTTCACAGTGCGGGCCGCCCGGTGGTCGGCCCCTACCGCTGGCGCGATCACCGAGCGCGCCGCCTAGCTGGGAAAACAGCCTTCCAGGCGACGATGAGAATTTCGGTCAGTCTCGATCTCGGTCTTGGTATGCTGGACACAAGGCGTAGGTACTAGAGGGGGATTTTTGAGCTACAGCGGGGGGATTTTTGAGCCACAGCGAGGGGATTTATGAGCTACAGCGAGGGGATTTATGAGCTACAGCGAGGGGATTTTTGAGCCACAATGAGAGTCGGCGTTTGGCAGTGCTGGGCGAAGGATTCTGCACATGATGGTACAGACCTTGTCAGTTGGACATCTCATCCTGCTTTCGAGATCGCGAAGCACCTGCTCGGCAAGGTGCAGACGGCGGTGACGTCCGTCCGAATGATGGGAACGATTGAGATTGCGTCCCGCGACTGGGAACGGCCGCTGGAGCACGTGACACTGGACTGGACAGCGCCGGGAGCAGCCGCCACGCTGTGGGTGGTGTACTCCAATGTGCCGATTACTTACGCTCTAGGCGAGTTCGTTTTGCAATTACCTAGATGCCATCCTTGCCACAGTGATCAATGCGCTTGGGAGGAGGGGGCGTAATCTCCTTCGCGCGCGCGCGACCTTATATAATATACTTTGCGACCTAAAAACTGAAATCCAGCTTCGATTTAGGTTTATTTTCCATGCTTTGCCTTTGAACTGCTTTTCTGCTTGAGATGACCTTTAGAGTCCTAATTTCTGACACCTAGGTGTCACAACCACTGACACCTAGGTGTCACACCCACTGACATCTAGGTGTCACGCTCCTGACATCTAAGTGTCACGGGTCACGGAAAGAGATTGGAAGCTCTTCCTTTGCGGATTTAGCGATGCCGTAAGTAAAACGGTTCGGACTGGCCTTATATTTCTGCGCCTCTGCGTGAGATTACGGCGCGGAATCACGGCGAAAGGCCGTATGCCTTATCCGTAGCCCGAATAGCTGGGATGTCCAGTCCGTCAGAAACAACTTGCCTTTGGCGCACGGGCTAACTCGCCCGTGCCCATAGTCCACTCAAAAACGATACAATTATATCAAGATTCTTGCAAACATAGATGGATTGATGCGCGGGCGAGTTAGCCCGCGCGCCCCTCTCAAAGTTGTTTTTACCAGTTGTTTTGGTTGTTTCCAATCTCAAAACGCATGGTGAAAAATGCAGATGCGCCCGCAGTTGAGTGACCGACTCACGCCCCTTGACAAGGAAACGAGGAATGGTGTAAAATATTCACCGCTTGGGGCAAGGTGCCCTTGGGTGAGGGAAAGGAAAATGACAATGAGGAAACTGATAGTAGCCGTGGCGGTTGCGGCAAGCGCGATGCTGCCGTCGTATGCGGCGCGCACGGTCGAAATCTCCGCGTACGACGAGGCGACGCGAGAGGTCTCGCTCGCGTTCGGCGGGTCGTCGAGCGCGGCGGAGAACGTCTATATCGCGTACGGCCCTGCCGACTGCGGCGGACACTTCCACAAGTGGCCGAACAGCGTGAACATCGGCACGATCGCGACGGACGCGACGACGATGACCTATACGCTCCCAGCCGCGATTACCGCCGGTACGTACTACCGCTTCTTCGTGGGCGACTGCCCCTACGACGCCGAAG
Organism: uncultured bacterium; assembly: GCA_902779075.1. The sequence continues at coordinate 9,662 of CACZAK010000002.1, read as the reverse complement.
TGGAGTACATCAAGGGCGACGGCACTTCCTGGATCAACACCGACTACGTGCCGTCCTCCGCCAACAAGGTGGAGATGCAGATGTTGTTCGAGGCGTTTTTAAGCGGCGGCACTTCCGGATATGAAGCGTTCTTCTGTGCGCGCAACACGAGCAGCAAGAGCACGTTCATGGCCATCCACATTGATGGCAACATCCGCATCGACAGATTGAATTCGGCCGGCATCAAGACAATTAAAGCCCCTGCGACATGGACGAAATACCTGTTCAAGGTTGACTACACCGGCGGTGCGGTTGAGACGAATCTTGTCTCCGCGACGACTGGCGTCTCAGGCACGGCATATACCGCAGGCGGCAAGTTGGCGCTCTTCACCGACCATTCTATGGGCAACAACGTCACGTCGTCGATGCAAATCAGCCATCCGGGCAGATACCGTCTCTACAGTTTCAAACTGCTTGACCAGAGCGACAACCTCGTGCTTGACCTCGTGCCCGTGGTATCGAACAACGTTGCCTGTCTGTACGACCGCCAGCGGAACATGATGCTTCCTCGTTGTGGCGCGGCGGGCGGCGGTTTCACCGCAGGTCGCGAACTATCCGTGACTGTTGCATCTTCGCAGACGTGCCTTTTCGGAACGCTCGCTGTGGATTCCGTGAACTTTTCTACGAGTGAGATTACTCTTTCGTTCCCGTCGCTTCCGACTAACGCGACAATCTGGGCCGTCTATGGCACGACTGCGGATGCAGGCGCGTACAGTCCAAACGGCTGGGACCATTACGTGAAGGCCGCCGACGTGGCGGCTGGCGCGACGAACGCGACGTTCACCTTGCAGGATCTCGCCGGCGTGAGCGACACGTACCCGTACAAGGCGCTCCGATTCGTGATGGCGTGGGATTCCGGCATGACGACGCCGTACGACTACCAGATTGAGTACATCTACGCGACTTCGGGGAATTACGTCGATACCGGCATTGTCCCCTACAGTACCGATACGGCGGCAGCGAAGGTGAATGTAAGGGCGTACGGCAACTGGCCGGTCTGGTCGGCACGACAGGGATCAAACAACAGGACGTTCACCTGCTTCGCGCACAACAGCAAGTTCTTCCGGTTCGACCGCTACAACTCATACGCCACGCAATCCGGTACCTTTTCGCTAAACAAGGACTACATCCTCGAAGCGGACTACAAGACCCGCATCTACAACGTCACTGGGGAAATCTCCGGGAGCAAGACAGGCCTGATGGGCAATCCAGGTGACTTCACGCCCGGCAGCAGCCTCTACCTCTTCGCCGTGAACACCAGTGGCTCTATGAGCGCCGATTCCAACCTTTACCTGTACTGGTTCATGCTGCAGTTGTGGGACGGCTCGCTGCGGCGCGACCTGATACCCGTCGTCAAGGACGGCGCGGCGTGTCTCTACGACAAGGTGACGGACGCCATCATGACGCAGACCGGGAGTTTCACCGCCGGCGCGCGGACGGCGCAGCGCTTTGGCATGGACGTGATCATGACGTCTGACCTCTGCATCGACACGCGCACCGCCGAGTCACCCGCGTTTGCGCGGATGATTTCGGATGGCAACGCCTACTCGTGGCACTTCTACAACCTTGAGATGGAGGAGATCGCGAATCCGTCCATCTCGCTGCCCGACACGACGACGACCGTCATCTTCGGCAATTCCGACGAAATCGCGGCGCTTCTCGCGGACCGCACGGCGAACGGCTGGACGGCGGGCGGCTACAAGATGACCGATTTCACCGTGGCTTCGGACGGCTACACGTTCCCTGCCGGATTCGACTTCGCACCACTTGGCGGCTTGACGCTCGACCTTGCCGGACACGACTTCACGCTCCCCGCCTCGATGCGCGATTCCGGCGTTGCGTTCACCGTGACGAACTCCACGGCAGGAACGGACGGAACGTTGAAGGTTGACGTTCCCGCCGATGCGGCCGTCACAAACGACTTCATCACGCTTTCCGGGAATCTCGAAATCGTCAAGGCGGGCGCGGGCGAGTTCTTCGCCGCGAAGACGGGCCAGACGTACACCGGCGGCACGGCGATTTCCAACGGCGTGTTCACGGTCGGCGGGAACGGCGACACGGGCGTGCTCGGCGCGGGTGGCGTGCTGACGGTGGGCGCGGGCGCGACGTTGGAGATGAACAGCAAGTTCAACTTCCTCAACTTCGACCTTGTACTCGCAGGCGGTACGCTCGCGAACAGCGCCGCGACACCATACGTCGTGCCCACCACAGATTCCACGTTCTCCAACATCTGCCTCACCGCGACATCTACGATCCTCATCAACACGCGCTATGGTTTCTCGAGCCAACAGGGAGACGGCAGGGTGCGGCTCGATCTTGGCGGAAACGTATTCCATTTCGTCTGCGACCACCTCGAATTCTTCGACCTCAAGGACGTGACGATCGAGAACGGGACGATCACGACGAGCATCTCAACATCCGAATTCTCCCTGCGCGGCGATTGCATCGCCACGAACAACGTCACGTTCGACGTGGGTTCAAAATTCCCTCTCATTGGCGCTGCTGCTGACACTTCGGTGAAACTGCTGAACTTCGTAAACCGCGTGCCGGCGGCCAGCTATGAGTACAGGGACAACGACGCCCTGACTGTCTATGGCGCGTTCAAGCCCATTACGCCCTATTGGCATGGTCTCACGATGGTGGACGGCGCGACGCTTGACCTTTCGGAAACGGAAGGGGTGTTCTCCGTCGTGACGAAACTCCAGAACGCGACGAATCTCCGCTTCGCGGAGGGCGCGACCATTACGGTTGTGCTGACGAACCGCGCCGATCTCGCGGCGATCGCCGCAAGCAACGCGCCATACATCGTGACGTGGCCTTCGACGAACCTTGCGCCGGCAAACGTCACGTTCCAGCTCGACGCGACGACTGCGGCGGCGGGGTACGCAATCGCGCAGGACGAGTACGGCATCGTGCTGGCGGACGCCGCCGCTCAGGCGACGCCATTTTACGCGAAGATGGTGAAGGGCGAGGGAGACGAATACTCCTGGCATTTCTACAACACGCTTTGGAACGACATCACCGCGACGGCGGGCGTCGCCGTGCCGAACGATGGCATTGCCGTCTGGTTCGGAAGCGGCGCGGAACTCGTCGCCATCGACGCCGACCGCGCCGCGAACGGCTGGACGGCGAAGGGCTACCACACAACGGGATTCGACGTTCCTTCGGACGGATGCGGGGTTTCGTCCGCCATCGTGAACCTCGTCATTTCCGAGAATGCGACCATCGACCTAAAAGGCCACGACTTCACGCTGCCGGAGTCGGCGCTGACGGCGGATGCGAAGTTCACCGTGACGGACTCCTCGCCCGTCGGCGAGGGTGGCACGCTGACGGTCGTCGTGTCGGACGCCGGGACGATCTTCGACAACTACAACATTTCGTTCACAGGTAGCCTGTCGTTCGTCAAGGACGGCGCGGGAACGTTCACGGAGCGCAAGAACGGGCATACCTACACGGGCGACGTGACGGTCAAGGGCGGCTGGCTGCGTACCGTCGGGCATGGAAGAGACGGCGTGCTGGGCGCGCCCTGTACCGTGACGGTTGAAGAGGGCGCGACGCTCGACTTCTGCGGAAGATACCGTTTTGGCGGATTCAAGTTCGTTCTCGACGGGGGAACGCTGTTGTCGCAAAGCCAGAGCTACTCGACCGCTTTCGATACGGAGACGTCGATAACGGATCTCCGCCTCACAAAGGATTCTTCCTTTACCGTGCTTGGTAACAACCGCTACGGAATGTACGCGGCGGGCGAACGCACGCACCTTGACCTCGGTGGATACAAACTCACGATCACTTCCAGCACGTTCTTCGACCTCATCAACACGACGATCGAGAACGGCACGATCGAGACGTTCGGTTCGGGCGGTAACTCGATGTTGCTTCCCCGCCACACGGTGGTCGCCACGAACAACGTCACGTTCATCATCCACAACAACGTCAACTTCTACGGCGATCTGGACAAGTACACCGAACTTGCCAACTACGTTGCCAAGGAGGACAATGTGGGCATCGCCTCTTCGTCAGCCGACGTCCTGCACATCTGGGGTTCGTTCGTGCCGTATTCGCCCAAGTATCACGGGATCACGATGATGGACGGCTCGACGCTCGACCTTTCGAATCTCGACGCGGCGCTCGCGACGTGCTCCACGGGCGGAACTGCGGCGCACGGCCACTCGTTGCTCAAGTTCGCCGACAATGCGACGATTCGCGTCAATGTTGGCAATCGTCCGCTCCACAAAGGCGATTACCTCGTGACCTGGACTGCCGCGTCGAAGCCGGCGAACTTGAACACGGTGAAGTTCAAGTGTACCGGCGGCCGCAGCTTCAGGGTTGCGGTGGATGAAGATGGCGAGGGCACCGACGGCCTTCGCTTCATCCCGTCCGGCTTCATGATGATCGTCAAGTAGCCGCGCAAGACCGAGGCGGACCGGTTACCTCGCGGCCCAAAGATGTGCACGTGCGAACTGGTCGGCGAAAATATGGTACAATAATAGCCGTTCACAGATAAAGAAGGAGACGAACTGATGAAGAAACTTGTTTTGGGCTTAGCCGCAGTGGCGACTGGCCTGTGTTTGGCGGCCGACTATCCGTTCCAGCCCGCTGAGATGACGAACGTCGCGATTCGCGCCGGGTTTTGGTATCCGCGCTTCGAGACGAACCGCTTGGTGACGGTGCGCACGGACTTCCAGAAGAGCGAGGAGACCGGCCGCCTCGAGAACTTCCGCGCGGCGGGCCGCCGCGCCGCGACCGGGTTCTGCGGCATCCCGTTCGACGACTCGGACGTGTACAAGATCATCGAGGGCGCGGCCTACACGCTCTCCACGCATCCCGACCCCAAGCTCGAGAAGTACCTCGACGACCTCATCGGACACATCGCCAAGGCCCAGGAACCGGACGGTTACCTCTACACCGCCCGCACCCTCGGCTACAACTTCACCAAGGACGGCCGCGCGCGGCACGGCCGCATGATGGGCCCCACCCGCTGGAGCTACCTCGCCCACAGCCACGAGCTCTACAACATCGGCCACATGTACGAGGCCGCCGTGGCCTACTACCAGGTCACCGGCAAGCGCACGCTCCTCGACGTCGCCATCCGCAGCGCGGACATGGTGGACCGCGTCTTCGGCCCCGCCCCGACGCAGCTCAAGGAGACCTCCGGACACGAGGAGATCGAGCTGGCCCTCTGCAAGCTCTACCGCGTCACGGGCGAGGAGCGCTACCTCCGGCTCGCCAAGTTTCTGCTCGACAGGCGCGGGCAGGGCGTACTCGGCGAGAGCAAGGTGTTCGCGCAGAGCGGCGCCCTCGTGAAGGGCGGTGAGCTCGGCGCGAAGGGCTCGTACAACCAGAACCACATCCCCGTCACGCAGCAGCGCGAGGCCGTGGGGCACGCCGTGCGCGCCACCTACCTCTACTGCGGCATGGCGGACGTCGCCGCGCTCGCGGGCAACGCCGAATACGTGAAGGCCATCGACGCGATCTGGGAGAACGTCGTCTCGAAGAAGCTCCACCTCAACGGCTCCGTCGGCGCCCGCCACCGCGGCGAGGCGTTCGGCGCGAACTACGAACTGCCCAACGAGCGTGCGTACCTCGAGACGTGCGCCGGCATCGGCAACGCCCTCTGGAACCAGAGGATGTTCCTCATGTACGGCGACGCGAAGTACGTCGACGTCCTTGAGCGCGTGATCTACAACGGCTTCCTGAGCGGCATCTCGCTCGGCGGCGACGAGTTCTTCTATCCGAACCCGCAGGCGTCGCGCGGCGGCTACAGGCGCTCCAAGTGGTTCGGGTGCAGCTGCTGCCCCGTGAACATCGTGCGCTTCATCCCGCAGATCGCGCAGTTCGCGTACGCGACGCGCGGCGACGCGGCCTACGTGAACCTGTTCGTCGCGAGCGACGCAAAGCTCGACCTCAAGGGCGGCCGCGTGGCGCTCAGGCAGGAGACGGAGTATCCGTGGAAGGGGCTTTCGCGCATCGAGATCACGGAAGCGGGAGCCAAGGACTTCACGCTCAACGTCCGCGTGCCGGGATGGTGCGTGGGACGCCCCGTGCCGAGCGACCTCTATGTGCAGACCGTGCCCGGCTCGCTTCAGGACTTCACGGTGAAGGTGAACGGCCAGCCGTTCGCGTTCACGCCCCAGAAGGGCTACTGCCCCATCACGCGCACATGGAAGAAGGGCGACGTCGTCGAAGTGTGCATGAACATGCCCGTGCGGCGCATCAAGGCGCACGACGCGGTGGTGAACGACCGCGGCCGCCTTGCCGTGGAGGTCGGCCCGATCCTCTACTGCGCCGAGGGAGTGGACAACGGCGGGCATGTGCTCGACAAGGTCCTCGCTGCCGACGCGGCGTTCACGCCCACGACGTGCAACATCCTCGGCAACGTCTATCCCGCGCTCACGGCGCCGGCGGTTTCGCTCCGCCGCGGGCTCAAGTCCGGCGTCCGCAAGGAGGCGACGACGCTCACGCTCGTCCCGTACTTCGCCTGGTGTCACCGCGGCGCGGGCGAGATGCAGGTGTTCTTCCCGACGGAGGCGAAGGACGAGAACGCCGCGTCCGACTTCAAGATGTCGGCGTCGCATTGCTTCCCGAAGGACAGCGTCGGTGCGATGTGCGACGGCGTTCTGCCCAAGGCATCCAACGACGAGTCCATCCCGCGCTTCACGTTCTGGGACCACTGCGGCACGGACGAATGGGTCGCGTGCGAGTTCTCCTCGCCGGAGGAAGTCAAGGGCGTGGACGTCTACTGGTTCGACGACGGCGCCAAGGGGCGTTGCCGCCTCCCCGCGTCCTGGAAGGTGCAGTGGCGTCCTGCGAAGAACGCGCCGTGGCAGGATATTGCAGCCGAAGGCCCAATCGCCAAGGACAAGTTCTGCACAGTCGACTTCCCTGCGCCTGTGAAGGCGCAGGCCGTCCGCCTGAACATCAAGCTCCAGCAAGGCTGGTCCGGCGGCATCCTCGAATGGCGCTTCCGCTAAACGCTGGTATTCGGTTCGGCTGCAAGTGGCAGAACGGATTGGAAGAATGACCTTTGCCCCCGGACATAAAATCGGTGCTTACCGTATAATCCGCCTTCTTGGTGAGGGCGGCATGGGGGCTGTGTACGAGGTCGAGCACGAACAGCTTGGCGTACGCTATGCGTTGAAGTCCTTTACGCTCGAGAACGGGCACGTCGATGTGCTGAAAAACAAGTTTCTGGCCGAAGGGAAGATACTTGCGCGCCTTCATGACCCGCATCTGGTGCGGGTCTTCGATCTGAGCTTCGACGAAACGACCGGCACGCCGTATTTCGTGATGGACCTTGTATTGTCAGAGGACGGCAGCCCGCATACGCTCTTGGACGTCAAAACGGAGGAACTCGACGAGGATTGCATCCTTGGGTGGTTTGCGGAGCTTGCCTCCGCCATCGACTACATCCACGAACAGGGCATCGTCCACCGCGACATCAAGCTGGGCAACGTCCTCCTTTCTTCGGACGGGCACGTCGTTCTTTCCGATTTCGGCATTTCACGCATTTTCTCGGAACGTCTGCGCTCTGACGTCAAGGCCGTCAACACGATTGCGTCGGACGCCACGACGGCCGATCACCTCGTGATGGGGACGCGGGGCTATATGGCGCCCGAAGTCGCCTGGGGCGGAGAGGCGACGCCTGCGTCGGATTCGTACTCGCTGGGCGTCATGTTCGTCTATCTGCTGACGGGAATCTGGTATGAGCCCAACTCCAAGGTGTTCAAGCTGCTGGAGACGTTTGAATATCGCTGGATCGACGTGCTGCCGCGCCTCCTGTCAGTGAATCCGGCGGAGCGTCCGACGAACCTCTCGGAACTCGTCGAAACACTACAGCGCACCCCAGCCGCCGATCAGGAGAAGTCTGAGACGTCGGAAGCACCGCCCCACCGGAAACGCCGTGTTGCGCTGGCGCTTGCGGGGGCTGCGGCTGCCGCTGTCGCCGTAGCGGTCGTTGTCGCGTTCCGTTCCGATACAAAGCAACCACCACCGCCTGCGGACGACAACTTCAGCGAACTCTTTTCAGCGTCAGGCTTGTTCCCTTCGGAGGAGGTTGGCAAGTGAGCGCGTTTCCAGAAACATCGGCGACGCTCCTGAGGAAAATCGCCGTGCAGGTGACGGGCGAGCGAGAGACGGCGTGGGTAAGGTTCTTCGGGCTGTACGAGCCGGCGATCAAGCGTTTTGCCGCATATCATGACAGCTCACATGATCCCGACGACGTGGCACAGGACATATTCCTGAAACTGGTCAATGTGGTGCAGACAGGCGGATATGATCCTTCCATGGGAAGTTTCCGCGCGTTCCTGGCGACGATGATCCGTCGGCATCTCGTATCGCTCTACCGGAAAGACCAGGCGCGGGGGGCGGGGGCGCTTGTCAACATCGACGACGTTGAGCCCGCCGTTCCGGCGGACGTGGCCGAACAGATAGACATGAAGTGGCGGCTGGCACGTCATCAGAGCGCCATCGAACATGTGCTCACGAAGACGGCGATGTCCGCGCAGTCTCGCGCAGTTTACCGTGCATACGTCGAAGACGAGATGCCGTTGGACGATGTCATTGCAAAGTTTGGCGTTACCAAGGCGACAGTCTATAAAATCAAGTCCCGCGTAGAGCAGATGGCCGCAATCATCGAAGAGGAATTCTCCGATGAGAAATAATTTTGCTTTTTAGTGTCAAACTTCCGCCGCCGATGCGATTCTTCATGTGTCGGCGGGAGTTCTGCCGGGATAAAGAAACAGGAGAAAAGAAAATGAAATGTACAAAAGTCATATTAGGCGGGTTGATTGCTGGCGTCGCGATGGTGAACGCCATGCCGACCCTTGAACAGACAAAAAAGGTCGAGCCATTGGTCATGGGCCTCATGCGCGAAGACCAGAACGCCCTCAAGAGCGGCAAAAAGACGCGCGCGGAGGTGGTCGGAGGCGGTAAAGCTGCTTCTGATGAAAGGGGCGCTCAATCTCTACGTTCGAGCGGGCGCGTTCGACAAGGCAATCGAAACGCTCCATAGCCTTAAGGCGGCAATCCCCGACATCCCGCCGCAAATCGTCACAAACATGATCGAGACTGCGCTTCGCGGAGCCGCCAAGAATGAGGATGGCGAACTGTTTCACAAGCTCATAGACGAATACAAGGCGGAGGTTGGGGCGTCCGGCATTCAAACGGAAAAGTTTCCTCTCGCCCAGGGAATCGATCTTGAGATGATCAAATGCCCTGCCGGTGAGTTTATGATGGGATATGAAAGCTGGAAAACATGGGGATCTGCGTCCAACAGAGAACAACGCAAGCTGCACCGAGTGAAGCTGACGAAAGACTTCATGCTCGGAAAATTCCCAGTCACGTATTCCCAGTGGTACGCGATAATGGAAAATGGGAAGGAAGCGCCAAAGGAATTGGAAGATACGCCTGTCGGTAATATAACGGTTTCGGAAATGGAAGCATTTTGCGAGAAGCTTACCGCGAAGTTCAAGGCGCAGTTAGGCGGGAAGGTGTTCCGGCTGCCAACAGACGCCGAATGGGAATATGCAAGCAAAGGTGGGAAGAATCTCGACGGGATGCTTGGGAAAACATTGGGGCTTAACGGCAATACCGGCAGTTCGAGCCGTGACACCAAAGAGGTCGAA
>CACZAK010000001.1 GCA_902779075.1 uncultured bacterium | reverse complement strand
CCCGTTCCCATTCCGAACACGGAAGTCAAGGGCCTCTTCGCCGAGGGTACTGCGGGACTCGCCCGCGGGAGAGTAGGGCGCCGCCGGCTTTCTTTTTTTATTTAGCCGCAAAGGACGCAAAGGGCGCAAAGAAGAGTTCTTTGCGGGCTTTTTGATTTCTGCGGCTAAAAAAGTGTCGTTAAAGGGGTATGACGATGCCGTTCTGCCTAAATCGTAGATGCGACTGTAACCTTTGATCGTCTTGCGTGTAAACAAGATGAAAAGTTAAAAGGAGACAATCCATGCCGATACAAAACGTGAACATTAACAACGTGTCGATGGACTACTTCCTTCGCGGCACCGAAGCCGCGAAGCCGAAGAATGCGCCACAGGTGCCTCAAGAGGCGCAGGCGGGTGCGAACGCGGTGGTTGCGCCGGAGCTGGAGGCCGCCGGCAAGATGGTGTCCCAACTGGACGTTCTGCTCATGAAGGACGCCAAGAACTCGACGAAGAGCCTCAGCGGGAAGCAGATCAACAGGACCTTTCAGAAACTCGTGAGCGATGGCGCGTTGAGCGCCGATTCGCTCAAGCTCCTCGCCAAGACGGCCGATACGGCCAAGAATACGCTCAAGGAGCTCGACAAGTTCACCGGCAAACAGCTCGCGGAGGCGTTCGACAAGAATGGGAACTTCGACGCATCAACTAAAGTCGGCAAGGCGATCGCCGCCGCCGTCAAGTCGCAGGAAGATCTCTCCGACCTCCTTGCGCAACTCGGCAAGAGCCTGTACGCGATGTCCTGCAACGAGGAGAAAATCCGGCAGGCGAATCCGAGGTTCGATCTCGCCTGTCAGATGAGGGACTTCGCGTTGCATCTTGCGGCCCAGGGCGAGAACGCGGATCCCAACGTCAAGGCCATCCTCAAGGCCAAGGTTGACGAGCTGCTGCCGCGTCAGGCGCTGGCGATGCACGGTACGGCGGACGCGCTTGCGACCGTGAACGAGGAGGTGTCCGGCAAGCTGCGCCCGCTCGCGGAGAGGATTGACGCCTTCCGAAGCAACCCCTCCGCCACCATCGGTACGGACGAGTTCAACGCGCTGCAAAGCGACATCGAAAAGATGAAGGCGGCGTTGACGGACATCCGCAAGAACGGCATCGCCGTCGCAGGTGGGAAGATAGTGGTCGCGAATGACATCATGAAAGCCCTCGAGAAGGGAGTCGCCAAGGCCGAGGAACTCTTTAGGTCCGCCCGCCACGAGGTCATGCAGAAGGTTATCGCCAACTACGTCGAAACCGCGAAATCGGTGCTCAAGGAGGACGTCGGCTACGAACGCGATACGGTAGACGCTTCAAAGATAAAGAACAAGGCCATCATCTACGTGATCAGGGACGTGACGGGCGTGAAGACCGTTGCCGTCACGTCCTCACCTGTCCGTCCTACTTCGCCCGCGACCAGTTCCCCAAGTTCTTTGGCTGAGAAGGAAATTATTTGGTAAAATAAACGCCATGCCCCCCTACACCTTCATGCAGGTGAGAAAAAAGAAAGGAACAAAATGAAGTCATTGAGATTGGCCTTGTCGGCATGTACCGTCCTTATGGCGGAAGCCGCGACAGCAGCGGATTCCGCGCGACCGGCGATAATCCCTGCGCCGCGTGAGATGTCCGTGACTGGCGGCGAATGTGCCGCGAAATGCAAACCGAAGTTCGAGCAGGTGGCGTCCATCCCGCCGGAGGGCTACGAGCTGTCGGTCAAGAAGGACGGCGTGACGATCCGCAGTTCCGACGCGGCGGGCGCGTTCTACGCGAAGATGACGCTTGCGCAGCTGAAGTCGCCGGGGAAGAAAACCCTCCCGTGCGTGGAGATCAAGGACGCGCCGCAGTACAAGTGGCGCGGGCTCCTCGTCGATGACTGCCGCCATTTTTTCGGCAAGGAGAAGATCAAGCGAGTGATCGACGTCATGTCGCAGCACAAGATGAACCGCCTCCACTGGCACCTCACCGATGACCAGGGATGGCGGCTCGACATTCCCGGCTACCCGGAACTCGCGCGCCATGCATCCGTCCGCGCGGCGAGCGCGAAGCACGGGACGCGTCCGCACGTGAACATGAAGGACTACTCGCACCTCCTCAACGGCGAGAAGTACGGTCCGTTCTTCTACACCGAGGCGGACATCAAGGAAATCCTCGCGTACGCGGCGGAGCGCCACGTCGTCATAATTCCAGAAATTGAGCTTCCGGGGCATGTTTATGCAGCTCTCTCGGCCTGTCCTGAGCTTGCGTGCTTCCCCGAGCGTCTGAAGGGCAAGGGACCGCTCTGCGCGTGGGGTATCGAGAAAGATGTCCTCTGCATCGGCAACGACAAGGCGGTGAAATTCATGGAGGATGTCCTCGACTACGTGTGCAAGCTCTTCCCCGGCGACGTCGTACACATTGGTGGCGATGAGTGTCCGCAGGACCGCTGGAAGACGTGTCCGAAATGCCAGGCCCGCATGAAGAAGGAGGGTATCGCCGACGTCCACGGCCTGCAGCCGTGGATCACGCGGCACTTCGTCAAGTTCCTCGCCGCACGCGGACGGCGTCCCATCGGCTGGGACGAGTACCTCCTCGGCGACGTCCCGAAGAGCGCGATCGGCATGAGCTGGCGCGCGGGCGGCGGCGGTGCCGGGCACAAATTCCTCACGCCGCTCGAGTGCGTGAAGCGCGGACACGACCTCGTGATGACACCCCGTACGCACTGCTACATCGACTACGGACAGGGCCTCAAGGACGATCCGTTCCAGTACATCGGCGGCAAGGTCACGCTCGAGAAATGCCATTCGTTCAATCCGTGCGAAGGCATCCCGCCTGAGCTTCGCGGACACATCCTCGGCGGACAGGGCAACAACTGGTCCGAATACACTTGGAACGAGTACGACCTCGACTGGAAGATGTGGCCGCGTTCGTGCGCCCTCGCAGAGGCGGTGTGGACTGGCGACAAGAAACCTGACTTTGCAAATTTCCGCGCTCGCATGGAGACGCACAGAAAGCGTCTTCTCGCTCAGGGTGTCAACTGCGCTCCGCTGGAGTAGGACGATGCGCGGCCACGCTCTTGGCCCGCTCGTAGCCGGGCTTGCGTTTGCATTTCTTCCCGCTGCCGCGATGGCGGCGGGACTGGTGATGAATCCGCTTGCGTGGACGTACGACGCGGATTCACGGACGCTGAAGACCGACGGCTCGTCGCCGTTCGCACTGGTGGACCATCCGCGCGCTGAGGAGGTCAGCATCGAGGCGGAGGTGCGTCCAGAGGGCGCGGGCACGACCGGATGGGCGACGCTAGGCGTCGCGATCCACGATGACGACAGGAACTTCTGGCACGTCGCGCTCGTGCGCTCGCCGCCGGAGGATGGCCCCGAGAAGCACACATTTGAACTGTGCGAAATGCGCGACGGCGTGTGGCTCTCGCAGGACATCGACAAGCTCAAGTGCCTACGGCGTGTACACAGGGAAAAATGGAATTACGGCGAGGCATACGATGTGTCCCTCCGGCTAGATCGCACGGCGCGCGTGATCATCGGCGAAATCAAGAAATCCTCCGGCGAAGTCCTCTTCTCATGCGCATACGAGCTTCCTGCGGCGGCTCGGCGGGACGCCTCGCCCCGTAAGGCGGTCGCGTGCGGTCGGCCGGCATTTCATGCCGTCGGCTCGTTTCGCGGTACGTTTATCATCTGGCCATTCACATGTGCATCTTTTGTGGAAGAAAAGCGCGAAATTCCCACCTACGCGAGCAGCAGCTTCCTCACGGACGTCAGGGACAAGGCGACGGGATTCTTCCGCCTTGTGGTGAAGGAAGGCCGCTGGCGCGTGATCGACCCGCTCGGAAGGGGCATGGTGCTGCTAGGTATAGACCATGTGAAGTACCAGGGGCACTACAGCCAGCGTACGAAGCGAAGCATCCATCTTGAGGTGAACAAGCGGAAGTTCCCGAATAAGGCGGATTGGGAGGAAGATACGCTCGCCCGCTTGAAGAAGTGGGGTTTCAATCTCCTCGGGGCGGGATGCGACCCCGCGCTCAAGCACAGGGGACTCGTCCATACCGTGTTCCTCTCCATCGGGGATGGTCTGTGCAGGAATCCGAATCGTCCCGACCTCTACATCTGCCCCAACGAGGGCCGTCCGTGCTCCGCCTTCCCGAACGTGTTCCATCCGCAGTTCGAGGAGTGGGCTGACTGGAAGGCGCGCACCGGCTGCGCCCCGCATCGTGACGACCCGTGGCTCTTCGGTTACTTCATCGACAACGAGCTCGCGTGGTGGGGACGCGGGCGCAGCGATACTGGACTCTTCGACGAAGTGGCGAAGCTTCCCGATACTCACAGCGCGAAGGTCGCCCAGCGCAAGTTCCTCGCGGAGCGCGGCGTGAAGGGTAATCCCTCAGATGACGACAAACTGGCGTTCCTGAAGCTCGCGGCAGACATCTACTTCCGCGTGTCGTGCGAGGCGATCCGCCGCCACGACCCGAACCACATCGTGATGGGCGCGCGTTTTGCCGGATTCTGGGGCGCGCATCCCGTCGTGTGGGAGGTTTCCGGCAAGTACTGCGACCTCGTGACGTTCAACATCTATCCGTGGGCAGACATCGACCGGGGCGTCGTGTACATGAGCAGTTCGGCAAAGGCAGAGTGCGTGGCGGATGCGTTCACGCGTCAGTACGGCTACGTCAAGAAACCGATGCTCGTCACCGAGTGGAGCTTCCCCGCGCTCGATTCGGGGCTTCCATGCACCGGCGGTGCCGGGCAGCGCTTCCGTACACAACGCGAACGTACGCAGGCGACGGAACTCTTTGCGCGGACGATGTTGTCGCTTCCGTTCTTTGTAGGATACGACTACTTCATGTGGGTGGACGAACCTGCCGCAGGAATCAGCGACGCCTTCCCGGAGGACTCCAACTACGGGCTAATCAACGAGAACGGTGACGTCTATCCCGAAATTACCGAGATGTTTACGCGTCTCCACAAGGAGGTCGCTTCTGGTGCAAAAATCTCACTGCCTGTCGAACGTCATGTGCTGAAAAAGAAGGAAGGCTTGACGGCAAACGAGTTTTTTGCACTTTTCGGGGAGTCGGACGTCTCGTCCACAAATCGCGTCGCGCTCCGTCGCGATGGCGGCACCTACGTGCTTTCCAACGGTGCTGGGCTTGTCCTGCGCGGCAAAATCGGCGGCAGGTTTATGCTCGACAGCGTCTCGCTCAACGGAATCGATCTCGGCAGCTACACTGGTATGCTGAACGAGAGTTTGGGCGGGGCGTTGCGATGGTATGACGCGACTCGCGTGACTGCGGTGGAATGGAAGCCTTCCAAAAAAGGCGGGACGCTTTTCGTAACGGCGGAGGGCGACTGCGCGAACAGAGGAAGGTTTTCGCTGAAGCATGCGATCACGCTGTATGCGGATAGTCCACGTTTTCTCTGCGAGCTCGTTGAAGCGAAGAACGTTGGCGGTGCGCCAATCGACGTCGGATCGTTCTACTTCAGAGAGTATGCGCCGTACTTCGCGGACAAACTCGCGATGCAGATCAAGACGGTGCCGAACCTCTGGAAAGCCCCGCTGCGCGACGCCTGGTTCAGGAAGTCGGACGGTGCGTACTACGGCGGAGTGTCGTTCGCGCCGCTCGCCACGCTCATCCAGTACCACATCATGGACGGTGATCGCAGCCAGCACCCGGACGCGAGGTTCACGCCGGAGGAAGAGCTCATCCTTGCGCCCGGCGAATCGTACCGCCCCGAGGGGAAGATGTGGATGCTTGCGATATGCGGACTAGACGGGGTCGATGGCTGGCGTAGAGTTTTGACGCATTTATACAGTAAGAGGTAGGGCGAGCTTCACGCCGGGCTTTGACATTGCGGCGTTGCCGATCAGCACCATTTCCGAGAGGCGTCCGGCCCACGAGAATGAGCTGGTGGTCGTGCCGCCCTTCAGGCAGGCGTTGATGTATTCGTGCCAGTGCGAGGGCACCTTGCCCACCTTCGGCAGCGCGGGCGCCGCGCCGCCGTTCTTGAGCACGATGGCCGGAGGTTTGTCGTAGTGGACCGAGAGGAGCCAGCCTTCCGTGCCTTCGACCACGCGCCCCTGAAGGGGCTGCTTGCCGATGGAGCTTTTCGCGAACAGTTCCTTGAACTCCGGACGCGGCAGGTAGTTCGCGGGCGTCTTCGCCGTGATCTTCGGATCCGCGAGGTTGCCGTCGCACCATTCTATAGGAAACGGCTTGCCGCCGGACGCCGCGCAGCCGGGCATCTCCCATGTGATGTGCGACATTCGCGGCCAGAACTGGGTACGCAGCGGCTCCGGCTCCACGGGCACTTCGGCGGTGACGGACGTGGGGCCGGCCGTGCCGAGTCCGAGTCCGATCCAGACGGGGCTGAGCAGGTGGAGGCCGAGGTCGCCGAGCCACGACGTGCCGAAGTCGCGCCAGAAACGCCATTTACCGGGATGGTATACTTTCGGCACATACGGACGGAACGGCGCACCATCGAGCCACGATTTCCAGTTGAGAGTTTCTGGCACGGGTGCTTCGGCGAGCGGCCACGTGTGGTCGGCCGTGGTGTGTCCGCCGCGATTGGAAAATATCCAGACGTGCTTCAGCTCGCCGATGAGGCCGCTCTTCAGGAATGCGACGGTCTGGCGGTCGCACGGCCAAGCGGCGATCTGCGTGCCCAGCTGCGTGACGGCCTTCTTCTCGGCGGCGAGCTTCTCGATCTTGCGGCAGTCGGCGAGGTCGTGGCAGAGGGGTTTTTGTCCGTAGACGTTGAGTCCGCGCGCGAGCGCGTCGAGGACGTACCCGGCGTGCGAGTGGTCGGGCGTGGAGACGTTGGTCGAGTCGATGCGGTTGCCTTCCTTCTCGAACATCTCGTGCGCGTTGCGGTAGACGCGCGCGTCCGGGCAGAGCTTTTTGGCGCGGGCGAGGTAATTCGCGTCCACATCGCAGAGCGCGGTGATGTGGATGTTGGGATGGCTGCGGAGTCCATTGAGGTCGCCGAGCGCCATGTTGCCCGTGCCGACGCAGGCGTGCGAGAGCATGGAGTTGGGGCTGCGGCGAGAGACGACAGCCGGGAAGCCGGCGAGCGGGACGAGTCCGGCGGCGGCCGTGGCGGATGCGAGAAACGATCGACGAGTTGTTTTCATTGGTTGTTCCTTAGGGGTGATTTTTAAGTCCGTGTAGAAGATTTTAATGTCCATGTAGAACATGTAGAACATGTAGAATATCTACATACATGTTGAAAGATTTTGCAATTGGTTCTATGTAGTGTGGGGCTCATTTTTTCTGTGAGAAGTTTTCAAGGGTGGCGCGGAGCGGATAGTCGTTGGCTCCGATGACCTTATTGCGGATGAGCACGTTGAAACCCTTGAGCGTGCCGTCGATGTACCTTTTGTTTGCCGCTAGTTTGTCCGGAGGAAGTGCCTTCAGCCAGGCGTCGTATCCGGCGCAGAGCGACTGTGCGGCCTTCAGGTATTCGGGCTTCTTCGAGTAGGAGAGCACCTCGAGGATGCCGTTGACGTTCTTGGCATCGGGAACCTTCAAGTCGATTTTTGCGAAGAGCGCGGCGGCGGTCTTCTCGCGGAGGGCGCGCACGTCTTCTTCCTTTGCGGACATCTCGGAGTGCGTGGTGTTGTCCCAGCGCGAGGGGATTTCGCGGATCCAGATGTTGCGGAAAGGGACGGGATCGCCGTGGTCCTGGAGCATCCACGGAAGTTTCGTGGCGTGCTGCCGCAGCGGGATGCGCACGCGGTGCGTGGCCATGCCCTCGAGTTCCCAGGCGTCCTGCACGAGCACGCCGTTGTGGAGCACGGTGACGGTGCCTGGGTGGAGGACCTTGCCGTCCTTCCAGATGGGCTGGTGGAAGATGATGTCGTACGTCTGCCACTCGCCGGCGGGGCGGCTTGCGTTGACGAGGGGTGGGTTCTGCGCGTAGACCGAGGCCGCGATGCCGTCGGGGTAGTTGCGCTCGACGTCTGCGGAGGGGTCGGGGTCGTAGGAGTTGAGGATCTGGATTTCGTACCGGCCCATTGGGATCACGCCCGAGTTGCCGCCGAGCTGCCCGTGCTTCTTCGCGTCCGCGACGGGACTGAGCCATTCGACGTGGAACTGGGCGTCGCCGAACGCGCGCCGCGTGCAGGCGAGGCCGGAACCGGGCGTACAGACGAACAGGCCGTCCTTCACATGCCACTTCGTGGGGTTGCCCTTTCTGTCGCACCAGTTTTCGTCGACGCTCTTCTGCGTGCCGTCGAAGAGGATGATAGCGTCGGACGGCGGCTTGCCGGGAGGCGTCTCGACCTGCTTGGGGTAGGGGCGATTGAAGTCATGCACTGCCCAGGCGTGCTTGGCGTCGGGCGTATCGCCGTATAGCCCGAAGATGCCGCGTTCGCCGGCGGTTGCGGAGAGCGCCGCGCAAAAAAGTGCCGCAGAGGCAAGAAGTATATTTTTCATTATTTCCCTCAAGTAAGACTTATTCGCCGTGTCCGTTTATTATGCCATATCCTCTTACTTGGCACAAGAGGGAAAATTGTTATGCACAAGATCCAGACTGTTTGGTACACTTGTGTAACCTTTTGCCCGGTGGCGTGTAAACAGGGCAAAGAAAACAGGAAGGAGCAAAACAATGGCTATCAAAGTAGATCATATTGCAGACGTCTCGTTCGCGGACCACTTCCTCCAGGGGGAGGCGCCCGTGGGCGGGAAGATCACCGTCATGGGTAGCACGACCAACGGCAACACGTTCAACGTCAGGTTTGACGACGGCAAGGTGAACGTCCGCTTCGCAAGCGGTAACTTCTTTACGAACATGTTCCGCGGCAAGACCCTTTCGCGCCTCACGCAGACGCTCCAGGCGCAGTACGACAACTGGCTCGACGCGCAGGCCATAATCGAGGCTCAGCGGGCGGCGGAGGCTAGGATAACCGGCGGCTACAAGGACAACCCCAACGCCGGCAAGGTCGCCGCCGTGGTAGATGAGTTCAAGGCGGTGCTCGCTAAGGCCAATCCGCCGAATCTTGCCGAACTCAACTGGCAGCTTGACCAAGTTGCCAAGGTTGCCGCTCTCCGCAACACCCTGCCGAGTTCAAGTGTATCGCAGATGAAGTCCGCGAGCCCTACGCCAAGGAGGCCCGCAAATCCTGCGAGGCGGAGATTCGCGCCGAATTCGCCAAGCAGGGCATCACCGACGAGGAGATAATCGAAGAGACCATCGAGACCAAGGTTCAGCAGCTTCTCCTTGCCAAGGAGGACGAGATCAAGCCGAAGATCCGCAAGGCTCTTGAGATGTATGGCAAGTTCGCCCTCTACGAGGCCGTCGCCGGCGCGAAGCGTCCGATGACGGAAATCTCCAAGGACGAGGAGACTAATATCTGGACCGTCACGAAGCTCGTGGATGCGAAGGGCGCCCCGATCATGAAGCCCGTCTCGGCATACGACATCGACAACGTCTTCTCCAAGATGGTTGACATGTACATGGAGGAAGCCGAGATTATGGGGATGGTCGTCAACGAGACGCGCACTGCCGAGAACATCACCTTCGCCTCCAGGGCGGACCTCCGCGGCGACGCCGTCGTCGCACTCGCCGAGAAGTACGCCTCCGGAGAAATAGACAAGGCCGAACTCGCCCGTCTCGTCAAGGCGGAGATTTCCTTTGCGGCTGAAATCCCCGATGACCAGTTCGCCAAACACCTCGAAACGGCCCTCGGCGACATCACGGCCCTCAAGCACGACACCCCCGTGGTGGCCAAGAAAAAGTTCGAGAACTTCGCGTTAAACTACGCGAACGGCGCATACTTCGACAAGACGGACGACCTCGGACGCCTAGTCCACCTCCTCGCGAGCCGTACCGCCACGTTGGCCAATCCCGAGAAGAAGTTCCTTGCGGGACTCGACGGAATGGCGACTCGCTGCGCCCAGATGATGCGCAACGCCTTCCCGGACAACAATGTCCAAGTTGTATCGGCCAGGGAGTACATCATAATGGCGCTCAAGGCCATGGCCAAGCAGGCCTTCCACGGCAAGCCTGAAAGCGTGGTCACCAAGGAATGCAAGAATGTCTTCGGTTCCCTCGCCCCCAACGGCGTCCTGTTCTCAGACAGGCTTGTATTCGACCTCGGCCATCGTGCCGCCGGCAGGGACGAAGTGTACCAGTATAACGCCTTCAATTTACCCTAAAATCGTCAGTTGACCCTTAGTTGAGGTGGTTTTCCGCGGCGTGACAAAGCCGCCCGCCCGGCTTCGCTTGCAAGGCCGGGTTTCATCCAATCGAAATGCGTCCGACGCGCTACTTGAGCGCGTACAAGGGTTTCAATGCGGGGTCGGGAAGCAGGATTCTGCGAAAAGCGCAGCGGACGACGATTGTCCAGCGCGTCTTTTCGTCCAACTGCCCGGCAGTTGAACCGAGCCACCTGAAGAACGCCGCGACCGTGTCCAATGCCCGCTGAATCAGCGTCGAATCAGCATGCGTGGAAGTGAGATGGATTGTTCGCCTTCGCCCGCTCTCGACGATACGGCCCATGATCGACATGTACGCCGGGCGCGAGGTTATCGCCTCGCGGTGGGCTGTCGGATCGGCAAGGCGGCAGAACACGTTCCACCAGTTGGCGACGATTGCGATGAGCCGCGCCATCACCTTGCATGGCTTCAGCTTGTGGGTGGTGAACCCCGCCCAGCCCCACTGGTTCTTGAACTCGTCGAAGTTGTTCTCGCAGTCGCCCCTGTCGCGGTAGAGCTGCGAGATGGTCGCCGCGTCCATACTCGCGTCGTTCGTGACGAGCACACAGTAGTCCCACTCGCGCCCCTTGAAGTCCTTCACGAACTCGAACTCCCCCTGCTTCAGATGTCCGGGAACGGTCGGAACGACAACGCCGTCCTTCGGAGACGGCGTCATCTTCCTCCTTCGTCTCTTCGGCTCGACCACCTCGACCCTCTTCTCCGCCGGTCTGCGGATGAAAAGCACGCGCCTGCCCCTCGCCCAGCCGTCAAGCCTGAGGGATACTTCGATCGCCTGCCATCCAAAGCCGCAGTCGCTCCACCCCGCACCGTCCGCGAGGGACTTGAAAAGCCTCCTCACGTGCGTGGAACGCCTGATCTTGAAGAGGTAGGCGATTCCCCTGGATTCCGCTTCGCACATGACGGCGTCGCTGCCGTACCCGACGTCGCCGCGAAGAAGCGACGGCCACAGGTGCGGGGGAAGCGAGTCTATGAGCGCCCACAGCCGCTTCATGCCGCACCGCCCGGAGTGCTGCTTGCCAGGAAGCACCTCCACGCCAAGCGAGATCCTCGCCCTGCCGATGAAGAACGAGTGGTAGTTGTGGCTCGGGCGTCCCGGCTTTATGGGGTTGTATCCGAGTTCCGCCCCTTCCTGATGGCCGTAGATGGGCTTGACGGTGTTGTCGATGTCGAGGATGTACTTGAACGAGAGGAGAACCTCGTACACCTCGCGCTCGTGGCGCGACAGCCACTCGTCCAGCTCCCGCTCCGAGCCCCTCTTGAACGCCCTGCGCACGGTGGCGTCGGAGACGATCTCGTCAAGGCCGAGCAGCTCCTTGGCGGCCTCGTCGTGGCGGATGGCCTCGATGTGGACGTACCGCGTCTTCCCGAGCAGAATCGCAAGAACCGCAGTGCCGACGATGTCGCGCTTCGAGCTGGCGTTGTTGCTCGCGTATTCGACGGGGAAGTCCGCGCACAGCCTGTCGAACAGCCCCGTCGCCTTCAGGATCGTCGCGAAGTAGACGAGCCCGCCCACCGAGGTGACGCGGGCTCCGGGAGCCCAGTTGACCTCGAGACGCCCGCCGAACGCCGGTACGTCCACCGCACCCCCGAACGCCTTTACGAGATCCGACGGTTCCGGCACTTGCAGCCAGAGCTGAGTTGTGCTATCATTCATGTCGTGGTGTTTCCTTTCTTTCGTGTGAGTGGTTTTTTCTCAACGCACATTATACGAAAAAAGGAGGCACCACGCTTCACTTTGGACAGGGATTTTCGCCTCACCCAGAGGGTGAAAGACCAAAGAACGATTTCAGCCCGTGTTTACAGTGCTGAAGCGCATCTCATGCGACGTCAACTGACGAGTATAGGTTTACTCCAGCAGATTATACGGAAATATGCCAACGTTCCGACGAGGTGGTACATGACCGTGTAGCCCGCCGTCTACGCTTCACGCTGGAATGAACATTAGGATAACTTTGATTGCTTTTTTCAAAATCCTCTCCTACCCTTGACGCGATTGGGGACGCGCGGCGAAAAATATGGTATAATTGTCGCCGCCTAAGGAGAATAGATGAAGATAGTTACGCAGTTTGCGCTTGCCGCGCTCACCTTGCTGCTGGGATGTCATACGATGTCCCCATACGATTATGTGGAGAACTGGTTGATCCGCGATGATCCGGTTCGCGCGTTTGCCATCCCTTCAGACCTGATCTACGTGCAGAACGACCTGTACACGAAACTTGCAAACGTCAGTATGATGCAGGATTACGCCAGGATGGAAGTCGGATATGGCAAATTCAGCGGCCTCGCGCGCGTGTTTTCACCGCTCGTCGCCTCGTCCGACGACATGGAGGCGGCCATGAAGTGGTACTTCAAGTACCACCACAAGAAGGACCGCCCCTTCATCTTTATCGGCGAAGGCGAAGGCGGGCGGCTGCTGAAGGAATATGAGGAAGACAACGCTTCTGGCCTTAAGAAGAAGGGCCTCGTGGCGAGTTTCTACACGGACGAGCATCGAAAGGGCTTCGTCACGCCGGAGATGGTGGAGAAAATCAAGGAGGCCGTGGCCCGCGCGCGGTTCAAGCGCATCTGGGACAAGGACATGCCAGAGGAAATGCTCTCGAAATGAAGCGGATGAAGGCGCGGACTGGCGAACGAATCGCAAAAATGGTATAATGTGCGCCCGAACGAAAAGGAGTGTCCATGAGTACGTGTTCGACAATCTGGTCTGCACGGGCGGCAGCGTGCGCGCTGTCACTCGCCTGCGTCGGCCTTTGCTTGGCCGCAGACGGGGATAAGCCGTTGCAGTTGCAGACATTGATCGTTTCCAAGGAGGTGAAGTGGCGGAATCCTACCACGGAAATCCACGTGGACTTCGGGGACGTGCGGCATCTCTCGCCGTGGCGCCTCAAATGGCGTATTCCCAGGAGCAGCGGCGCGCGTGGAGGGCAGCTGGTGACGCTCCGGGACGCGATGCTTGCCATCAACGCGGAAGTGGCTCGCGATGACGAGATGCCCGAGCACACCTTCGCGTTTGCGGCGGATGGTTCGCTCTCCTCCATCTGCGACATCCCCGTCTCGTCATCCGCCGGCGGCAGCAGGCAGCGAATAGTCGCCAACTTGGAGAACATCGACGGCGTGACGCTGGAAGTAGAGGTCTCACCCAAGCTGATCAATGAGCCCGTGCGCGACTTCGCGAAGATTTCGTTCTTAAGGAAGACGTCCGAAGACCATGCCGAAGCGGGCAATTCGCAGGGGAAGGTTGGCAATACCCCGCTCAAGACCGGGATGCAGCGCACGATCACCCTGCCAGGCGGCGCAAAGATGGAGATGATCTGGTGCGAGCCCGGCTCGTTCATGATGGGCAGCCCAGTATCGGAAGAGGGGCGTTTCGAGGACGAGCCGCAGCACATGGTCACGCTCACGCATGGTTTCTGGCTCGGCAAGTTCGAGGTGACCCAGGCCCAGTGGATAAGCGTGATGGGTACAAACCCGTCGCGTTTCAAGGGCGATTCACGCCCAGTCGAGACCGTTTCGTGGGCGGACTGCCAGACATTCATCGGCAAGGTCCATGCGTTATCCGGCCTCGCGGTGCGTTTGCCGACCGAGGCGGAATGGGAATACGCCTGCCGCGCCGGCAGTACGGGCGCTGTCGCTGGAACCGGTCTGCTGGGCGAAATGGCCTGGTATGACATGAACAGCGAGAACCAGACGCATGACGTGGGCATCAACAAGCCGAACGACTGGGGTTTCTACGACATGCATGGCAACGTGCTGGAGTGGTGTTCGGACTGGTTCGCCAAGCCTGAAGTGCCTGGAGCGGCCATGATCGATCCCAAGGGGCCGCCCGCAGGCTCGTTCCGCATGATGCGCGGCGGATGCTGGTTCTACTTCGCGCGTGACTGCCGCTCCGCTTACCGCCTGAAGCGCGATCCGGATGTCCGAAACAGCATCTACGGGTTCCGAGTCGCCTGCTCCTCGCTATGAAGGAGGCACATTATGCCGAAACCCCTGAAGATTGCGCATGTCGTTAGGCGGTACTCGTCGGCGGAATGGGGCGGCACGGAAACGGTCGTGTGTCATACCGTAGCGGAACAGCGCAAGCTCGGACATGAACCGCGCATCTTCTGCACGGCGGCCCTCCAGCCGCCCGGAGAGCCGCCGGAAGGCGTCAGTTGCTTCCCCTATTTCTACCCATATTTCCCAATGTCGGCGGTGGATCGCCTGAAACTTGACAAAAAAGGCGGCAGCCCATACGCGTCTGCGCTTTTCAAGGCGGTGCGGGATTTCCATCCAGATGTTATCCACATCCATGCGGGCGGACGACTGGCATGCGCGTCCGTGAAGCTCGCCAAGCGTCTCGGCGTCCCCTGCGTGATGTCCCTCCACGGCGGCGCAGCAGCCGTGCCGGCGAGCGAAATGGAGGAAATGCTGCGTCCGCTCAAGGGGAAGTTCCCCTACGGCGCGATTCTCGACAGGATGTTCGGGATGCGGTTCGATCCGCTGGCGCGCGTGAACGCGATCATCTGCATCTCGCACGAGGAGGAGCGTCTCCTAAGGGAGAAACATCCGGGACGGATCGTCCGCTATCTGCCGAACGGCGTGGAATTGAAGCGGCAAGAGTGCCGCTTCACAGATGTTGAGCCGCTTCGCGAACGACCGAGCATAAACATCCTGTGCGTTTCGCGGATCGACTACCAGAAGAACCAGCTTGCGCTTGTGGATTTGCTGGCCGCGCGCCCAGCTTGCCGTCTGACGCTCGTGGGGCCGCTCACGGCCCAATGGTATGCGGACAAAATCAAGGCGCGTGTGCAGGAGCTCGGCGTCGGTGACCGCTTTACGCTCATCCCCGGCCTGCCGCCGGGCAGCGCGGAGCTGGAGGCGGCCTTCGCGGCGGCGGACGTTTTCGTGCTGCCGTCCGTACACGAGCCGTTCGGCATCGTGGCACTGGAGGCGATGGCACGCGGAATCCCGCTGATCGCGTCGAACGTGGGCGGGCTCCCGGATTTCGTGAAGGACGGAAAAAACGGCATGCTCTTCGATCCGTCTGCCTCCGGCAGCCTCGCCGAGGCGTTCGACCGCCTCGTCGCCCTCCCGCCGGAGCGCATCGCGCATATATTAGAGGACGCGCGCGCGACGGTGGAAAGCTACGCCTGGCCAAACGTCATCGCCCGCCTCATGGACATCTATGACGAGGTCAGAGTTGGGAGGTGTTGAGATGGTGAAGGTTTTCGTTTTTATTGACGCATTGGGGTGGAAACAGGTCGAGCGCTATGGTTTCCTGCGCGACCTTCTCCCCAACCGGCGGAAGATCGAGATGCAGTTTGGGTTCAGCTGTACCGCCATCCCCACGATCCTCACGGGAGAACGTCCGTCGGTCCACGGACACCTTGCCTTTTACGACTACGCGCCGGAGAAGAGTCCGTTCCGGAAGATGAAGTGGCTTGCGCCGTTCCTCAGGCCGCGCTCCTTCTGGCGGCGCGGACGCATCCGCCACCAGCTCTCCAAGCTCATCAAGAAACTCTACGGCTTCACGGGGTACTTCCAACTCTACGGCGTGCCCGTGGAGCGTCTTCCGAAGCTCGACTACTGCGAGAAGACCGACCTTTTCGTGAAGGGCGGACTCGCCCCGGTGAAGAACCTCGCGGATGTCTGGAGCGAAAAGGGGTACCGCTACCTCATCTCCAACTGGCGGCTCCCGGAGACGGAGAACTTCCGCATCGCGGCGGAGGCGTTCCGCAAGGGCGAAGTGGACCGCGCGTTCGTCTATTCCGCCGCATTCGACGCCCTGCAGCACGACAACGTGGGGCGTGACGACGTGCTGCGGGCTAAGGTGGAGAAATATGCGGACTCCATCCGCGCCCTCCACGATGCGCTCGTCGCGGGCGGCAAGCCGTTTGAGTTGACCGTGTTCTCCGACCACGGCATGACGCCCCTGCGCGGCACGGTCGATGCGCCTGCCGCGCTTGAGAAGGCGGGTCTCGTATGGGGTGAGGACTACGCAAGCGCAATCGACTCCACGATGGCCCGTTTCTGGTGGCTGAAGCCGGAGTCGGAAGATAAGGTCAAGGCGGCGTTTGCAGACTTCCCCGGACACTGGCTCACGGACGATGAAATGAAGCATCACGGCATTTGGCGCGAGGACCACAAGTTTGGTGACGCCATCTTCCTTGCGAACGCCGGCGTGCAGTTCTGTCCGAGCGACATGGGCGTGAAGCCGCTCAACGGGATGCACGGGTTCGATCCGGCTGACGAAGACTCCGCCGCCTGTTGGCTCTCCACCGTGCCCGTCCCCGATGGCGTCTCGCGCGTGTGCGACTATTTCAAAGCCATGCTCTAGGGCTTAGTGCTTGTACTGGGGTAACAAGCCAAAGTTCCCCCTTGTCCCCTAAAGTCTCCAAAGTCCCCAATGTCCCTTCAGGCGTGTTGCGCTTGGCAGGAAACTGTGCCTCCTTCACGTGAAGACAGCATCCTCTGCGAGTTCAAAGTGCCCTTTTCTCACCCTTTTTGCGGGCGTGATAATTGGAAACAACTATTTGAAACAACTTGCCTTTGGCGCGCGGGCTAACTCGCCCGCGCCCATCGGCTAATCTAAAACGACACAACCATATCAATAATAGATGGATAAGATGCGCGGGCGAGTTAGCCCGCGCACCTCTCTCAAAGTTGTTTTTACCGGTTGTTCTGGTTGTTTCCAATCTCAAAACGCATGGGTGAAAAACGCAGATGCGCCTCCTTTTTGCTTTTTTGAATGAACATGGTTTACTAATGGGGAAATTATGGTATAATATAGCGTTTTTTCCGCCGGGAGTCTATTTCGGAGGAGAAAGGAGTATATAAAAGTATGCCTAAAACTGCCAAAAATATGGCCGTTGCGGCGGTTATAACATGTTCTGCGTGCGTCTTCGGAAACATGCAGGACAAGTTGGCCAGGTTCTCTACGCCTGGTCCTGACCGCTATGCCGACGGCTCAATCGTGCGGGACGACGAGTGCTATGCGCTCGTGTGGTCGCCCGCAGGGACGGCTTTTACCGGTTTCAACGCGGATGGTACGCCCGTTTCATCACGCGACCGCGTGGTGCTCGCGGGGGCGCTTGCCCAGGACGGCAAGTGCCGCGATTCCGTTTTCCAGATTCCCGCTGCGGAATACGAGGTGCTCAAGGGCGGCGAATGGGCCGTGTGCCTTGTCGATACGCGCAACCTCGCCGGCGTGCCCACCGGCACGCGGAACGGCAAGCCCGTACGCGTGAACCGCTGGGGAATCATCTCCGGCGGCGTCAACATCACCGACGCGAGTTCCACCAAGCCCCGCCTTGCCGCTGCCACGGGAGGGACGCGCTCCGTCGCGTCCGACGGCGGTCGCGGGGCGACCGCCCTACCGGTGCGTGCCAACAGGCTTTCTGCCGTGCCGCAAAACCTCCTGCCGCCGCAGATTACGGCCATTGAGCTTACGGACGGCGAAGTGTGGCTCGCCGTTGACGGCACCGTGCCGTACCTCGATTACACGATCATCTCCGGCGAGACGCCGAACGACCTCAAGCCGGACTACTTCTCGGAGGTCGTCGAGGGCGATGGCAGGTCCGAGATCGCGATCGGAACGTCGAAATCGCCGAAGCGCCGCTTCTTCAAGGTGAAACGGGCTGAATAAGGAGAGGAGGAAAAACAATGAAATCGAATCTTCTTATTGATTGTGGCAATTTGGGACGCCGTGGTTATTTTAGCCGTGTAGAACGTGTAGAACATGTAGATGCTTCGCCTGTACGTTCCGTTTCGAGATGGTTGAAGTCTTTTGTCATGGCGGCTGTGGTCTGTCTTGCCGTTCCGATGGCAAACGCGGCTGATTCGTTGACGATGGCGGACTTCAACCATTCGATCAAGCTGCAGATCGCCAGTTATACCAACGGGACGACGCTTGTCAACTTCCCGGTGCTCGTGCGCATATCGGAAACGAGAATGCCCGGCTTCGACTACGATGACACTTCCGCGTGGAACAACGCCCATACGACAACCTACGGACACGATGTGGCCTTCTTCGCCGAGGACGGTACCCGTCTCGCATCTGAAAACGACACATGGGTTCACAACGGGGAATCGCTTGTCTGGGTCAGGATCCCTCAATTGACACAGGGCTTCAAGTTCTACATGTGCTACAACGTCGCAGACGGCGTAAAGGTCGACAATCCCAACCCCTGGGGCGACTATGTCGGCGTCTGGCACTTGAAGGAGGAGGGTAGAAATCCTGACATTAAAGATTCAACGATCAATGAGCTAAACGGCAAGGCTGTGGCATCAGGCAATACTGGGGGTTCAAAAGTCGATGATGGTGCAGTCGGTCAGGCTCGGCGCATCGCGACCAACAACTTTCATTCGCCGGGCATTATCATTGATGCAACGAATGGCGTAAAGAGTACGGTTGCCGATTCCCTCGGCACAGACTTTCATGCCTCGTTCTGGATGCGTGCCCAGGGGAAGGTGTCGTATTCCTATTTGCTTGGTCGCCGCAGGGGTGACAACGGTGCCTCATGGGGTGTTCAGTTCGATAGTGGCGATCCGCCATCACAAGTTCGCATTTTCTCCGGTGGTGTTCTTGGACAGAATTCCGACAACGATTGCGTGCTGACGGGTACTGATGTGGGAACTGTTTTGTCCGAGAAAAGCAGCAACCCGCGGACATGGAAAAAGGTTGACGTCATTTGGAAAAAAGCAACAAACGGGGGAACGCAGGCTTATGACTTCTACATCAACGGCGCTTTTGTTGAAACCAAGAATCTTAAAATGGACGTAAACTTGGATGAGCATGCCAATATCGGCATTGGTTGCTCAACTCAGGATGTGTTTGCCAATGCGGATTCGTCTAAGGACACTGCTAAAAAAGGGCGCCGTTTGAATGGCGACATGGACGAGGTTCGTCTGCGTCCGGGAGTCGTGAGCGCCGACTGGATCAGGACTGAATACGATACGGTGAAAAACGATGCTTTCGTGACGCCTGCGCCACCCGAGGTGACATGGGTGAACGGTTCCAGTGCCACGCCGGGCGTTTCTAACATCCATTCTGACTATGTTGCCTTTGACGGAACGGTGGCTGACTGTGGCGGCTTCCCCGACTGCATGATTCAATGCAAGGTTTGGGCGACGGGCGGAACCGAACCGACGGAATGGACGACGCTGACGAACGGGCTTGTCGCTGCAGATGCCTTTTCGGTTGTCTATTCGGGGTTGGCACCGGCAACCGCCTACAGCTACAAACTGCGCGTTGCGGGAGAGGGAGATGTTGCGTCCGCGCCCGTGTCGGGTTCCTTCACGACGTTGGTTGGATTCGCGGTCACGTGGTCTACGGCTACTGCGGCGACGGGCCTTTCGGTCATCCATCACGACTGCGTCGTCGTCGCCGGTGAGGTCGCGACGTTGGGGAATGCGGAATCATTTGAGGTACAGTGGAAGTGCTGGGCGGACGGCGCGGCAGAGCCGGAGGGTTGGACGACGATTACTAACGTGCTTGGCACCGTTTCCTTTGAGACCGCCGCAGGTGAGTTGGCAGCCGCCTCTACCTACAACTATGCGCTCCGTGCGGTCGCCAATGACGGGGTGATCACGACGCCTGTTATCGGCACGTTCACGACGTTGCCCGGACTGATGGTCGAGTGGGACGAGACTGCGGGCATCGTGGATGTCGGGTACGATTTCGTCAAGATCGGCGGCACGGTCATTGGACTCGGCGAAGCAACGGCTTGCCTCGTCCAGCGGAAGATCTGGGCAGCAGGCGAGGGCGAGCCGGACTGGACGACGTTCATGACGGGTCTTGGCTTGAACAGCGTCTTCACGGACTTGGTTACGAATCTGACGGCGGGGACGACGTACAGCTACAAGCTCCGCGCATACGGCAACGACGACGAGACGACGGAAGTCATGGAAGGCACGTTCACCACGCGTGGCGAGGCGGGCGAGAAGATTGGCTCTGACTACACGCACTTCTTCGACGACGGGACGAACTCCTGTTGGGTGGTGAACGAATTCGAGCGCTACCTGCCGTTTACCGTGACGGGCTACACGGGAACTGAGACGCTCACGAACTTCCCGGTGCTGGTTGAAGTCCGCGACAAGGACACCAACGGCTTCTCGTACGATGACTTCTACCACTACGACGGCAGCGACATCGCCTTCGTGGACGAGAAGGGCCACATCATACCGCATGAGATCGACACGTGGAACAAAAACGGCATGTCGCTCTTCTGGGTACGCCTCCCCGAGATGAACAACGGAACCAAGTTCACGATGTGCTACAGGAGTCCGCTTCTGGAAACGCGGCCGGATCCCGGCAACACATTTGAGCGGTATGTCGGCGTGTGGCACATGAACGAACGCGGTGACGGCGTCGTCAACCTCAAGGATTCGACGGTCAACAACCTCGAAACCGAGACGCACGCGATGTCCTTGGCGGAAAACAACGGACGCGTCGGCTACGCGCGGCGCGTGGCGCAGACGCCGGGTTCATCCTCGTCCTTCGGCCGCATCATCGCGTTCGACCACGACGACATCCTCCGCACGAGCGTCGGCAATGTATTTACCTTCTCCGGATGGTACAAGCTGGCGGCGACGCCCCCGAAATGGGCGTACCTCGTCTCGCGCAAGAGCGAGGACGCGGACAAGGGCTGGGGCATCCAGTATGATGAAAAAGACACCACAACAGAGCTTCGCGTCTGGTCTGGATCGTCCGAGAAGAACAAGTTCCAGATATTTAAGATAAGCGGCATGTCGTCCACGGGATGGAATTACTGGACGTTCACCTTCGATGGAAGCGTAAATCCGGACGGCACGACCAATCAGCTCTTTCATGCCTTCCTGAACGGCGAGGAACTTTCCACCACGGCCGGAGGTTTCCTGCTCAACTATCCGGTCGTGAACGACGAGAACGCCACCTACGACCATCTCGTCATCGGCGGACAGCAGAACGGCACCGGCGCCTTCAACGGTCTTGTTGACGAGGCGCGCTACTCCAAGGGCATGCGCTCTGCGGACTGGATCAAGGCTGAATACGATTCCTCGCTGCAGGCGACCTACTGGAACGATGCCGACAGGCGGTTCGTGA
The DNA here is from genome assembly GCA_902779075.1 of uncultured bacterium. The sequence goes on along the minus strand of CACZAK010000001.1, from coordinate 63,459 downwards.
CGAAGGGGACGGTGAGCCACGGCACCGATTCGCTCGTGCCGGTCGTCGTCTGGGAGCACGGCCCGGGCCTGCCCGACACGATTCTCGACGTGAGCTACGCCTACGTGCAGTTCGCCGGCACCGTGACGTACTGCGGCGCGAGGGCGACAGAATGCCGCATCGAGTACCAGCTTTGGGTGGACGGCGAGGAGAAGCCGGAGGAATGGACGACGCTTGCGAACGGGTTGCGTGCGGGGAAATACTTCTCGATTCCCGTGACGGGACTCAAGCAGGACATGCTCTACAACTTCAGCATCCGCGCCGTGAACTCGGTCGATGGCCTGGAGCGGCAGAACCACGAGCACGCCGGGCAGTTCCGTACCAACGGCAACATGACGCTCGGGGATGTCGATGGCGAGTTGTTCCGCCTGGGTGACAAGTTCGTCCACCGTTACCGTGCGGGTTCGTGGATCTTCACGGCGCCTGATTACGCGACGAACGTCGAGATTCTGGTCGTGGGCGGCGGTGGCGCGGGCGGCTACAAGGTCGGCGGCGGCGGCGGCGGTGGCGGCGTCTTCCACAGTATGTCCTTCCCCGTTACGACGGGTGCGGTGTATCGCGTACATGTGGGGAAGGGCGGCATCGCCGCATCGAACCTCACGGAGCGGAGCGAAAACGGTGACATCTCCTATTTTGCGCTTGCCAGCGACGAGCAGAATCCGCTGATCCTCATGTACGGCGGCGGTGCGGGCGGTAGCTATGCACATCAAAAAATCGGCGGTGTAGATTACGCCATTACAAACATCGCCATTGGTGCGGAAGGTGCATCGGGCGGCGGCGGAACATACGCCCTTGACGGCGGAAAACAGGACATGACTGGGCTTCCGGAAGAATTCAGTCCCTTCGGCCATGCTGGCGGCCGTGGCAACGATACGTTACAGCCGGGAGGCTCGATCGGCAAGGTTGCGGCAGGCGGCGGCGGCGGTGCGGGACGCGCCGGACTCGGTGCAACGTTTGACGCTTGGTCGGCTGGCGGTTCTGGCGGCGTGGGCGTGGGAAGCGCCATTTCCGGCGAGACGCTCTACTACGGCGCGGGCGGCGGCGGCGGCTACATCTACCGTACGCAAGTTGCCTCTGACGGGACTGACAACTTCACCAAGCCGGGCGGTGGCGGCTCCGGCATCGGTGGCAACGCGGCCGACGTCCGCAATGGAATCCCTGCTACATCCGGCGTCCCCAACACGGGCGCGGGCGGCGGCGGCGGCAGCAGCAGAGGCAAGAGCGACGGCAAAACCGTTGACGAGAACGACAGCACCTACTGGCAGGGTGGCAACGGCGGCGACGGTGTGGTGCTGATTTCCTACGAGGCGCACGGACGCGACCCGATCTCCGAGGAGCCGCGCATTACGATGACGTCCTGCGACTACACCGACGAGAAGGGCTACGCCGACATTCTCTACCGCGCCTACTGGGCCGGCATACAGTCCCAGACGAACGACATCTACGTCCTCTACAGTACGGTAAGCGAGGATGACGTTCGCGCCGGTAATGGCGAACTTGTCAAGGTGGTACACGGCTCCATCGGCATCGCCGCGACGACGTTCACGCCGCCCGCTGTTGGCTACACCTACTGGGTGCGCATCGTCGCCCGCAAGGACGCCAACTCCTTCATGTATTCAGACGAGGTCGGCACGTTCGAGGTCCCGGCCATCCGCCTCTCCGGCGCTTCCTGGCACATGCCCCATAAGGAGGATGACGACAACGACCCCTCGCAGGACTACGCGAACGTGTTCTACAGCCTCTACGACACGGCCCCGGACGCGCGTCTCTACTGTTACTGGAGCGAGAACAGGGCCGATCTTGAAGGCGATGAAGCGCCCACCGGTGCGAACGTGCATTTCCTCGACCTTGGGACCGGCAAGGCCACGACGGACGGCGAGTTCACAATCCCGGCGACGGAGGGACTGGAACGCGACAAGGTCTATTACATCCGCATCGCTACCGGCAACGAAGCGGGAACGAAGTACTTCCTCTCAAAGCTGATCGTCGAGCTTGAGACGATTGATAAGCCCCGTGTCATCTTCCCCGAGGCGAACTGGAACAACCACAGGGCTGAAGTCGAGTTCCTGCAGACAACTTCCCATCTCCCTCCCGACACCGTCGATCTCTACGCGCTTTACGGAACGGAGAAAGCCATAACGGCGAAAAATCCTTTTGGGCAGGATGGCGTCAACGCCGTGAACCTCGGCGCATGCTCAATCTATCCCGATGATGTGGAAACCGTCACCCAGTTCCCGCTGTGGTCGCCGGTCGATACAAACTACTACGTGCGCCTGGCACTTGTCACGAACGGCGTGCCCGTGTGCTACTCGCAGCGTTCGCAGTACCTTAACCTCATCTCCGCCGTGCCGACGAACACGCTCCTCGTCTATGTCAACGCGGACGCGAAGATCGGCTGCTACGGCGACGCGCCGCAACCCCTTACCCACACGTACTCCTACGGCGGTTACACCGAAGGCCCGGGTTGGGACAACTGGCAGAGTAAGAGCGAGCATCTCGACGGCGCTCCGTCCTGCGCCGTGACCGCCACCTCGCCGTCCGGACAGTACGCCATCGAGCAGGGTGATCTTAGGTTGGGCCAAGGCGGGCAGACGTACTTCCACAAGGAACCCGTAATCGACCCTGAAACGGGAGCGCAGGCCCTTGATTCGGAGGGACAACCAGTGTTTGAGAGCGTCCCGTACTACTACGAGCTCATCTATACCGGCTCGCGGTACGTCGTCACCAACGCGCAGTTCACCGTCAGCATTGCCGACGCCCGCACGCTCTACACGGGCGAGGACTTCAACGTGACGGACCTCGACACGACGGTGACGGGCCTCCGCAACGACCAGCCGATCTCCTACATGTATCGCGTTGGGACGAACGACTGGGCCAACACGATCACGACGACATATTCGGACATCTGGACGCACATCGTCCAGTTCAAGGCGACGGCGCCGAACCACGACGAGGAACGCGGCACCTTCATGATCACGGTCGATCCCGCACCGCTCTTTGCGACGATCAGCGCGGAGGACCTGAACTACCTCGGCGTGCCTCAGATACCGAACATCACGACGAACGTGACGGGGCACGTGAGGCCCGACCTCAATCCGCTCACCGTCGAGTTCCGCGACGAGGTGGACGCATGGACGAACACGGTTCCGTCATTCGTGAAGCCCGGCACGTACAAGCTGTTCTTCCGCGTGTCGGCCCCGAACCACATTTCCTTCACGACGAACTGCACGTTCACGGTCGAGGAATGGGACTACAGGGTCAACATGGACGGCAAGGAGGGCTTCGCGGTTCCGATCAACATCAGCGACCCGGCGTGGCTCCTGAATGCGACGGGCGAGGATGCCCTGCACTTCGCCGACAACACGGACAACAAGCGCTACAAGAACCTCGATCGCGTCTGCGACAACGGCCTAAAGCTCTGGCAGAACTACATGATCGACCGTCAGGAGCTGAACAAGAAGCTTGTCGCGGCCGTGAGGCAGAGCGGAAACCGCGTGAACGAGGATTCGTTTGTCGTGTATTTCCCGAATGTCTCGGTGCTCCGCAACACGGGCCTCAACGTGGGATTCCGCCTGGACACGAAGCTGAAGGGCGAGAGCGAGTTCACGAAGGGCAGAGTGAGCGACAAGTACGAGATGAACGTGCCGCTCGGGCCGGGCGATCCAACCGGCCTCTACGTGTTCAACATCGTCCTCACGCCCACGAACAACGCGACGACGGGCGAGGCGATGTACGGCGGCGGCGAGTCGGTGATGGCTTCTGTTGCGACCGTGGGCGTGATTCGGGTTTCTAGCGCCCTGACGAACACGGTTACAGTAGCTCCGTGGAAGTCGTTGGCACTCGGTACGGAGGATGCCGTCGACGTGTCCGTAACAGACGTGGTCAACCCTAACAGCGGCATCGTCGTTGACGACATGATCCTCGCGTACAACACGGTGAATGCGAACTTCAACGTCTGGACGCGTTCGCAGACGAAGGGAGAGGAATGGACTGCGCTCACGACCGTGACCAAGGGCGGCGTAACCGTTTCGGAGGCAACGACGAACCGGTTTGCGCTCGGCAAGGCGTTTTGGCTTGTCCGCAACGCGCCGGGCGACTATATCTACCTCGTCGGACGTTACACGGGCGATGACTACGAATTCAACCTTGGAGGCGGAACGGTGGAGGCACCCGGCTTCACGCTTGTCGCGAACCCGACGTTCTTCGACATAGACCTGAATGATCTCGTGTTCGTGGATGGCGAGGGCAACGTTGCGGAGCCGGCGATGGGCGACCGCATCGTGACGCAGGACATCGCGGGAATGCAGACGGTCTATTTCCGGCATAGGACAACAGGAAAATGGGGATGCAACGTGCCAACGAAGGTCGGAAAGCGGATTAAGCAGGTGTGGACTGAGGGCGGCACGATCCCCGCTGGCACCGGCTTCTGGTACAATCGCACGACGGGCGGCGTGCTCAAGATCAAGTTTGAGGCGGCGAAATGAGATTTGACTGGTTCAAGATAGCCGCGCTTACGGCGATAGCCCTGATGGCGGATGTGTCATCCGCCGGCGAGAACGACGTTCTCTACTGGATGATCAACGACAGCGCGACGGTGACGAAGGGTGACGGTACGGAGGTGACGATCTCCGACTACTTCGCCGATCCGACGGTGGCCACGTCCGGCTCCGATTTCGCCGCGCGCATTCGCGTGACGGGAGGTAGCATCCAGGACGGACAAGATGTGTTTCTCGACCTCTACGTTCCCGGCTATGGCCTTGACGTGGGCAGTGGTGAGTTTGGCGTGTCGTTCACCGACGAAAGCGGCTACTGGGGTGCAGGCGTTCCGACCGGCAACCAGTCGCCGTCGGGCGACTACTCCGAAGGAACGCCGGAGTACTGCTTCACCGTGGAGCTTGGCAACATCGACTCCAGCGACAACTGGACGACTGTGGCTACGAGCGCGTCGGCGACGTATTCCTCGCTTGGTGCCTACATCCACGAGTCGTTCGGATTGAATCCTTCGGCGATGGCAGTCTGGACGCCGACGAGTTTTTATACGCCAGTTCCCGAGCCTTCGAGCGGCTTGCTGACGTTGCTTGGATTTGCGTTCCTGGCGCTCCGGCGCAAGAGAAAAGAGGCATGATGGCATGACGGGCGGCTGGCAAAGTTTCCGCAACCGTCTCTACGTGCTGCTGTTCGGTGCGGCAGTTGCCACACTTGCGTGGGTGTGGCAGTTTGATTCCGTGCCGCCCGACTTGATGGAACACCTTTCCATCGCGGCGGGGCTGCGTCCGCCGAAAGACACGACCGCGCTGTTATGGCAGTACATCGCCGCACCTCTTTGCCGGAATCTCGGGTTACAGACGGCGGAGACCGTCCTCCGCGTGGCGGGACATGTGTCGCTTGGCGTCCTTGCCGTTCTGACCGTGATGCTTTTTGAAATGATCGTGCCTGCCTCGCTCCGGCGCGGGGAGCATGTTGTGTGGTGGTGGCGCGCGTGGGTGCGCATCGTGTTGTTTCAGGGTGTGGCCATTTTCTGCTGTTCCGACCCTGTGTGGAGAACGTTCGGCTGGTTCTCGCCATCCGCGCTTCAGGCGTTGCTTGTGGTTTTTACCACAATCTGCGTGGTCGTGTATTTCAAGAGCGGGCGGCGTCCCATGCTTTTTTCGGCGTTCGCGATCATCGGACTTCTTGCCGCCGACACGCCCGTTGGTGCGGTGATCCTTTTCGGATTGATTGCCCTGCTCTACATCCGCTGGCGTCTGTATGGAGTTGAAAACTCGGTGGTGTTGGAGAATCCGCTTGCCAACGCGCTTCTGCCGTGGCGTCTCACTCTGTCGTTCTTGGGTGGCGTGATCGTGGGTACGGCGCTTGAAGTGTACGCATTTGGATACCTTGACGGACTTGCGGCGTTCGGCTGGAAAGAGTGGAGCGACTATGCACTCGCGGTTCCCATTCGTTATTTGAGGGCGCTCTTGAACGCCTGTTCACCGGCCGGCATGTTCATCTTTTTCGTGGTGGCGGTGTGTCCCGTGCTGGTCGAGCTTGGGTTCATCAAGCGGGCGACGGACGACGAGAAGCACCTCGAGTACTTTGACGGCCTGATGTTCTTGGTCTGTTGTCTGATTGCATTTTCGCAGCTGACGGGTGCGAACCAGCTCTGGTTCTGGACATGGGCGGGCGAACATGGGTGCGTGCGCGACGACGTGCTGAAGTGCGTGGCGGCGTTTCTCTGTTCTCTGGCGGTGCTATGGGCGCTTTCCGTATTCACCATCGAGCTGTATCTGCGCAACTTCCGCCGCATCACGACGCTCCGCTTCCAGGACGCGGCGGAATCGGCTGGGGCGGCGGAGGCGTTCGCATCCCTCAACCGCGTTCAGCGGGTTGTCCGCACCGTGTTCCTTTTCCTGCCCGTCTTGATTCTTGGATGCGTGATTCCGTTCCGCGCGCAGCGTCTGGAGCGTGCGATGCTCGGCGTGGTGTCGGACGCCGCGCGCGAAACCGCCGAAGAGTGTCGCGACGTAAAATACCTTTTCACCGACGGCGGACTGGACGCCGCCGTTGAGCTGGCGGCGGCAGAGAAGGGCGGACATTTGACTGCGCTTTCCATGATGGGCGGGAGCGAAGATTCGCGTGAAATCTACCTGCGCTCGCGGGGCGTCACCAACGCGGAGGACAAGGTGCTGCTCAAAAGCGGTGCACCGGACGTCCTGAGAACATGGGTGCGGACGCGTCCCGACAAGGCGAAGGACTACGCCGTGCAGATTGGATTTGAGCTGTGGCAGCGTCATGGGCGACCGATGCCGGCATGTTCGGGTTTGGTGGCGCGTCCCGAAGGGCTTTCCCCAGAGGAGGCGAAGCGCGGCGCGGAGGCGGCACGCGCCCTTGCGCGGCGCGTTCTTGCAATCTACGAATGGGGCAATCCCGATGGGACCGTGGATCGGTCGCTGCGAAATGCGTTCCTGTTCGCCCAGTGGCGTCTGGCGATTCTCGCGCGCCACCGCGCAAACGCCTACGACGAGGCGGGCGAGCGCGAGCTTGCGATGGAGGATACGCAACTTGCCGACGAGCTAGACAGGAAGAACGCCGCGCTCGAAAACATCCGCGCCACGATGGCGTGGGCGAGCAAGCGGAAGCTGGAGCGCATGACGGCGCGTGAGGGGTTGAGGCGCGGGCTCAGCCGCGCGGACTTCGCCCTTGCCCGTCCGTTCGCGTTGAGCGTGCTTGATGTTTCGCCGGACGATCCGTCCGCCAACTTCGCAATCGGCATGGATTTCTTCGTACAGGCACAGTATGTTCGCGCGCAGACATACCTGGAGCGTTGCCTTGAGACCCGTCCCAATGACCCTGCCGTTCTCAACAACCTTGCTCAGTGCCATCTGCGGCGGGGGGACCCGAAGGGGGCGCTCCCATACGCGGAGCGCGCGCTTGAGATACTGCCGAACGCACACGAGGTGAGGCGCACGGTCGAACGCATCAAGAAACAGTTAAGCAAGTAATATCTCGCTACGGTAAGTATCTCACGCAGAGGCGCAGAGAGGCAGAGAGCGCAGAGAAAGTTCAGAAATCTGCCGGAAAAGAAAAATATGACAAGAAGAATCTCGGAAATTTCACCCAATTGGTGAAAACAAATACATGCTCAAGCAATGGGATAACCTCTGCGAACTCTGCCTCTCCGCGCCTCTGCGTGAGATATAACATGGAGTGGTAAATCGAAATGAGGAATTTAGGTTGATATTTTTGATTTGTGAACAATGTTGGCAATGAAGATTTGTGAACAATATTCGATAGGGGGCACTTTATTTGTTGAATGATGACTTAGCGTTTGCCCATGCCGAAGAGTTTTAGCGTGGAGCGGAAGTCGGCTGGGAGAGGGGAGTGCGCCTTGATTTCCGCGCCTTTTACCATCGGGTCGGGTAAGGTAAGCGAGGCGGCGTGCAGCATCTGTCGCGGCACGGCCATGAGACGCGGATCGCGGGCGCTCTTGAGTCCGAACGTGCGGTCGCCCAGCACAGGATAGCGGATGCTTGAAAGATGGCGACGAATCTGGTTCGTGCGGCCCGTCTCGATGCGGACGCGCAGGAAGGATGCGTCGGGCCCCGCCGCCTCGCGCGAGACGTGCGAGAGCGCATGTTCGCCGTCGAGCGGCGCATCGACGGTGAAGTGCGCGTGCTCAAAGCGTCCCGCGACGATGGCGAAATAGGTCTTAGCCACGCGGTGCGTCTTGAACACCTCCACGGCGGCGAGGTACGCCTGGTAGTTCTTCGCAAAGAGAAGACAGCCGGTCGTATCGCGGTCGAGACGATGGACCGCTTGAAGCGTTGGCTCGTGCAGTTGGGTGCGGAGGATAGACTCTACGCTGTTCGGGTCGCTGCACGAGACGATACCGGCGGGCTTGTCCGCCACCACGTAGAACTCCGTATCCACGAGCACGCGAACGTGCCGGCGTTCGGGCGAGGTTTCTGCGGGGAGCCTCTGCGCCACGTTCGAGCCCTTTTGGCGCTTGGCGGCGGAGATGACGGCGCGGGGAATCTCTACCGAATCTCCGATCTTGAGGGCGTGGTGCGCGATCCACACGCAGCGGCGGTTCACCCACACGCTGCGTCCGTCGATGATCGCCTTCGCCGCGCGGCGCGAGAGGCCGAGACGCCCGGCGAGGAAGTCCTGGAGCGGCTTCGCGGCGTCCGCCTTGTTGACAAGGAGGACTTCGACGTTCGATGCGTAGCGTGGGGCCTGTCGCATGGCTACACCCGTATTACTGAACCGACGACGCCGAATATCTTCTTGCCGTGGACGTCGGGTGCGAGGCGCACCTCAACGTCTTCGGACCCGTCGTCGCCCTCGGCGTGCAGACAGAGCGCTCCGGGTTCGCCGGCGTATGCCTGCGCGAAGAGCGGCTGTAGCGGATCGTCCGCGAGGATGTCCGCGAAGGAGAGCTTTGTGACCTCAGACTCCTCGGCGTAGCCGAACGTGTCGAGGAAGGACTGGTTCACCCAGCGGAAGCGTCCGTCGGGCAGGCAGGCGAACAGTGCGGCCTGCGAGACGTCGGCGGCGTTCTCCTTCGTGCGGAAGAGGTCGAGCTGGCGGCGGCGGCGCTCGGTGTTGCGGATGGTGAACACGAGGTCGCCGGGATCCAGGAGGTCGATTACCGACACCGTCACCTCGGCGGAGAACGTCGTCTGGTCCTTGCGGAGGCAGTTCGCGTCGAGCATCATGTGTCGGGCCTGGTCGAGTCCCGCGCGGATGCGCTGCACGATCGCAGGCGTGACACCCGGAATGAACAGGCTAACGGGACGGTCGATCACCTCGTCCGTCTCGTACTGGAAGAACTCCTTTGCGCGGGGGTTTATCTCCAACAGGTGTCCGTTGGGATCGGTGATCAGCACCGCATCGTACATGCCCGTCAGGAGCTGACGGAACAGCGAGCGGTGGTCTTTCATTGTGTTGACGCCTGACATGGTTTCCCCTCCTATTTGTTGAACATGAATTCGACGACGTCGCCGTCCTGCATCTCGTATTCCTTGCCCTCGGGACGCAGCGCGCCGGCGGCGCGCGCGCCCGCCTCGCCGTTGTGCTTCACGTAGTCGTCGAACGCGATCACCTGGGCGCGGATGAAGCCCTTCTCGAAGTCCGTATGGATCACGCCCGCGCACTGCGGCGCCTTCCAGCCGCGGCGGAACGTCCAAGCGCGCACCTCCTTCGGACCTGCCGTAAGGAAGCTTGCGAGGCCGAGCGTGTGGTAGGCGAGCTTGATCGTGCGGTCGAGCGAGCTTTCCGTGAGGCCGTAGCTGGAGAGGAACTCCTTCGCCTCGGCGTCGGAGAGTCCGGCGAGGTCCGCCTCCATCTGCGCGCAGATGGTCACCATCTCGCAGCCTTGCGCGTCCGCGTATGCCTTGAGCGCGGCGACGTGCGGGTTGGCGGACGGGTCGGCGAGGTCGTCCTCGGCAACGTTCGCGCAGTAGATTGTCTTCTTGTCCGTGAGGAAGTGGAGGTCGCGCAGCACCGGCAGGATGGGGTCGCCCTCGGCGCGCGGGAACGTGCGCACGGGCTTGCCGTCCGCAAGGTGGGCGAGGAGCGCGGTCATCGCATCGAACTCGGGACGCTTCTTCGGGTCGCTCTTCGCCTCGTTGCGCGTCTTGTCGCACCGCTTCTGGAGCTGCTCCATGTCGGCGAGGATGAGCTCCGTCTCGATCACCTCCGCGTCGCCGGCGGGGTCGATGGGGGCGGACTTGTTGCCGCCTTCCTGCACGTGGATGATGTCGTCGTTCTCGAAGCAGCGCACCACGTGGAGGATCGCGTCGCACTCGCGGATGTTCGCGAGGAACTTGTTGCCGAGGCCCTCGCCCTTAGAGGCGCCCTTGACGAGGCCGGCGATGTCGGTGAACTCGACCGTCGCGCGGATGATCTGCTGCGGGTGCGCGATTGCCGCAAGCGCCTCAAGACGCGGGTCCTGTACCTCCACGATGGCCGAGTTCGGCTCGATCGTGCAGAACGGGTAGTTCTCCGCCGCGGCCTGCTGACGCTTCGTGAGCGCGTTGAACAAAGTGGACTTGCCGACGTTGGGCAGTCCGACGATTCCGACTGAAAGACTCATTTCACTCCTTCTCTTGACGGCGATAATTATACCATATTTTTCGCCGCGCGTTCCCAAGCGACCGCACATGCTGCGTTTTTCTTCTGGCTTTTGTCCTCGGGGGAATTCCGGAAAAAGTAGCCCGAGCAAACCATCTTTGACAGCTCGTTCATCATACTTCCTTGAGAGCTGAAAACTTGGAGCTTAGAACTTACGATTCATGACACCTAGGTGTCACACCCTCTGACACCTAGGTGTCACACCCACTGACACCTAGGTGTCATACCCACTGGCACCTAGGTGTCACGGTTTTTCCGTCTGGAGTAGTCTTGGCCCCGGTCACCAAGTCAAGTGTCTTGAGTCACCACCTGCGGACACGCCACGCGGCAGCAATATTACGGTGCGGAATGGGTAGTCGAGCAGACGTTCCGAGCCGTGATATTACGGTGCGGAATGGACTGCTTACCAGTTGGATAGGAAATCAGAAAGGAAGCGGTCGGGGTCGAAGAGACGTGCGACCGTATCTAACGCATGGCCGCTCATGTACTTGAGTTTCTGCGGGTCGGCCATCTGGTCAAGCGCGGCAGCAAGTGTGGCGGGCGTGCGGGCCTCGGGAACGCGCGTCTGACCGTTCGGTGCCTTGGCGAAAAGACCCGTCTCGCCGGGAATCAACCAGTCCGAAAGACCGCCCACGTCGAACGTGACCACGGGTACTCCGTGCGAAAGTGCCTCCGCCCCCACGGTTCCGTAAGGTTCGTTCCAGAGCGACGGCACCGCACAGACGTCTGCATCCTTGAAGAACCGCTGCGCGTTCTCCTGCCAGCCGAGGAACTTGACGCCCTCGGACGCGCGCGTGCGGAGCTTCGCCTCGTCGCGCCCAGCGCCGACGACAAGTAACTCGTGCGGACGCGACATAAGCCCTGCGGCGTCCACGAGCATTCCCACTCCCTTGCCCGCGATCAACTGTCCCATGAAGAGGATGCGCAACTTTCCATCGGGCATCCACGTGTGCGTGGCGGCCTCTTCGCGGAACGGGCGCACGAAGAGCGGATAGAGGACCTTGACCATTTCCGGGGCGAAGCCGTTCTTGACGAGGTTGTCCTTGATGTAGGTGGCCGGCACGAACGTGCGCACATCGCGCATTTCTTTGATAAATGCTCGGATTGGGCGAAAAATGTTGCGCAGAACCCACTGCGGACGCGTGACCGCCGCGCACAGGCGGCAGGGAAAGAACGAGTATGTGCGGTCGCAGAGACGCCGAAACGGATCGTAGTAGTGGCGCCGCAGGCAATACAACTCGTGGTCGTGCGCATAGAAACGCAGCTTGTCGCCGTAGCGGGCCTTGAGGCGGCGGAGGTCGGCAACGGTCGGCGGTATCTTCTGCATCAGCACGAGATCGCGGTCGTCCAGTTCGCGCGGCGGATCGCCGACGACATCGACCGTGTGCCCGTGTTCGCGCAGCGCCGCCGCCGCACGTTCGGCAAAGCGTTCGAGTCCGCCGTACAAGTGGCTGTAAACGCCCGTGAAGAGAATCTTCATCGTCCACCTCCCGCATGAAAGCCCTTATAGCCGGTGAGCCGGCCGACGAGACGTGCCGTGAGACGCACGCCCAACACACGCAGCAGAAGACGTTTGAGCCATGCCGTACGCGGTGGCCAGTCGATCGCGCACAGCCACTCGGGGTGCGAGGCAAAGGCATCGAGCAGTTCCGTTCGGTCTGGTTCGGGGAATCCCGGCGTTGCAAGGAAGAACCCAAAGAGGTTGCAGGCCAAGGTGGAAGTGAATCCGCGTCTGACGACGGTGGGAAGGTTGGCCGCGTCCAGCTGCGCATAGACGTGCGCCGTCACGTCGATGATGTCGCGCACGCGGCGGGGCGTGAACGTTTCGGTGGCCGCGCCCGCGCGCGCTGGCAAGTAGGCGTAGAGCGGTTCCTTTGCGATGTACACGCGCGCGAATCCGGCAAGCTGGAGCGGGAGAACGTCCATATCCTCGTGTATCTTGCCCTTGCGGAAGCGCGGAAGCGAATCGCGTCGATAGACGAAACGCCACGGCTGCCAGTTCATGCCGCCTACGTTCTTGCGGGCGAAAAGGATGTCGAACGCCTCAAGGCCGGGATAGCTCTTCCCACCGAACTCCGAATAGGCGGGTGGTACGCAGGGTTGCAGGGAGCCATCTGGCTGGATCGTGTTGTACGGGAACTGGAGGCAGTTGCAGTCGGCGTTCGCATCGGTTAGCTCGGCGATGCGACGCAACGCGCCGGGCACGTAGGCGTCGTCCGCGTCGAGCCACACGATCCAGTCGCCGCGCGCCTCGTCGAGGCCGCGGTTCCGCGCCACGGAAACGCCGCCGTTGGGCTGGTGCAAAACTCTGATGCGGTTGTCTTGACGGGCGAGGCCGTCGGCGATCTGCGGCGTCGTGTCGGTGGAGCCGTCATCGACGATGACGGCCTCCCAGTCGGCGAAGTCCTGCTTTTGCAGACGCTCCACCGCATCAGCGAGATGCGCCTCGCCGTTGTACACGGGAATGATGACCGAAAATTTCATGAGGTCAGCCTCGCGATGAACTCGGTGCGGGCTTTTTCGAGGCGACTGGTGAGGCGTTCGTATGCGGCGGCGCGGACGGTGGGCCAGTCGGAAGCGGCTCGCCGGGACGGCTCGCCCCACCCCTTGAATGCGGCGAGGACCGTTTCAGTCACCATGTCCCAGTCGCAGTCGTACACGCTGCCTACAACGGTCTGGCCGAAGTTGGAGAGCCAGTTGGCGAGCTTTGAGCCACGTGCGATGCCGAGGCCCGGCGTGCCGGCGTTGGCAGCAAGAATCAGCAGGTGCAGGCGGCTGGAAAGCACCACGTTGCACTCCGCCGCCGCCTCCACGACTGCTTCCGGCGTGGTGCCGGGGATGCATTCCACGCCGAGTTTTTCGAGGAGCGCACGGTCGGTCTTGATGTTCATCGGGATGCCGAGGATGCGCGCGCCTGACGCCTGTACGGCGGCGATCATGCGGCGCACGCCGTCGAGGTCGACGACCTGGCGTTGGGTGGAAATGCAGAGGCCAAGTGTGGGCGGAGCCCCGGAATTTCCGGATATTCCGGATATTCCGGATTCTCCGGTATTTCCGGATTTTCCGGTATTTCCGGATTCTCCGGTAAGCAGTATCGCCGTATCTGCGGCGATGCCGGCGTTGGGGAAGCCCATCGACGCGAGCATGGCCGCGCTCTGCGGATCGCGCAGCCACACGCCCCGGCAGCGCGGCAGGACGCGCGCGAGGCGACGTGAAAGTCGTGTGCGGAGGTGGCGCTCGTACCAGCCGACGAGGCCGAAGAGCGATAGAAGGAAGCGTCGCTTTCCCGCGACCTTGAAGAACACTGGGTTGAGTTCGTCGTCCATTCCCACGCCCCACACGTATGTGGGCACGCCTTCCTTCTGCGCAATCTCCACGAGTTCAAGCGCAACGTGCGGGTAGTCCGAAAGGCCCGTCGCGCCGCACCACACGTATGCGTCGTGGCGGCGGACCTCGGCGGCAAAGCCGTGAAAACCCACGTCGAGGAAGCCAAACACGGGCACGACGTTCACGCCGAGGTTCGCCGCCGTGGCGGGATCGGCCGTCGCCACCGTGAGCTCCACGCCGGGAATCGACTCCTTCAGCATCTTCACGACGCAGGCGATGATCGCCTCGTCCCCGATGTTGTCGCAACCAAGCGGAATACCACCAAGCAGAATCTTCATCGTCTTCACCTCGCTTTACTTGAAAAACTTCTTTGCGAGACGCTTGAGGAAGGGATTGGTCCGGATGAACGTGTGCAGGCGTCCATTCATCATCCGAGCGCGGAAGAGGTCGAGGCAGTTGACCTCGCGCCGCAAGTTGACGCCGCGTTCCTCCGCCAAATCGACGATGTGCCTGAAGAACATCTCCCTGTCGACGTTGACGAGCGTTTCGGCGATGTAGAGACGCCGGGCCTCACGTCGGTACTTATCTACATCGAACACGGCGCGGAAGGCGTCGACCTTCCCGATCAGCTCCAGCGTGAGAAGCGTCCTGCAGCACTTGGGACAGATGGAGCAGTTGGTGTCCAACGTGTCGTGGTTGCTGCATACGTTCAGGTAGCGCGAGGCTGGCTCGTAATCCGCGATCTGTACCGTCTTCTGCGAACGGTCGAGGAACGTGCCGTCGTCAACAAAGTCAAGCGACTCTGTTGAGAGCCATGGCAGAAGGTACGGATTCAGGTACGCGATGTCGTCCGGACGCCGCCTCATGCCGAGATAGTGCCACAGGTGGAAATAGGGATGCCCGGCCGACGCCAGATAGTAGCGGCGGATTCCGCGCTGGAGGAACAGCGCTGCGGACGTGGTGGCGAGCGTCGCGATCTCAAGGTGTCCCCACGGGTGGAACAGGTGGATGTTGGAGTTGACGGGTTCGAACGGCAGACCCACCTCGGCTGGGAACGGCTTGAGCTTTTCGTATCGGGCCTGGAACTTCCGCTCGATGGCCAGGCGTTCGGTCTCGTCCTTCGGTATGCCGTGCGCTCCCACGTTGAAGAAGAAGAGGTGCGTGAGCTTGAAGCCGTCCGGCGTAGGACGCTCGAAGTGTTCGTAAATGGTGGTGAAGGAATCGATGCCCCCCGAGAAACCCGTGCCGACGGCGCGGGCGGAACGGGAGCCCTCGTCGTCCGTCGCGTCCGCAGTCACCTTGATCGCCTTGAGACGCGAATCGCACATCGCCATGAACGGAATCAGGTATTCGTTCAGGTTGTACAGCAGCCTCGCCGAGACCGTCCCCTCCACGTGGACGTCCTCGCCATAACGCATAGCCGGATAGAGGAACCCGACAAGGAAGCAGTTGGAGCTTGCGGTGTCCGCAAGGTCGGCATACTGTTCGGGGACGGAATAGAAACACGTCGTCTCCTTTCCCTGAAAGGAGACGGGTGCGCTCAGCGTAAGGTGTCCGCCGGCGTTGGATACACTTGTTTTCTTAATCCGCATAGTAGTAATCTCGCTAACGCGAAGTATTCTACCACACCCGCCGCTTTATGGCAAGAGCCAGTAGCCGGGGAGGTCGCTGAGCTTCTGCGCGGGGGGACGGCGCGGCTGCGGGGGCGTCGCCGCCTCCGGCGAAATGAGGTAGCCGGTCACGGCGGCGGCCGGCGCGATCGTCTCCCAAACCGTGTACTCGCTTGCCGCCACTGTCTGGTTTTCGAGATTGCCCCAGCGTCGCCAGATGGGCCACGCCGATGCGCGTTTCCGGTCGCCATCCCAGACCATCTCCACGACCCGCTTGGGAAGCGCATACGTCCAGCGGTAGGGCGTGATGCCCGGCACGTACTCGGCGATGTTGTCCACGTAGGACGGCAAGTCGAGGAACGTGACGGGATAGACCTCGCCCAGGCCGCTCGTCAAGGTTGCGCCCTGCGGATTGCAGCCGTTGTGAAAATCATTTGCGATTGAGATGGCGTAGAGGTACTTCTGGTTTCCTGTAATCTGGTGGGCGGCAATGAGGTTTAGTGCGCGCACGAGCGGGTGGGAGTGTCCAAACCCCATCGCGTTCACCCATCCCTTCTGCGGCGGCCACCACGGCGCGCGGTAGGCGTAGGCGGTCTCGATCTGCTCCAGGATGCCATTGGCGGTCTTGAGCTTGCCCTGTTCCCATTTCCGGAAGAAAGGCTCCAGCTCCTTCGGGTAGCCGAACGTGCGCTCGCCGGCGAACAGAAGCGGAATCCAGCCCCAGGCGTTCTTCCCGCGATCCTTGTCGATGCGCTCCAGGTCCCGCACGACCGCGTCAATGTAGCTTCTATCCCCCGTGAGCGCGTGAAGGTTCACGGCCGCCTTCACGAAGTAGTTGGCGGGCAGGTCGCGGTCCTCCTCCCACACGACGTTCTCTTCCTTATCCTTCATCTTCACCTTGTACACCGTGGAGCGGGGCCGCTCGCGCAGGGCGAAGTCCCACGCGCGTTTCGCGGACACCAGGTACTTTTTCTGGAAGGACGGATGGCACCGCGCGAGGAGCGATGCGTGTGCGGCATACATCAGGGAACTCCTGCGCGTCGCCTGCGCGAGCACGTACTTCATCTCGTCCTTCTCGGCAATGTTCCCGGGGCCGGGATGGCCGGTGCTCTCGATCCACGTGCCCACGCCGCCGTCGGGCTGCTGTCCTTCCCAAAGATGCCGAAGCCCCCACTCCGCCTCGTCGAGGATGTCGGGGATGCGGTTCGCCTTTTCGGGAATGGCGAGCTGTCCGTCGCGGAAGTTCTGCGGGCGCATGAGATAGACGGCGCAGAGGTTGTTCACGATGTCGAGGTGCATTGGACGCCGGTCGTAGTCCGCCGCGTCGTGCCAACCGCCCGTGATGTACAGCTTTTC
This sequence comes from uncultured bacterium, assembly GCA_902779075.1. The sequence goes on along the minus strand of CACZAK010000001.1, from coordinate 46,513 downwards.
GCCGTGCTCCCAGTCCGTGTTGTCGCGGATGATGTCGAACCACTTCGCCTTCGGGGTCAGCGTGCCCTCGTCGGACGCGAACGTGCCGCGCACGACCTCGGTGTGGCAGGCGCCCGCCGTCCAGTGGGTGTACGGCTCCTCCTTGGCGATGCCGCAGCGTTTCTGGTAGAGGCCGCCCATGTGGACGCGGAACGCCTCTTCCGCTGCGTTCGCCGCTATGCGGAACGTCGCGCTGCGTCCCACGTCCGGGATGCGCACGAAATAAGAACCCTCGTTCGTGACGGAGGAAAAATCCATTTCGTAAGTATCCTCGCCCGTGAACGGCACGCCCTCCTTCGTGACGCCGTCCAGCACGCGCAGTCGTGGTGCGGCGTTTCCGCCGGGCAGCAGGACCGGCTCCCCCGACTTTTCATCCACCAGTTCCCAGCTAGTCATTGGCTTCTTCGGTTTCCACGCCTTGTAGGTCGGCCCCAGCCACGCGCCCACGTACGCGAACTTCGGCGCGTGCGGCAGATAGCCCACCTGGTTCACCTTGAAGAGTGGGCTGGGCACGTTCGGGTCGTAGTCGGCAAACGGCGTTTCCTGCACGGTGAACACGGTGTGTATCACGCGCGCTTCCCACTTCTTCCACTCCGCGAGCGGATTGACGAGTCCCTGCGGGACTGGGAAGTAGCCCGGCTTCTGCGCAAGTTGCTTTCCCTCGTCCGGATCGTCGGTCTGGTACACTTTTGTGTACGGATCGAGGAAACGCGTCTTCGAGGCAGGCGCGGGCGGGGTGAAGGATGCGGCCCACTGGCGCCAGGCGACTGCTAAGCCTGCGCCGACAACGGCCACGACGATAATTCCGATGATGATTTTTTTCACAATGCGGTTAGTATACCACATTTCCGTGACAAGCGTTTCACGAAAGCAGTTTCCTGAGGGATTCAAGGTCTGCGGGTTTCAGCAGGATGCCGTCGAAACCGGCGGCGGCGTAGGTGTCCTTCATCTCCACCTCGGCGGTGAAGAGGTAAACAGGGGTCTTTGCGACGGATGGGTTGGCGCGGATCTTTGCGACGAGTTCATGGCCGGTCATCACCGGCATGTAGGCGTCCGTGAGGACGAAGTCGAACTTCGGCGCATCCGGGGCCGTGAGGATTCCAAAAGCCTCGCACCCGTTGTCGGCAAAGGTGATGTCCGTCACGCCGAGCTTCCTGAACATCGCCTTCAGGACCATCTGGTTCATCTTCGTGTCTTCCGCCACGAGGATGCGGAGCGGGGCGGGCGCAACCGGATTTTCCGGACTATCCGGTTTTCCCTCCACCGCTTTCGCTGCCTGAATCGTTACCGTGAACGTGGAGCCCTTGCCGAGTTCGGATTCAATCTCCAAGTCGCCGCCCATTGCGTGGGCGAGCATCCGGCAGATGTGGAGCCCGAGGCCCGTACCGCCGCGCCGCGCCTTGGTGTTGCCGACCTGGACGTACGGGCGCGCGAGCTTCTGCAGGTCCTCTTCGCTGATGCCGCAGCCAGTGTCCTTTACCGACAGGCGGAGCAGGCCTTTCTCGCCCGGTTCGCCCGGCTCGTACGAGGCGCGGAGTTCGACGAATCCCTTCTTCGTGAACTTCAAGGCGTTACCCATCAGGTTGAACGCGATCTGCCTGAGTCTGTGCGGATCGACCATCAGCTGCGGCACGCCTTCGGCATGGCAGAGTACCTTGAGTCCGGGGACTTTGTGGGTTGCCGCGAACGAATGGGTGATTTCGCCCACGAGCTTTGCGACGTCCGTCGGTTCGGGCGTGATGTCCATCCGGCCCGACTCGAGCTTCGACAGGTCGAGGATGTCGTTCACGAGCTGCAGAAGCGTCCGGCTGCTCATCAGGATCGAGTTCACCGCGAGGTCGTGCTCGGACTTGTTTTCAAGGCCGTTCTGGAGCATCTCGGAGAAGCCGATGATGGCATTGAGGGGCGTGCGGATGTCGTGGCTCACGGTCGAGAAGAAGAGGCTCTTCGCCTTTTCCCGCGCTTCGGCCTTCTCATTGGCGATTCGCAGCTCGTCCTGCCGCCGCCGCTGCAGCATGTAAACGTTGAAGATGATGACAAGCGAAAAGGCGAAGAGCGCCAGCTGGACGATGTCGTAGTTGAGCTGTTTACTGTCGAGGCGGTCCATCGCGTCTGCGATGAATTCCTGTTCGTGGTGCAGCGCATTGTCGTTCGTTGTTCCGTGTGTCTTGGCACAGTGCTGCCTCTGGAATGCGACGATTGAATCCGCGGTTTCGGCCGTGGCCTGCTGCGTGGCGATTCGCACCCACATGATCGATGCGAAGAAGATCAGGACAACGAAACCCATCCAGACCACGGGGGAGCGTCCGAAGCGCCGCTGCTCGTCGTGCTTGAACACCTGCCTATAGAGGGCGAAGCCCAAGATGCACCAGATCGAAAGGACGAGATACGCCTGCGCCGACAGGACATTTCCCAAGATGCCGTTGGGGACGAGCAGCAGGAAGCAGAAAACAATGGCCATGACAGTGCCCGCGAGTCCTGTAAACTTCGTGAGCGCGTCGCCGCTCTTGCGGGCGAAACTGTACGCGGCGGCGGACGTGCAGCCGTAGGCGACCGCCGCTCCGATGCTCGAGACGTCCACCGGCCAACCAAGCATCGTGCGCCCGAAGAACGGAATCACGAGCGAGATGCCAACGACGAAGATGGTCGCGTTGCGGGGCGAACCGTTCTTGTCAAGCCGGGCTAGCCACTGTCCTTTCGGCAGGACGTTGCGTGCCGCGAGCAAATATACGAGGCGGCCCATCACGATCGTCGCGCCGATGATCCCCGTCAATATCGCGGCGAACATCGCCGTGCCGATGAGCGCGACGCCGACCGTACCGAGCGAGGTGCGCGCGGCGGTCAATGTCGCCATGGCTTTGATTCCGGGAAAGGTCCGCTTGCCGCCAACCCACTCGGCCCACGTGGCATACTCAGCCGGATGTGCCAGGGCGGGCATGAGCGCGAGCAGCGCGTACATCGCAACGGATGCGGCAATGGCCGCGAGGAGTATCCACCAGAGCCTCTTCGCCGGGAAGCTGAACTCTCCGGAAACGTGCGACACCGCCTCGAAGCCGACGAACGCCCACGGCATCATTGCGAAGATGCGCAGCACCTGCGTGAAGCCGTCCGAGCCGTTCGGCGAGAACGCAGGCGCCATCGCCGCGATGCCGCCTTCGTGGTGCGAGAGGACGGCGAAGAAGCACACGGCTACGCCAACGAGCATAAACGCCGCAAGGGCTGCCTGGACGCGCCCGGCGAGGCGTCTGCCCCAGAGGCAGACAAGGCCCACGACTACCATCACGCCGACGGAGAAAAGCACTTCGCCGAGATAGGTGTCGAACTCGGCGCGCGTGCTGTGCCAGCCGAACTGCAACATGCCGCCGAACACGAAGCGGGCAAGGAGATCGAGTGCAGAGGCATTCACCCAGAGGATCACCATGTATGCGAACAGCAGCGACCAGGCTGTCAGGAAGCCGTAGTCCGCACCGAACGCCTTGGACGCGAAGGCGACGGCGCCGGACGGCCCCGGAAAGGCCAACGTCATCTTGTGGTAGTTCCAGCCGATGATCGCCATGGCGAACGCGCCGACGAGTATGCCGATCAGCGTGCCAAGCGGGCCCGCGCTCGGCAGAAACGCCATTCCGGGCATGATGAACGCGCCCCAGCCCACGGCGAAGCCAAACGACAGGCCCCATGCAGAAAAAGTGGAAAATCTGCCCTTCAGTCCGTTCATTGCGCACCATCCTTTCCGGATTCATCGCCACAGACGACTGGGCGTATCTTTTCCACAGTGATTGGCTTGAGGAGGATACTCGTGAACCCAACCTCCACGTGCCGCTTGGCCAGCTCCACGTCGGCGGTCACGACGTGGACTGGCAGCGTCTTGAGCTTCTCGCTGGCGCGTATCGCCTTAACGAGCCCCTCGCCGTCCAGCTCCGGCATCCACATGTCGGTCAGCACCATGTCGAACGGCTGCGCGTCCGGCGCCTCGAGCGCGGCGAGCGCCTGCTTCCCGTCGGCGGCCATCACAACGTCGAAGTCGCCGAGTTTCTTGAGCATGGCCTTGAGGACGATCAGGTTCATCTTCTGGTCATCAGCGATGAGGATGCGGCGATAGGTGGCGGACGACGGGACGGACGGGACAACCGGGACAGACGGGACAACCGGGACAGACGAGACCTCCGAGACTACAGTGCTGCGCGTCACGGATGTCTCGGTAGTCCCAGCAGTCCCGGCAGTCCCGGCAGTCTCGTTCGCCGCCTTCTCTGCGGCCTTCACCCCTGGCAGCGTAATCGTGAATGTGGAGCCCTTGCCGAGTGCCGATGTGACGGAGATGGTGCCGCCCATCGCGTTCGCGAGCTGGCGGCAGAAGGCAAGGCCGAGCCCCGTGCCGCCGTGGCGAGCCTCCTTGGCAGTCACCTGCTCGTAGGGCGACATGATGCGCTTCAGGTCCTCTTCGCCAATGCCGCATCCGGAATCCTCCACCTCGATGCGCAGAGTGCCGGAAACTTCGCCGTCGGTCGCGACGGAGCGCGACCCTCCCGGCGTGAACGTGGCGCGGACTTCGATGAAGCCGTTCGTCGTGAACTTGACGGCGTTGCCGACGAGGTCGAACAACATCTGCCCGATGCGCTGCGGATCGACCATAAGGGCGGGGAGGGCACCCACCTTGCAACGAAACTCAATCTTCTTCGAGGTGCGGAACGCCCCCACCACGTCGCCGATCAGCTTCGAGACCTCCGTCGGCGCGGGGACGATTTCCATGTCCCCGGACTCGAGCTTGGAGAAGTCGAGCACGTGGTCTACGAGCCTGAGAAGCGACTTGCCGCTGACGAGGATCGAATCGACCGCCTGCTCGCGTTCCGCGTTTGTCTTGAAGCCCATCTTCATCATCTCGGAGAAGCCGATGATGGCGTTGAGGGGCGTGCGGATGTCGTGGCTCACGGTCGAGAAGAAGTAGCTACGGGACTTGCCGGCGCTCTCCTCCGCCTCGATCTTCTGCTGGAGCAGCCGCTTCTGGCGCCCGCTGAGGACGTAGAAGAGGTTGAGGATGATGGCGAGGGACGAGAAGAGGAGCAGAAGCTCGACGACCATCTTCAGGAGCATATCGTTGCCAACGTGCTCCATAATGCCATCGACCATGCCGGAGTCAACCGTCTTGCCGACGAGGCCGCCGAACGCCGCCTCGGAAGCATCGCAGATCGCGAGGCGGATCCACATGAGCGACGAGAAGAAGATCATGGCGAGGACGCCGATCCAGACCACGATGGTGTGTCCGAAGCGGGCCCGCCAGTCAACAAGGAACACGTGACGGTACTGGAGGAATCCGCAGAGGCACCAGATGGAGAGCACGAGGTACGACTCGGCGGAAAGCGTATCGCCAGAGATGTAGTTCGGCACGAGCATCAGGAGGCAGAAGCCGATAGCCATCACGATGCCGACGGCACCGGTGATTCTTTCGGCGAGCGCAAGGCGTCCGGAATCCTCCTTCGCGATGGCGAACGTGGCTGCGGACGTGTAGCCGTAGGCGATCGCCGCGCCGAGGTTCGAGACGTCCACCGGCCAGCCGGTCACGGTGCGCCCGAGGAACGGGATCGCGAACGACGCGCACATCACGAAGAGAACCGCGTTGGCAGGCGTGCCGTCGCGGTTGAGCCGCCCGAACCAGCTCGGGATCATGCCGCCCCTGGACATCGCGTGCATGAGGCGGCTCGAGGCGATCAGCGTGCCGAAGATACCCGTCAACTGCGCGGCGAGCATCGCGCCGCCGATCACGGCGACGCCCGCCGTGCCGAGAGCCTTCTTCGACGCGGCGAAGACAGGCATCGCGTCGATTCCCTTCAACCCCGGAAGCGCGTCAAGGTAGGCGGCCCACGTCGCGTATCCGTCCGGCAGGGAGATGACTGGCAGAAGCGCCAGCAGGAGGTAGATCGCGGCGGAAATCGCGATTGCCGCGACGAGGAGTCCGAACATGCGGCGGACGGGAAAGCGGAACTCGGCCGACGAATGGACCACGGCCTCGAAACCGACGAACGCCCACGGGACCATGGCGAGAATGCGGACGACCTGCATGAAGTGTCCGCCCTCCGGCGCGAAAGCCGGTCCCATCGCCGCGAAGCCGCCTTCGTGATGCGCAAGCGCGGCGGCGAATACGGTGACCACGCCAGCGATGAACACGCCGGCGAGGATCGTGTGCAGCCCGATGGCGAACCGCTTGCGGAAAAGACACACCGCGCCGCAGAAGGCGATCGCGAGGACGCAGAGCGCGACTTCCCCGAAATACACGTCGAACCCGGCCAGCGTGTAGTGGAATCCGATCTGGAGCGCGTCGCCGAAGAGGTAGCGCACGAGGAGCACGAGTGCAGTGGCGTTGGCCCAGAGGATGGCGACGTACGTGAGCCACAGGAACCACGAAAGCAAGAAGCCGTGGTCCGATCCGAATGCCTTTACCGCGAACGAGACAGCGCCGCCCGGCCCCGGAACGCGCTGAAGCATTCGGTGGTAGTTGAACGCGAAGACGGCAATCGCCGCCGCGCCGAGGAGAATCCCGATGACGGTTCCCGCAGGACCCGCGCCCGGCAGGAAAACCTTGCCCGGCATGACAAACGAGCCCCATCCCACGGCATAGCCGAAGGAGAGTGCAATTACTGCCAACGGCGTCAGGTAGGCGCCGAGCCGAGCAGAAAAAGTATTTCTCATGCCGCGTAGTCTACCATTTTAGACCGTTGGGTGTCAATGCAATATACACGGCGTGGAGAATATGGTATACTACGCCCCATGAAAATCCTAATTACTGGTTATGCTGGTTTCATCGGCTTCCACGCCGCTCAGGCGTTCTTGCGCCGCGGGTGGGATGTCGTCGGAGTCGACAATTTCAACGACTACTACGACGTCGCGCTCAAGCGTGATCGCGCGGCCCAGCTCGCGTCTTGTGAAAGATTCGTCGGGCGCGAGCTTGACATCTGCGACTATGCCGTGCTGTTGCGCGAATTCGCGGAGGATGCGCCGGACGTGGTGCTGAACCTCGCCGCCCAGCCGGGCGTCAGGTACTCGATCACGCACCCGTTCGTGTACCAGAAGACGAACCTCGAGGGCTTCCTCAACATCCTCGAGTGTTGCCGCCACGCGACGAAACCCCCGAAGCTCGTTTTCGCGTCGTCGTCGTCCGTGTACGGCGGCAACAAGAAGATGCCGTTCGAGGAGTCCGACCCGGTGGACAACCCGGTCAGCCTCTACGCCGCGACGAAGAAGGCGAACGAGCTGATGGCCCATACGTACGCGAACCTCTACAAGATGCAGACGATTGGACTCCGGTTCTTCACCGTCTACGGATCCTGGTACCGTCCCGACATGGCGCTTTCGCTCTTCGCGGACGCCATGCTGCACGACAAGCCGATCAAGGTGTTCAACCGCGGTGACATGCTGCGGGACTTCACCTACGTGGACGATATCGTGGACGGCATCGTGCGCGTCGTGGAGGCCGACACCCTGCCGCTTTACGACATCTACAACATCGGCAACCACAGGAGCGAGAAGCTGATGGACGTCATTGAGACGCTCGCCGCCGCACTCGACGTCAAGCCCAAGTTGGAGATGCTGCCCATGCAGCCAGGCGACATGTACGCGACCTACGCCAGCATCGACAAGCTGCACAAGGCCGTCGGTTACGTGCCGACGACGACCATCCGCGAAGGCATCCCCGTCTTCGCCAAGTGGTACCGCGAATACTACATGACGCGCTAGTGACCAGGAGAGGATTGACGCGGCTGGCAGGGTCGATCCTCTGCCACCAACCACATGTGCACCTATTTGACAAAAGTTCAATTATGTGCACATAAATCATGGGCTTGCCATGTGCACCTATTTGATAAAAAGTCAATTAGGTGCACATTGCGGTTGCGGCACCCCTGTGTCTATTCTCCTGTTTTTGTGGGTTAAATCATTTTAATTGACGTTTTAGGGTTGCTATAACGGCAGAACCCATGCAGACTGCGGCGAGTGCGATGAGCCATACCAGTAGCCAGAGGGAAAGCGAAAGCCAAATGTCAAGCGGCTCAAGATGCCACCTGCGAATCGCAATGGACAACGCGCGTGACACGAACACGTGGAAATAGTAAACGCCCAGGCTCGTGCGCGAGAGAAACGCGCCGATGCGTGAGCGCGGAATCGCCGGATTGGAAAACGCCAGCATCAACAGCAGCACGGCGGCCATGTCTGCCACGAGCCAGAGGACGGTGCCCTGCGCGAAAACACACGCGGCAAACGCGGGGATGAGCGCGAACACGGCAAACCTGCGAACGCGGCGGAGGCCGTCCGAGGCATCCAGACTCCGCACGACGCGCGAAAGCCCCATTCCGAGTATCACCCAGCCGAACAGACGCACGTCGTGGCAGAAGAAATTCGTCCCGATGTAGCTTCCCGACAGGGCAATCGCCGCTCCGCAGGCCAGATACGCCCAGGAATTGCGTAACGCTGCCCATGGAAGACGGTCTGCGGCAATCAACACCACCGACGCGAAGAAGAGGCTCGGCACGAACCAGAGGTGGACCTCCGCCGCGCCGCGCAGCACTGCCGTCACGATGAAGCGCGGACTCAGCTTCGCAAGATAGCCATGCGGGACGCCGAATCCCCAGTCCAACAGCGACAGCGCGACCAGGTAGAACGCCGTCCACATCAGGTAAGTGGGGATGAGACGCGCCGCCCTGTGCGCGATCAGGTCCCAAATAGGCTTGTCACGGGAACCGTCGAGGAGGATTGCCAGCAGGAAACCGCTCGCAACGGCGAAAAGATCCACGCCGGTCTGCGAGCCGAACGCCGCGACGCGTGCCCACGAAGGCGTCGTTCCGACGGAGAGATGAACCGCCACCACGGAGAGAGCGGCAAGTCCGCGTAGCCAGTCAAGGCCGTTGTAACGTGCTTTCATGCCGCGCATTCTATCATTTTGAGCTCACCGGTGTCAATGCGCATTTCGCAAAAGGGGAAGTTGACATTGACCGGCCGCGCTGGGGTTTGGTATAATGGAAGCCCATTCGGCCCAAACAGGGAAGTAAAAAATTATAACAGCGTAATCAGAGAAGTGAGGTTTGTACATGCTAGACGAATCCTCAATCGCACGAGAGAAGACGACAGGTCGTCTCAGGAGTTCTCTGCGTTTTCTCCGCTGGCATCTTGGGCATACGATCCCCATGATCGTGCGCCACGCCTCCACCTATCCTGAACTGCCAAGAAAGTCAAAATTTCGCCGTCTCGTCGAGAATCTCTACATCTACTTCCGAAACGGCGCGCCGTGTGCGGCGTATGACGGGCTCGGCCTTGACGTCAAGGGGCGAAGGCTGAACGACTTCGTCGACAATGTCGCGTGGATACGCTTTCTCCTCCGCCACCTCACGGAAGACGGCATGGAGTCCGCAACGCCCATGCAGAAGCTCACGCGAATAGGAACCTGCCCGATCCTCCTCCTTCAGGACAAGTTCTGCTTCTGGAGCTTCATGGATAGGCATGGTATTCCCGTCGTGCCGATTCTCGCGAACACCGTCGGGGGAAAGCTCGTCAAGGGCGAAGAGGCCCTGCCGAAACTGCGAAATCTCGAACGATTCTTCGTAAAACCCGTAGCGGCGAACTGCGGAAGCAAGGCCAGCATCGTCGTCGTGAAGGGTGGCGATTTCACCGTGGACGGTCACAAGACGTCCATCGACGAAATGATCGCGGGCGGTGACGACTTCATCTTCCAGCCCGTGATCGAGAACCATGCGGATATCAAGAAAATCAATCCGTCAAGCCTGAACACGCTGAGGCTCGTCACGTGTCGCCGCAAGGACGGCACGCTGGAACTTTGGGATCCGGGGATGATGCGCATCGGCCGCGCGAACGCCAACGTCGACAACTTCGCAAAAGGCGGCATCGGCGTGGGCATCGACCAGTCCGGCAGGCTCAAGAAGTACGGCTATTCCCATGACCGGGAACTCAACTACGTCAAGACCGAAAGCCATCCGGACTCCAAGGTGCTATTCGAGGGGTACGCCGTGCCGTTCTACGCGGAGTCCGTCGAGCTTGCCCTCAAGGCGCACGCACTCTTTCCGCGGCTCCTCACGGTGGGGTGGGACGTCGCCGTCACCCAGGACGGCCCGATGCTGGTCGAAGGCAACCATGACTGGGATATTGAAATGCTGCAAGTCGTCCACCAAAAGGGCGCCGTCGGCAGATTTAGAGAAATATACCGGAAGTGAGATGTTTGAAATGAAGCCTTTTTTTTCCATAATCGTCCCCTGTTGCGACGTCGAACCATACGTGCGCGAATGCCTCGATTCTATCCTTCACCAGCCATTTGCGGACTGGGAATGCCTGATAGGCGTCGAGACCTCCAAGGACAGGACCGAGGAGATCGTCCGCGAATACGTGGCGCGAGATCAGCGTTTCAAGATGACCATAGGGCCTCGTAGCGGATCGCCGTCCACGCCGCGCAATACCGGGTTGGCCCATGCGCAAGGAGAATTTGTCATTTTCCTGGATGGCGACGATGCCATCGTGGACGGGGCGCTCCAGCAGCTACACGACTTGATTGTCGGGCACCCTGGCGCGGATCTGTATCCAAGTGCCATTCGCATCCAAGGGGAAAACGGAGAACGATGCGCGAGCGAAGATGTCGTTGTTCATGACAATTACGACAGATGCGCGTCTGCAGAACTCACTGGCGGAGAAGCCATTTTGTTTCTCGAAAGGAGATGGCACAACCCGTTCCCGATGGCGCAGATGACAATCTATCGAAGGACGTACCTGCTGGACCACGCGCTGCATTTCGTGCCGGGGCTAAAACAGGAGGACAGCGAATTCCTGCCGCGCGTTCTCTATTACGCAAAGAAAGTCGTCCCCATCCACTTCGTCTTCTATACCTATTATAAGGGGAATCCGAGTTCCATCTCCCACAAGTCGCAAGACAACGGCAGACTACAAAGCTATGCACGGGTATATCGGTCTCTGTTGTCATTTTATGCCGACGTGTCAAAGGAGAAGGCGTTCGACAGGCGTATTGCCGAATCTTGGGCGCGCGCCTGGACGGGAAAGATGTTCACGCTGTGGTTTGAAATGTATATCGATTCAATCCCGCGAACGCAGAGGTGGGAATCGCTGAAAATCCTCTTCTCAGATGGATTCGACAGTTTCCGCAGGTTGATAAGACATGCATCGTCTCTCAAACGATTTGCCGCTTGGTGGATGTTGTTGGCGGTCCGCCACCCGTCAATAGCCGGACTTTGCGAGGCCTTCTTCTCGCACGTCTATTTCCCCCTGCTCAATTGCAAGAAGAGACTGAAAACATGAAGCCTTTTTTCTCGCTTATTGTCGCGTGTTGCGACGTCGAACCCTATGTGCGCGAATGTCTCGATTCTGTCCTAAGCCAGCCGTTTGCGAATTGGGAAGCCATCATCGGCGTAGAAACGTCCAAGGACGGAACTGAAGAGATTGTCCGCGAATATGTGGCGAAGGACGCCCGCTTCAAGATGTTCACCGCGCAGCGCAGCGGATCTTGTTCGGCCTCGCGCAACACCGGCCTCGACAGAGCTTCAGGCGATTTTGTGATCTTTCTTGACGGCGATGATGCACTTGCCGCCAACGCTCTCGGGCGATTATGTGCAAAGATGGAGAAGTGTCCCGACGCCGACATCTATCCCTGCGCACTAATCGAGTCGCGCACCGAGAACGAAAGCGAAAGACGGATGCTGGACAACTTCGCGACAGACCTGACGGAAGGATTGACGGGACCTGAAGCGACAATCCACATCTATCGGAAAAGCAAGTCGCCCGACTGGTTCATGCAGATGCTTGTCTGCCGCCGGGAATTCCTTGCTTCGCATCAGCTTAAATGCATCCATGGCCTTCGGCGACAAGACTGGGAGTTTACTCCGCGCGCGCTCTATTTGGCGCGGAAAATCGTGCCGCTTCACGAACCTTTCTACCTTTATCGCATCCGACCGGGGGCCGTTTCCACGACGGCAAACGAGACATGGCGGTACAACAAAGACTTCGCCATCATCTTCAGGTCCCTCCTCGGATTCTACGCTTCCGTGTCAAAAGCGCCGGATTTTGACGACCGCGTGGCTTGCTGCTGGATGGCGGCATGGCCAACGCAAATCTTCCTCAAGTGGTTTCATCCCGCGATCGTCCGAGGAGTTTCGCGTCCCAATCGACTTGAGACCTTGCAACTGCTTTTCGTAGACGGATTCGGTGACTTCAACAAACTGATACGAGGGGCTTCGCTAAAACGACGGATGGCCGGGTGGTGGATCCGCGCCTTTGTGAAGAGGCCGTGTCTGCGAAAGGCCGCGGAATTGTTCTTTGCCGCGTACTTCGCGCTTTCAAGCAAGAAACGGTGAACAGCCGTCCCTAACCGCGGCGAGCGGCTTTGCGCCGGATCCGATTCACAAGGGTGACCATTTCATGGCGGAAGAATATGCCGGTCAAAGCGCCGGAAACGGCGAAAGCCACCGCTCCCTTCACGGCAAGTCCCGGAACACCGTCAAGCGTGATGGCCGCCGCCGCAGCCCACGTGGACGCCCCGAGGGTTAGCGCCCAGACCGCAGCGCCGAACTGGGCGCGCAAATAGTGCCAGCCCTGATCCTTGTTGAAGTATGCGGTAAAGACCACGTGCGTCTCCCACGGTATCTGAATCACCACGAACGAAACAATCGTCGAGAATATGACGCCGTCGAGCTTGTACTCCGGAGGCAGGAAGGTCACGAACAGGATGTTGAGCGTGAGGTTTACGGTCCCTCCCACGATCGGCTTCCAACGGTCCTGCCGCCAGATCGACGCTGCGCCCTTGAACGTGAGGAGCAGCTGCCGAGACTGGTTGATGAAGAAGTACGCCACCATCAAAATGGGCGTGAGGAAATGACGCATGAGCGAAGGATCGTTGTGCGTCCATACGGCGATGAACGGCTGATAGAGCGCAATCATCATGGCCGCGCTCCAGGCGATCAGAGCGGAAACCAGGCGGTTAGCGTTCATAAACAGTATGAAGTTGGTCTCCTTCGTCTCGGTATGGACCTTGTTGCCGAAACCGTCCGTCATCGATGCGTAGACGGACCAGATGAGGCCGCTGACCGCCGTGACCACGTAGAAGTAATTGCCGAACGCGGCGACGGCGACAAGGCCCAGGAACGCCGAGATGATCATGTTGTCAGAGGAGTTCGTGATGATTCCCCCGACCCTGTGCATGATGATAGACTTGACATCGGAAAGCACCTGTCGCCGCTTTTCGTCCGGCAGCTGACCGTGGGGCACGATCTGAGGGAAGAGGCGGCGCGCCTGCCTGACGGTAAGCAGGTTGTTCAGCACCGTGAACGCCACGATGGCCATGACGTAGTAGTAGTAGTTTCTCGTCAGGATCAGGATGGCGAACACCGTCACGTACTGCGCAATGGTCGTGCCGGTGCGGATGTTGGCCATCACGTCGCCGCGGTGGTGGGCGCTCAGCACGGCTCCGCGGTACGCGAAGAGGAAGTAGCTCACCGACGTGTTGACGAGATGGATCAGATAGAGCACGTGGAGGTCCAGGCCGGGTGGCAAGTCGCCGTGGACGAGCGTGCGCACGAACGGCAGGAGGCACAGGCCCACCGTCAAGATTGCCGTACCGACCCAGCGATAGACGGTACGGTAAAACCGCAGATAGGCGCACACGAGTTCCTGGTCGTCATCCGCCACTGGCTTGTACATGGAACACACCACGGCCGTCCCGAATCCCAAGTCCGCGAGCGACAGTACGCCGAGGATGGAGAGGAAGAGCCCGTTGAGGCCGAGGTATTCCGGCCCCAGCAGCCAGAGGAAGAGCGTGCGGTTGAGAAACGGGAACACCAGCCCCACGCATTTGTTCAATACGCTGGCGACGACGTTCCGCTTCGTGTTCTTGACAAAATCCAGTTTCATTTCCTGACTCTCCCTTCGCGTTCCTGGGCACGACGCTTTCCGGCAAGCGACTTCATCAGAAGGTCGAGACGGAAGGCCAGCCTGTAGCGGAACCAGTAGAATCCGCGCACCCACTTGAGGTTCCAGCCGCGCTTGGTTTTCCGTTCGATGGACGACGCCTCTTCGCGCGTTGCGGCGCATGGACGGGAGGCTACTAGGATGCGCACTCCGCATCGCGCGAACGTTGGCCAGGCGTCTGCCACGTTCACTATCGGCGTGAGGATGTCCGCCAACCGCCTTGCCGCCGCCGCGTTGAGGGCGTAGCAGTGAGTACACCAGGCGTGGGCGATGTCGTCGGACGTGCGGAGGTCGTACCAGCGCGCGGACATGTCGCGCCCTTTCGGAAGTCCCTTGTGCAGCAACCACACCGTAGGCATGGACGGATCGTTCTCCTCGGCGATGGCGTGCAAAGCATCCTTAAGTCCGTCGGCGTCGAACGAGACGTCGTCCTCGAAGACGGCCGCGAGGGACGTGCCATCCGCAAACGCCTCCTGCCAGCATTTCTTGTGGGAGAGTGCGCAGGCGATTTCGCCAGGACGCGCCCGCCGTGCGTTCGCGAGGTAGAAGCGAAGCGGCGAACACGCGGCGGCGAGGTCGGCCTTGGAGAGAAGTGATGCGTCAACCGCATCGACGCGGTCGAATTCAAGCCCGGCCCCGGCGAACAGCGCCTGCACGGACGCGAGGCGCTCCGTGGCTCGTGCGAGGTTGATCACCATGAGCTTCATGCCGGGTATCACTGCGCTCTTCATGGCATGAACAGTCCTTTCGTCCAAAGGTATGCCTGGATGGCGCGCGAATAGGCCGCTGCGGGATGGGGCGTGCGGATTCCGAGCTTGTGCGGGGGGCGTTCGGGCGCGCGTCCGGTCAGTTCGCGCATCAGCTGGGCGAACGCCTCGCGGTGGATGCGGGCCTTCGCAAGCCAGGCGGCGCGCACCTTCCACGGATTGGGGCGGTTCGCAACCCAGTGCTCGACGCCTGCGCCGACCGCATCGGGCGTTGATTCCACGTACTGCACGTACTCATCGGGGTACAGCGCGCTGCGTCCTCCAAGCGCGGGCGTGTCAACCACGGGAATTCCACACAGGAAATACTCGCTGGAGCAGAACGACGCGCCCTCACGCGCGGAGAGGACGAGGCCGCATTTCGCCATACCGAGGAACTCGGAGACCTTCGCCCCGGAGAACACGGGCACCACGCGCGCGGCGGCGTAGCGCGTATATACCATTTTGGCGTAATCGCGCTCGGAATCGTAGATTTTCGTGGCGCATCCCAGGAGCAGAAGGCGCGGGGCCAACGCCGGGGGGATGAGTTCGTGCCGCTTGCATGGGGTGAGGCGGGCGATGTATGCCGCGTCAAATGGGCGGCGGTAGCCCATCGGGCGGTAGCGGCGTTCGTTGAGGAAGCAGTTCTGGTGGATGAAGCGCGCCTCGACGCCGGCCGTGCGCAGCGAGTCGCATTCACGTTCGCTGTTGCCGAGCGCGATCACGCGGCTCCCCGGCGCATCGGCGTAGAACGACGAGACGTGTCCCGCGAGTTCGGCGGCGAGTCCGGGGGTCTCGTGCTCGTAGCCCAGCTGCAGCAGAAACACGGATCCCGGATTCTCGCGGGCGAATCCGGCGAACGCCGCGCGCTGGCGGGTGAAGTCCGTGTCGAACGCAGCGACGACTGTCGGCTCGGTGCTCAGCAAGGACGCCTGCCGTTTTTTGAGGATGGAATTGAACTCTGGCGTCGCTTTCATTTCGCTTCCAGTCCTTTCTTCTCGGTAAGTTTACGCCAATTTGTGTTTAGATAGGCCACGAGCGCGAACATGAACATGATGCAGATGAGGTTCTGCTGCTGGCGCAGCACCCATTCAAGCGTGCTTTGAAGGTAGTTGGTCGTAAATCCGCCCAGGAGGCCGGCTGCGATGAAGTGCCATTTCGTCCCGCGCAGATGTTTCAGTAGGCGCAGGCAGACGAACCAGTACCAGAACAGCCAGATGATGAAGCAGAGCAGGGCGGGGATGCCGCATTCGGCGCCGATGAGGAGGTAGACCGTCTCCACGATGCCGCGGTAATCCAGATGCACGCCCAGAACCTCGGATGCACGCTCCTGATAGGGGTACTCCGGCCTCATGTTGATGCTCCAGTTGTTGATTCCGACGCCGATCATCGGATGCTCCCTGATCATCTCCCAGGCGCATTGGGCCAGCTCGACGCGCGTGTTGGCCGAAGACTTCGGCGCGTTCACGAACCGGTTGATCAGGCGTGGCAGCATGGCAGCTAGGCCGAGACATGCCAGCATGGCGAGGGGGATGAGCTTCTTGATCTTCGCCCCAATTCTCTTTCCATCCCGCAGACAGCCCAGCGTCGCGATTCCGTAGCCGACGGGCATCATCGCGATGGCCCCGCGCGAATACGACCACAAGGTGGCGATTGCGGCAAGGGGAAACGCCGCCGCGCAGAGCCGATCGACTCCTGTCTTCAGGCCATGTGTCAGGTAGTAGGCGAAGAACAGCGGCCCGAAGAGCAGCATGGCCATCGACATGCTGTTGCGGTGCGGGAACACGCCGTTCGGCTGGTAGATACCGGTGTAGTGCTGTTTTGCAACCACCAGGCCGTTGAAAATCGTGAACAGCGCAACCGACACCAGGACCGACTGCACGTCGCCCGTTGATTTCAGATACGTATAGACTGCGAGATACAGGCAGAAGAGCATTATCATCTTCCAGACCTCGAACCAGGCAATCAGCCCGTCCGCAGCGGCGAAGGCGCTGGGCAGGCATATAAGGAAATAGACGAGGTAAAGCCTGTAGCCGCCCTCCGGGAACAGCTGCTTGAGCTTCCCGCGCACGAGAAGCGCCAGCAGAATCGCGAGCGCCAGCAGGTGGATGAGGCTCACCTCCATCCCGCGCGCACTGCCGGCGTACTTCTCATGCGAGAAGAAGTTGATGGACGTCGCATGGTACAGGCACAGCGCCACGACCATTCCCCAGAACGCGTACTTCACCCACCGGAAGTTGACGCACAGCAGGAATGCAAGGAACGGCGTACCGATAAACGCCAGGCTGAAGACAAGGTACTTCATGCATCAGTCGAGAAGCGCCTCGCGCGTGAGGCGGGTCGTAAGCAGGTTGAAGAGCTGCGCCGAAGGAAGTATCTTGCGGACGAACACGTTGTATTCCGAGATGTTGTCCTTCGGAACGTACACGATGTCGCCAGCCTTCAGCACGATGTTCCGGCACTTGCCGGCGAGGATGCCGTCCACGTCCACCTTGTACATCCTGGGATTCGCGAGGCCGTCGCGGATGACGATCACGTGGCTCCAGTGGGTCTCCTTCATCCAGCCGGCGGCCGTCAGAGTTTCGATTAGGCCCATGCCTTTCTCGTAAAGGCGCTTGTGCGGGTTGCTCACGTCGCCGCAGACGGTCACGGACGCCTCAAGTCTCTGCCCGATGAACACGTGGTCGCCCTTGCGGATGCGGAGGTTGTGCAGCGTGTCGCCCTCGTTGATCGCCTTACGGAAGTCCACGGGAAGCACCTCGCCCTTGCGGAATATGTACGAATGGTCCAGGTCTGCCACGTCCACGTGGACGCCGTTGAAGAGACGCACGGAACTGGATCCTGCCATGGCGTAGAGGTCGGCCAGCCGGGTGCCGTTGGAGATGCTGTAGACGCCGGGCTTTGCGCACGCGCCCACGATGGTGGCGGTTTCGCTGGAAATCTCCTTGACCGTGATGCTCACGACGGGGTGCTTCAAGAACGGGGACAGTCCCTTGCTTATATGCTCGGCGCCCTCTGATATGGTCTTCCCGCTGAGGCGAATCTGCCCGAGGAAGGCAATGCCCACGGTGCCGTCGGGGCCGATCTTGGTTGTCATGCCTATGTCCTCGTGTCCGTAGACGCGAATCTCGATTTCGTCGCCTGCGTTCATGCGGTAGGTTGGCTCCTCTTCGTTCGCCAGTTCCTGAAGGCGCCTCCTTATACGCGCCTGGGCTTCCTCCTCGCGCCCGGTCTCCTCCAGCACGGCGCTGTCGTCGTCGGTGTTGTTGACCTCGAACACGTCGTCGTAGTTACCCGTGAAGCGGTCGGAGTAGCATCCCGCCGCGAAGAGCGTTGCTGCGGCAGCTGTCCACACCACCATTTGCCATTTGCAATTTGTGAACAATTGTGTCAATTGACATTTGTGAACAATATTCATTTGGCCTCCATCTCCGTGCGTATCACTTTCGCCGATGCACCCGTTGCGATTGCCACCATCGGCTTCTTCGCCGCCTCCACGTGGCGGCGCACGTAACCGAACCAAGACCTTGGAGTGTGCTTCGAGCCTAGGATCAGGACTGCCGACTCGCAAATGCCGAGCAGCTGGTCGAAAAACGATCCTCCCTTGCGCACACCTCCGTCCATGATGATGAACACGGTGTCGAAGTCGTTCCTCAGCGTGGCGATGTCCGCCTGCAGCATCTGCAGTTCCGTGGGCGCCATCGCCAATCTGTTCTGGACGGGGAACCAGCCACGGGACTCCTTCCTTATCGTGCCGATCATCTGCTCGCCGTCCTCCGGCGGCGTGAAGCCGGTGCTAGAGACGATGTTCAGCGCGAACAGACGCGTTCCGGACATCGTGGCCGTGTAATCCAGGACCTCGGTGAAGCCCGTGTCCTTCGCCGCTCCGGGCAGAGAGGAAACCAGCATGATGCCTTTCGGCACGTCTGCGGAGAGGAGTTTTAGGGCCACGACGCCCATCACCTCGCGCGTCTCTTCCTCCGGAAACTCCCCGATGTCTGGCAGAGACCCCAGGAAATTGACCTCTTTGTACGCGGCGATCTCCTTCCCGCCACGCACGGTGCCGTACAGCAATTCAAGGACGATCACCATGAAGAGGAGTCCGCCAAAGCAGACCAGGTCGGCGCCGATGACCAAGACGAGCTTCTTGGCGCCTAGGTTCCCGTTGTCGCTTCCGCCACGCGCCCGCTCGATCTGCCTGAGATCGTTGCGCAGCGACGATTCCACGTATGCGATGTCGTTCAGCTGTTCGGTCAGGTTGCGCACGGAAACCTCCATGTCGGCGTGGTGCGCCGTCAGCCGCTCGTATTCGGGGATCATAGACGTCAGTTCGGACGCCCTCTTTTCGTTGTCCGCGATCTCCTGCTCGAGGGCGCGCCGCTTTTCGTCCAACACCGCCAGCCTCGTCCCGCATTCGGCCAGTTCGCCTGCTGATTTTTCCATCTGGTCTATGCCGTCGACGTTGATGCCGGCGACGCCCTTCGACTTTAGGAAGTCCTCCAGATCCTTAACAAGCGCGTTGCGGTCGTCCAGCTTGCCGATGACCTTGGGGTTGCGGTCCGTGTAGACCTCCCGCAGGGTGGCTAGTTCCTTGTCGATGGCCGTGATGGCCTCGGCCTTGCGGCGGATCGCCGGCGCGTTGGCGATGATCGCTGGGCCGCTCACCCCTACCTCCTTCTCCAACCGGGCGCGCTTCACGTTCTCGTTGGCGATGTCGACCCCCAGTGCGGACAGGTTTCGCCGCTGGTCGGAAAGGAAGGCATTCAGGGCAAGAAGCGCCTCCTGGGGCGCCAGGACGCCCGTCTTCGTCTTGAGAGTCTTCTCGTCCGCCTCGATGGCGGCAAGCTGGTCGAGCAGCGTCTTGCGCCGCGAGGCGATCGACTTACGCCAGTTCTCCAGGTCGGCGGTACGGTAGGCTACGTACTCCTCGATCAGGATCTCCGCGTATGCATTGGCCTTTTGCGGCGCGCCGTTCTCCGTCTTCGACGCCACGGTCAGCGTAAAGAGGTTAGACGGTTGCCGCTCCTGGACTAGCTCCACGTCTTTGCCCAGGCACTGCTTCTCCAGTTCGGGCATATCCACCATCTCGGCGATCTTCCGCTTCAGCGACGGACGGTTGAGGATCGACATGAGCTGCCTGTCCGAGAGGTTCTCGATTCTCGCCACCTTCCTCGGATTGTAGAGCAACCGCGTCTGGGCTTCGAACCTGGCCACGCTCTTGGACGCCTTGAAGCGAAGGTAGGTCGCGAGCGATGCGCCTACCAGCACGATGACCAGCAGGAACAGCCACTTCCACTTAAGGACAATGCCGAGCACTACCTTCTGGAAGGCGATGATCTTCCTCAACTGCGCCTGTTCGGACTCGGTTGTTTCCTCTTCAGACATTATGCCTCCGGGTTGTCTGTATGGCCTTGCCAAGCGTGGCGGGTGTGACTGGTTTGAGAATTATGCCGTTGAATCCCATGTCGGAGCACTTCGCCTGCGATTCCACGTCGGCCGTCACTGCGATGACGCGCAGGGATGCAAACGCAGGATTGGCGCGGATGGCGCGAATCAGCCCAGCACCGTCCAGATTCGGCATCCACATGTCCGTCAGGACGAGGTCAAAGTGCTTTGCATCATGCTCTTCCAGTACCTTGAGCGCCTCCTGCCCGTCCGACGCCATGGCGATCTCGAAGTCGCCCATGTTTTTCAGAAGTGCCTTGAGTACCATGAGGTTCATCCTCGAGTCGTCCACAAGAAGGATCCTGTGCGGCATTTGCTCGGGAAGGGCGCTCTGCTGGACATCCGCCGGGGCGGTGACGCTCTGCTGCGCGTCCGCCTCCGCCTCGGCAATCTTCACATTCGGTATGATCACCGAGAACGTGGAACCCGCGCCAAGGGTGGAATCCACCTCCAGGCTGCCGCCCATGGCCGTCGCGAGCTGCTTGCAGATGGCAAGACCGAGTCCTGTGCCACCGTTGCGGGACGCCTTGGCACCTACCTGGGCGTAGGCTGAACCGATGCGTTTCAGGTCTTCCTCGCTGATGCCGCAGCCGGTGTCCTCAACCTCCAGACGCAGCGTGCCCGTGTCCGCGTCCTTCCGCCGTTCGAACCTGGCACGGAGCTCCACATGCCCCTTTACGGTGAACTTGACGGCATTGCCTACAAGGTTGAAAATGATCTGCCGCAGGCGCTGCGGGTCGAGCATCAGAAGAGGCATCGCCTCAGCGCGGCATCTCAGCTCGAAGCCCAACCCGCCGCTGGAAACGCGGAACGCCTCCATCACCGTGCGCATGAGGCGGGAACAGTCCGTTGGCTCCGGTAGTATCTCCATCTTGCCGCATTCAAGCTTAGAGAGGTCCAGCACGTCGTTCACGAGCCCCATCAGGGTCTTGCCGCTCATGAGGATGGAGTCGATCGCCTCCTTGCGCTCGGCCTCGGTCTTGAAGCCGGTCTCGAGCATCGTCGAGTAGCCGATGATGGCGTTGAGCGGCGTGCGGATGTCATGGCTGACGGTGGAGAAGAAATAGTTCTTGGCCGTGACCTTCTCCCGTTCCATGTCGCGTTCGCGGCGGCGAAGTGTCGTGTAGAGGCCGAACATTAGGGCAAGGGCGAGGAGGTTGAGTCCGGTCTGGACAAGATTGCTGCGGAAGATCGAATGCTCCACATTGGAAATGTTCTCCCGCAGGATAACATGCCAGTCACCGTTGTCCTGCCTGCGCCCCACCATGTTCGGAGCAGTGTCCGTGCAGGTCTCGGCATGTCGGCTGACGATGTTTTCATACGCCTTGTCCGTCGTTTCAAGGGTCGTCTGGCGTGTCCACATCAGCGACAGGATCATGATGATGACGAACAGGGAAATCCATGCGACGGGCGACCTGCCGAAACGGTGCGTGCTGTCGCGGTGGAAGATGGTGATGAAGGTGGCGAGGGCGGCAATGCACCAGACGATCAGGACGAGGTAGGACTCCGTGGCGATCATGGTGGCGTCTAACGTCATGAACGGCATGACGAAGAGAAAGATGACCACTATTGAAACCACAAGCCCGAGAAGTCCCGTCACCTGCGTACACCTGTCCCCCGCCTTGCGCGCGGTCTTGAACGCAGCGGACGAGGTGTAGGCGTATGCCACCGCCGCGCCGAGAATAGAGATGTCCACGACGACGCCGATGACCGACCGTCCGAGGGGCACCACGAGGGCGACCAGCGCCGCGATGGCGATAACGGCGTTGCGCGGGGCGCCGTCGGCGTTTCTCCCCCCCAGGAACGACGGCAACGCGCCGTCATCCGCCATCGCCGCCACCAGGCGGCTTGCCGCGACGGTGTTGCCGATGAGGTTAGTGAATATGGCGCCGACCAGCGTCACGCCGATGACGATCCAGCCCGCCTTTCCGAGAAGCCGGCGGGCCACGTCAAATGCGTGGTGGTCAGGTTCGCCCCCGGAGCTGGCAAAATCGGCCACGGCGCCGGTCCAGCTGGCAGAGGAGGCATCGCCGAACGAGAGCACGGGGATGGCGGTCAGAAGCGCGTAGGCGACCACCGCCGTGACGAGCGCCGCGAGCATGACCTTGAAGGACTTGCCAACGGGGAAGCAAAATTCCGAGGCTGAGTTCGATATGGACTCAAAACCCACAAAAAGCCATGGCGCAATGGCGAGAATGTTCAGTATCTGGAAAAGCCCATGTCCGCGATTGGGGGCGAACGCCGGGCATGCCGTTGCAAGCCCGCCGCTGTGGTTCAGCACCGCCGCCGCGAAGCACACGAGAATCCCGGCGGCAAGCATGACCGCCATCACCGTCTGCACGATGCCTGAAAGGCGACGGCGGCAGCAGATGGCGGTGGCGACGGCAATGGCGGAGACGGAGAACAGGATGTCGCCAAGGTAGATGACGCGACTCTGGATCGTGTAGCGGAACCCGAAACTTAAGACATCGCCCAAAGTGTAGTGCGCCACGACCACCAGCGCGGTCACGTCAAGGCAGATGATCGCCAAGTAGGCAAAGCCGAGAAAGACGCCGCAAAGGTATCCGTGGTCGTTGCCAAAAGCCTCCGCCGCGTAGGCGTACGATCCGCCCGGTCCCGGCTGGCGGTTGATCATGTAGTGGAAGTTCCACGCGACGACGGCCATCACAAGCCCGCCGATGAGTATGCCGATCACCGTGCCGAGAGGGCCGGCCTTTGGCAGGAAGTCGTTCCAGGGCATGACGAAGGCATCGGAACCCACGGCGCAGCCGAAGGCGAGCGCCCAAGCGCCCAGCATGGAAAGATGCCGCGAAAAAGACGTTTTTTTCATTTGTACCCTCCCAATAACGCACGAAGGGATAGCCACGAGAACTTTGCCAATCCGTACGCATACCGCTTCCAGAGCCTCCCTGGCTCCTGGATTATGCGGTAGATCCATTCAAGGCCGCTGCGCTGCATCCACTTGGGTGCGCGCTTCACGCGTCCAGCGATGAAGTTGAACGTGCCGCCGATGCCGACCATCACCGAAGCGTCAAGCTTCGCGGCGTTGCGCCCCATCCACAGCTCCTGCTTCGGATTGCCGAGCGCCACGAAGAGGATGTCCGGCTTGGCCGCGTTGATGCGCGCAACGATATCCGGCTGTTCCTCGTCCAGCTTCACGAATGCTGGGTCGATGCCCGCGACGCGCAGCCGCCCGACGCCCAGTTTCGCGAATGCCTCCTTGATCGCATCCCCGTCGCCGCCCAGCACATAGACCGAAAGACCCTCCTCCTCGCAGCGGCGGCAAATCGCGGGAACCATGTCCGCACCCGTTACGCGCTCGGGGAGCCTGTTGCGCAGAAGTCGCGAAAGAAGCACTATCGGCATTCCGTCCGCCGTCACGAAATCGGCCTTTTTGAGGTATCCCCAAAGCTCGTCGTTTCCGCCGAACGGCCAGCCGCTCACCGCATTGGAGACGAAATCCACGTTGAGCGTTGCGACGAACGCGGCGTGGCCGCGACAGGCGCGGCCCTCCCGGGCGAGCGACACGATCCGCTCTACCGCCTCCGCCTCCGTCACTTTCGCAACGGGGATTCCAAAGAGCTTGACCACGTCGTTCATGACGCGCCCTCCAGTAGCTTTGCGAGTCCCGCCGCGTGGTCGGCCCACGAGTAGCGCTTGATCCATTCGCGCCCGCGCGCGATGCGGGCCTCCCTTTCGCGTTTCGGCTCCGAAACGAGCCTGAGGAGCGCGTCGGAAATCGCCCCCGTATCCTCGGGGGCGAAAGTAATCGCGACGTCGCCCGCTATCTCGCCCAGCGAGCCGTTGTTCGAGCATGCGCAGGGGATTCCGCGTGCCATAGCCTCGATGAGAGAGAGTCCGAATCCCTCGAACAGGCTGGGGAACACGTAGAACCCCGCCTCGCCCCAGAGTTTTTCCATCTCGTCGTTCGGTACGAAGCCGGTGAAACGGATGAGATTCGCGTGCGGACTCGCCGCCGCCGCGGAATGCACGACTTCGGCATCCTTCCAGTCGGCCCCGGCGATCACAAGCGGGTGCGCCTCGGCGAGCTTCCGCGGCAACTTCCCATACGCCTCGATGAGCCGCACGTGGTTCTTCCCCGGATGCTCGATGCGGGAGATGTAGAGGATGCTACCGGATATTCCGGATTCTCCGGATTCTCCGGATTTTCCGGATCTTCCGGATATTCCGGATATTCCGTTGTACAGCACCGTCACTTCCTCGTCGCGGCAATGCCAGAACTTCACCATGTCAGCCTTGGTCGCTCCGCTCACGGCCACGAGGCGCTGGGCGCGCTTGGCGAAGAAGGGGAGTACGTGCGCGAGGTAGAACATCCTCAGGCGCGAGTACTTGCCGGGGATGTGAAAGTTCGCCAGGTCGTGTACGGTCGCAGTCGTCGGCAGCGGGTACCACGTGCACACACGCCGGTTGGCTGCGCAGATGACGAAGCCGTCGAACTCCTTTCGGTGCCGCCGAATCCAGAACGGCAGCACGAAAAGGTGCCACATCATGCTCAGTACGGCCTTGCGCGTCCAGCGCGGGGCGTGGACGACAGGAACGGCATTCGACATTCGACATTCGACATCCGGGTGCGGGTTGTCGGTTGACGGCCGTCGAATGTCGGCGTCATCCACCTCGGGCTCGCACAGAAGCGTCAGCTCGTGTCCCTGGCGGCAAAGCTCCCGCACGACCTCCCGGACGTACACCGAGATGCCGCTTTTCCCCCCGTCGTAGGGTATGCAGGATACGAGCAGTTTCATTTGATTCTATTCCACTATTCCAAACAATGCCTTCAACTTGGCGGCCGTCACCGGCTTGGATATGACCTTCGCGAAGAGGCTCATGTCGTACGACGAACCTACGTCCACGTCGGCCGTCACCGCGACGATCGGAATCTCCGCAAGGCGCCTTTCCTTGCGCATCGCCTCCGCGAGCTGTGTGCCGTCCATTCTTGGCATCCACATGTCGGTCAGTACGACGTCCGGCACCCACTCGTCCATGACCGCCAGGGCGGCCTCGCCGTTTATAGCGTAGCGTATGTCCTTTATTTTCAGATTCGCGAGGTGGATGCCGAGTATTTTGCGGTTCATCGACATGTCGTCAACGACGAGGACGCGGTCCGGCAACACCTCGCGAATCGCCTGCTCTGCGGCACGCGGCACCATGGAGATGTTCTGCACAAGCTCGAGGTTGGGAATGTCGATGAAGAACGTGGTGCCCTTACCGAGCTCGCTCTCCGCGCGGATAGTTCCGCCGGCGCTGTCCACCATGCGCTTCACGATCGGGAGGCCGAGTCCGGTGCCCTTGATCTCGCCGGCGCTGGCCTGCATCCGGCTTGCGATGTCCTGTATGAACGGGTCGAAGAGCTTGTCCAGCTTGTCCTTCGAGATTCCGCAGCCAGTGTCGCTGATCTCGATGTGGAAGGCTCTAGTCGCGCCGTTCCACCTCACTTTAACGGCGATTTCGCCGCGGTCCGTGAACTTCGACGCGTTGCCCACGAGGTTGATGAGTATCTGGCGCATTCCCTGCTGCGCGAGTACGACGATGGGGAGCTCTTCCTGCGGCGGTGCGTCGATTCGGAGCTTGACGCCGTGGCGCCGCACGCGGTAGCCGAAGATCGCCGGAATCTCCCGCAGGAGCTGGCTGATGTCGCACGCCCCAGAGCGCATCTTCATCGCGCCCGCCTCGAGCTTGGAGAGGTCGAGGATGTCGTTGATGAGGTCCAACAGGGCGTTCGCGCTCAGGAGCATGCCGTCGGTGTACTCCATGCGGAGATTCGCGTCCAGGTTCTTCTCCGACATGAACTCGGCGAAGCCGATGACGGCGTTGAGCGGCGTCCTCAGCTCGTGCGACATCATCGCGAGGAAGCGCGTCTTCGCCTGCGCGTGGTCTTCGGCGACCTCGGCGGCCTTGTTGGCTCGCCTTGTCTGACGGACGAGCATGGTGATCATCACGGAGCCGAACAGGACTACCAGCACCAGGACGACCGAGGACACTACCGCGATGGTATGCGTAAGTTCGTCCCTCGTCATGCCGAACAAACGGTGTACCACCTGGCGCTCTGCCACGTCTGCCATGAACATCTCCTGCAGATGCGTCTGGTCTATGCCCGTCATGACCTTGTTCAGGATCGACACGAGCTCCTGCGGCACGTTGGGCCGTGCGAACATCTCGAACTCCTGGTACAGGTCTTCCGCGCCAAAATCCTGGGCAGCTGACTGCGGCACTGGAACCGCGAACACCGACGTCGCGCCGTACGTGGCGGCGGACGCCTTCGCTGGATATGGAACCCAGAGTTCCGTGTCGCCCCGGAGGAACTTTGCCTCTGCGGTCGTGATGTCTGTCTGCGGCGCGAGTTTTAACGTGAGACCGGTCCGCGCGCTGATCTCGTCCAAGAGGTTGCCCACCAAGCCCGTCACATTGCCCTGCTTGTCCACGAGGGGGAATGGCCAGGGCGAGAAGTCGATGACGACCGGCGAGGAGTTCAGCTGGCGGCGCGCGAGCCAGTTGCTTTCCGCCAGGGAGAGAGCGGCCATGTCGCTGTGCGTGCCGTAGTGGCGCTCGCTGATCATGCGGAGGTACTTGGGAAAGTCGTCGCAGATCTCCTCCATCGCCTTCTCCAGTTCCTCGAAAAGATCCTTGCGCTGCAACGACGTGCAGATGTACATGGGATGCGATGCGTAGAGGTGGAGAGCCTTTTCGTCCTTGAGTTCCGGCATCTCCACGTCCACGCAGGCGTCGATCTTCCCTTTGGCGTATGCGGCAAGCATGTCGCGGTCGGACGAGAACTCCGTAAACGAGACGCTTTCGTCGTTTGCGAACTGGCGGCGGGCGCGCTGCGCACTGATCGAGCTGGCGAGAAGCCCCACCTTCATCCCGTGCCAAGTCGCCGGATCGCCGGGCTTGTATGGGCTATCCGGCTTGGCCCAAAGATAGACGCGAAGCATTCCCATGGGCGTGTGCGGATAGCGGAACGTGTCGCGGCGCTGCGGCGTGAACCCCACGCCTCCAACCAAGTCAAGGCGCCCGCTCTGAACGTCCGCTATGCTCTGGTCGTAGTCTCCGTAAACGTAGTCAAGGTTCCAGTGGGTGTGGCCGACGATGGACTTCATCCACATTTCGAGCGCGCCAGACCGTTCGCCGTCTGGCGACACCTCGAAAAGATCGCCGCGACTGTACGCCGCCACGCGCACCCGCTTGCCCGGCTTCGGGACGCCGAGGTACTTCTCCCGCAGGGCGTCGTACCTGTCGATTTTGTCGATGTAGCATTCGCGGTACGCCCTTTCGAGCTTCTTCAGGAGCTGCGGGTTCCTCTTGCTTACGGCGAAGTATACGTTGCGCGAGCCGATCGGCACGACCTCCACCACCCCCTCCGGGCGTTTGCCGAACGGCGTGTAGAGGAAAAGCGCGTCGATTTCGCCGTCGTGCAGGGCCTTCACCGCGCCGGCGCTCGTCGGGATTTCCACGTAAGTCGGCGACAGGCGGGCGTGCTCGAAGTACTTCGTGCGGTCGTCGTTGGAAATCTGTCCCTGCGACACGGGCGAGTAGCCGATGCGCATCCGCGGCCATTCCGTGATCTTCGTGGACATCAGCTCCATCGCGCGCGACGGCGTGGCGTAAAGCGCGAAGTGCATCCGCCCGAGCGGCTGGACGGGGAAGTCGAAGTCCTGCAGCAGCTTCTGCGTGCGGAACGCGGAGCATATCACGTCGGCGGTTGCCGCGTCCATCATGTGGTCCTTGCCGAACTCGAGGCGGACGGTCTCCACGCCGGCCGTCTTGAACACGTCGGACATCACCGCAGTGCAGAAGTCGTTGTCAGCCTTCGCCCAGAAGTCGAGCTTCGGGTCGCGCTCGCAGTCCACGACCCTGACGCTTTCGGCGTTCGCCGAAAGCGAATGTAAAGTGTAAAGTGTAAAGTGTAAAATAATGGCGCAGGCCACCTTTACGCATCTGGAACTCACTCGTTTCATGCAATTCCTCCCATTCCTTGCATTTTACACTTTACATTTTACACTTTACACTTTCACTCGAACTTCGCGTCCGCGACGGTGGGCACGATGTCGAGCACGCGGCTCACCTTCGTGATGTCAAATACGATCTTCGGCCCTGGCTGGAGTGCCGCCAGAACCACCTTTCCGCCGCCGGCCTTGACCTTCTGCAGAACCTGCACCAGCATGCCCAGGCCGCTAGAATCGATATGGATCATCTTACTCAGGTCGAACAGCACGTTCATGCCGACAGTGATGCGTCCAAGGATTTCTTCGCGCATTCCGGGCACGGCTGCCGCCACCAGACGACCGTCAATTGCCACCTTTAACACGTTGCCTTCTGTTGTCACTTCCATTGCCATTTTTTTGTTCTCCTGTTATTCACTCAGTTAAAAATCTCCCAGTCGCGTCGCAGCGACGGAGGCAGCGTCTTTCGCGCGCGGACGACCTCGGTCAGAGACTGCAGCAATCTCGCCGCAGCGACCTGTCCGAACGTGCGCCAGTTCCCCAGCGTGCGCCGCCGCACGACCCAACGCGCGGCCTGGTAGATCGAGCGCCGCAGCGCGCCGGTGCGGCGCCCCGTAGCCATCACTTCTTCGACCACCTCTAGCCAGCGCGCCCGCGCCGTCTCCCAGTCGCACACGCTTTCGGCGCGCGGACGGAACTTCCACACGACGGCCGCCGAGTAAAGCTCCTCCCCCAACGCTGCCGCGCGGTCTTCGACCCGCCATGCGTACGCGCCGCGCGCTATGAGCCGCGCGTCCCCCGCGCCCAGGACGCACTTGTTGATGTTGCGCACGATGAACGTCTGCCCGCGTTCCGCCTCGGAGGCCAGCACCAGCCCCACCCCACGGTTCATGAGCAGTCGCGCCGCCTCGGCCCAGGGGAACGCCGACGGCGGACGCCGCTCTATCTCCCCGAACATCTCCTCGCCCTTCTTCCCGGCGACGTCGAAATAGCCGTGCATCAGTTCCTGGATCATCACGCGGTCCTGGTCGTGCCGCATCCGCCACGGCGTGCGCACCACGAAATCCACCTCGATCCCCAGCTTTGCGGTCCACTTCTCGGAAACGGGCGCAAGCGCGTTCGCGATGGCGCAGATGTCCTGTGCAGACACGCCTTTTTCCGTAACGGCGAAGAAATCCAGGTCGTTCGACAGGTGCTGCACGCCGTTCGGCAAATCGAACACGCCACCCTCGCCGCGTCCGTACCCGCCGCCCAGCACCACGCCCTGGAGGCGCGGCACGGCAAGCGCGGTGACCTCTGCGCCGATGTCCCGTATCGTTTCCTCCACGAGCCGGTCCATAGCCGGCGCCTCTCCTGCCACGTACCGCCCCATCAGTACCTCCTCCCGCGCGACCTGCCGAGCAGGAAGCTCCACAGGGCGCGCAGCCAGCCCAGGACGCCGAGACGGCTGCGGATGCGGCGGGCAATGCCTTCGTCCTCCACGTCCGTCCACACGCCCGTCTCTGCGTCGATGATGCGGTTGCCGGCCACGATCTTCCCGTCCAGGTCCAGTTCCGTTCCGATGTACGTGTTGCCGCACACGACGGTCCGCTTCAGCGTCGTGCCCTCGGCGATGAACGTACCGGACCCGACGATCACGTCGCCCTCTAAGTGTACGTTGCGCGCGCACCATACGTTGTCCTGCAGCAGCACGGGCGGCTTCACGTCCACGCCGTGCTCCAGCACCACGTTGCGTCCGAGGCGCACGTCCTTCTCCGCCGAATAGCCCGGAAGCGTGAAAGAATCGGACGCATGCAGCACGGTGAAGTTCAGGTTGTACCAGTCCTTGACTCCTCGCACGGTTAACATCCGCAGCTTGAGGCGCTTCCACGCCCCCTCCTCCCGCCGGTAGATGCCCAGCGGCGTGTCCGCGCAGTCGTCCGCCGATACTGGTTCGGACTCTGCCGTAGTGTCCAGGGGCATGCAAAGCCCCCACACGACCACGAGGCCGTCTGAAAGCGACTGGGTGAGCGGCGAGTCGATTCCGTTGAGGTCGTCCAGGCCGCGTGGAATCGGCCCCGTTCCCTTCTCGTAGAACAGCGCGCTGCCCGTGCAGGCAAGGTCGGAGAAGTCATTCGCCAGACGCTCCATCCAGCACCAGTCCAGCACCTCCAGCAGCGTGCCTTGCGCCCTCTGCGCCATTTCCAGGCCGTAGTCCACGAAACGCCGACCGGCCACGGGCAGTTCGGCGGGGCTCATGGACGGCAGGATGTCGAGGACCCATTTGCTGTCCTTGACCAGCGGCACGAAGAGGAGGCTCTCCATCAGTACGCCCCCTTTCCGCCGAGGATTGCGGGAATGGTCTTGAGCAGGATCACGATGTCCTTCCAGACGCTCGGCTCGAGGATGTACTCCTTGTCGAGGCGGACCTGCTCGTTGAACGGGATCTCGCTGCGTCCCTTGATCTGCCATAGGCACGTGATGCCGGGGATCACGTCAAGCCGCTTGCGGTCCTCGAGCGTGTACTCCTGCACCTCGCTCGGGACGGGCGGGCGCGGCCCCACGAGGCTCATGTCGCCGATGAACACGTTCCACAGCTGCGGCAGCTCGTCGAGGCTCGTGCGCCTGAGGAAGCGGCCGACCTTCGTGATGCGCGGGTCGTCCTTCATCTTGAAGATCACGCCGTCCTTCGACTCGTTCTTGGACATTAGCGCCGCCTTCTGCGCCTCGGCGTCCTGCCGCATGCTGCGGAACTTGTAGAACTTGAAGTGCCGCCCGTAGCGCCCCACCCGCGTCTGGGTGAAGAACACGGGACCCGGGCTTGACAGCTTCACGGCTACGGCGATTGAAAGAAATACGGGCGAAAGCACCAGCATGCCCACGCCGCTGAGGACGATGTCCATGAGCCGCTTCGTGGCATACGACGCCGTCACCGTGGTCTTCCACGCCAGCAGTCGCAGGCTGCGCCGTCGGTTCCCGCGGGTTCGCGATGCCAGCTCCTCGACGAGCTGGTCGAGGTCGGCGTCCTTCGATCTTTCAAGCAGGCTCGCCATGGCTGCGCCGTCAGAGCTGTTTCGCGAGCGCTTTCATGTCCGCGATGAGCTGTCCCGCCTGGTCGCGTTCCTGCAGCTTGGCGGCGTTTCGGAGCGCAATGGCCACATCGGCCATCTGCTGGTCGCCGGCGGCGAGCGAGTTGCCCTTGACGGCGTGCGCCACCTTGTCTAGCGCGTCCCATGCGCCTTCTGCCAGTGCCGTATCGGCCTCGGCCATTTTGGCGTCGACGGAGGTGACGTACTCGGCGTAGATCGCTTCTACTACCTCCGCGTCGTCTCCGAACTGCTCATTCAGGTATTTTCTGCAGCATTCCTTCATTTTTTACTCCTTTTCCTGGTAGTCAGCCAGTTTGACATGGTAGATCGTCTCGTTGAGATGTCCGTAGAGCTTGCGCTCGATGCCGCAGCACAGCTCCCGCACCATAAGCCTTCCGCGACCGTGGTTGCTCATCTGGCGGTTGATCAGCTCGAAGGCGGTTGAGGAGTCTCCGGCCGCGACCGCCAGACTTGGCTCCGGCGTGCCGTTGTCCCACACGGACAGGTCGGCCACGCTGGCATTCCGCCTGATGAGTCGCACGCCGACGACTTCGTGCAGTCGGTCCGCGTCGTCGAAGCCGTGGTCGTACACGTTCATCACCTTCTCCTCAAGCACCAGCTGCACGCGGCTCACGTCGTCGTCCTTCCAGCCCGCCGTGCGGCACCAGCTGCCCATGTTCTGGGACAGTTCGTCGAGGGCTGCAGGCGAGAGCGGCATTGTCGCCTCGAAGATTCCCCACGGGATGTTCCGCGGCCCAAATAGGAAGATCGTCACGTCGTCCTGGAGATAGGCGTAACCGAATTCCCGGCAGGCGTGCATGAACTTGCTTGCGGCCGCGAGGACAGTTCCATTTCGGACGGACTCCTGTATGAGCTCAACGCGCAGGCGGCGAAGGAGGTCGTCCGGTATCTTTTCTGAGCCGTCCTCGTCCTGCGAAAGCTCGAAGACACCGTCCGTCATGGCAATGCACACGGAGTCCTTGGAGAGCTTGGCCGTTGCCATGTTGTCGGCCGTATAGACGGTATCTGGGAACAGGCCGATGGGCAGTCCGCCTTTCTCTGCAATGTCTCCCGCCCCGGGCTCCATGTCCGAAATGATGAGGTTCGGCGCACCGCAGCTCAGCCATTTGACCTCGTTGAGCGCGAAGTCGTAATGGCAGATCAGGGCGGTCATGTACGAGACGTCGGCCAGGTTGTCCCGGAAGAAGTCCTGCAGGAGGTTGGCGATTTCCACGGGGCCGTTCCCCAGCGCATCGATGGCGTGCGCCATGTTCTTGAGGAAGGCCTGTACCGCCGTCATAGCCAGCGCCGCGCTCGTCCCGTGGCCCTGGATGTCGCCGATCACGTACACGCAGGCGTCCTTCCCCGACGGAATCACCTCGTATAAGTCGCCGCTGACGATGTCCTTCGGCTGCCACCAGACCGTGTAGAACGTCCGCTCGTCCATGAATGAACTCACGGGCAGGATGCTCCGCTGGATGTGCGCCGCGAGTTTCAGCGACTGCCGGGTCTCCTCGATCTGGCGCTCGATGAACCGCTCCACGCGGCGTGAGGCCACGATGCGCTGCACGCGTTTCAGCAACACGTCCGTGCCGGCCGACTTCGGCAGGTAGAAGCTCAGGGGGTCCGACAGGATGCGCTTGAGGAAGCCGCTCCCCTCCTCCGGGTCGAGCGCCGTCATGAAGAAGAACGGCATGGAAGAATCCAGGCCGCGCGCAATGTCGCGGAACGCAAACCCGTCCATGTCCCCGAGCATGATGTCGGAGATGATGGCGCTGAACAGGCGGGGATGCGACTTCAGCATTTGCGTGGCCTCGCCCACGGAACCGGCTGACACCGGCATGTATCCTGCGCGCTTCAGCCGGGCACAAACGGACATGCGGATGACCTTCTCGTCGTCAACGACGAGAATCACCGTTTTGCCCTGCAAATCCGAGCTTTTTGCAAGCGGATCCACTGTCTCCATTTCTCTACTCACTTTCCAAAGAGTCTGCGGCAAGAATTTTACAATACAAACAAAGACGAAACCCGACCCTCCAGAAACGCCCGTGTTGCATACCTTTTGCGCAACGCTGGGAGGGCTTCGCTTCGTCGCTACCGATTTCTTGCCGTCGGCTCTATTATTGCGTGCGAATATGATACCATATTCAAGCACTTGCTGTAAAGTGTGAAGTATTGGCTTGTTTCCCGCCAGATGGCGTGGTAAAATATGCGGCAGCGTTCAACTAAAAAGGTATAGTATAGTGTGAAATGAATCTGGAAGACTGGAAGGAGTCCGTCTGAACGGCATGTCATGCACAACTATTTCTACTACTATTTCTATTCAATCGTGTCAGGCATCGCGCTGTGCGTTCACCTGATAATCAACTGGTATCAGCTTGTCAATAGGCCAAGTGACAAGGCGCATGTCGGCGCGCTTGAGTTCAGGCATTTCCTCGTCTATCTGTCGGTATTCTTCGTCACGGACGTCCTGTGGGGCGTGTTCGCTGCGTTTAAATGGCCGCGCGTCCTATACGCCGATACGTTCGTGTTCTTCGTCGCCATGGCGCTTTCCGTCCTTACGTGGACGCGCTTCGCGGCCACGTACCTGGAACTGGAAGGCAAGGCGCGTGCATACCTGTTGTGGTCGGGGCGCGGAATGATGGCGTTCTTCATCGCCGCACTTCTGATGAACGGTTTCACCGGCATTTTCTTCACGATCGACTCCCAGTGCGTATACACTGCCGGGCCGTTGCGCCAGCTGGCGTTCGCGCTGCTGGCCGCGTTCAACGCAATCGCCTCCGCGATGACGCTGCACAAGGTGTTTCGCACGGAGGGCAAGACGCGCCGGCACAACAAGATGGTGTTCGCATTCGGAGTCTCGATGACGGCGGCGATCCTGATCCAGCTCTGCGACCCGCTGATTCCGCTCTACTCGATCGGGTGTCTCTTCGGATGCTGCTTCCTGCACGTGTTCGTGGTCGAGGACGAACGCGACGAGATGCACCGGCAGGAGCTGCTCGCGCGCAGCTACGAGGCGCAGCTCGAAGCCGAGCGCACGGCGACTCAGGCAAAGAGCCTATTCTTCTCAAGCGTTTCGCACGACATCCGCACGCCGCTCAACGCCATCATCGGCTTTTCCGAACTGCTCGAAAGGGGCGTGGGGGACGAGGACGAGCGCTCGCGCTGCATTTCATCCATCCGTTCCAGCGGAAAGGTCCTCTTGCGACTCGTGGACGACATCCTCGACCTTTCGAAGCTGGAAAGCCGGAAGCTGGAGATCGTCGAGGAGCCGACCAACATCCCGACGCTCGCCCGCGAAATCATTGCGGCGTGCGAAGTCGCACGTCAGCGCAAGTCGCTGGCATTGAAAACCGAAATCGGGGAAATGCCGTGGGTCAGCGTGGATCCGCAGCGCATCCGCCAGATTCTCTTCAACCTGCTGTCGAATGCGTACAAATACACGGACCACGGCACGATCACGGTACGCGTCGTCTGGCAGGACGGCACGCTGTCGCTCTCGGTGGCGGACACGGGCAAGGGCATATCGGAGGAGGACATCGCCCGCATCCTCCAGCCGTTCGTCCAGCTGGCAGACAGGAACCACCGCGACGGCACGGGGCTCGGCCTGCCAATCTGCCAGAGGCTCGCCGCGCTAATGGGCGGGAAACTGGAAATCTCCTCAAAGGTCGGCGATGGCTCGACCTTTACGGTCACGTTCCAAAACGTCAGAACTGTCGATCCTCCAGCCAGGCATTCGGAAGGGGTTGCACACTTTGGGCATACCCCGTCCCGCGTCCTCGTCGTGGACGACTCCCCCGTAAACCGCGCGGTGCTCAAGGCCATGCTGGCTAAAAGCGGCGTGCCCGAGGTCGTGATGGCGGAGAACGGACGCGATGCCCTTGCGGTGCTGGAGGGCAATGGCGATTTCGACATCGTGCTTTCAGACCTCTGGATGCCGGAGATGGACGGCTACGGACTGGTAAACGCCATCCGCGCCGACGCAAGGCTCTCGCACCTCCCGGTCTATCTCCTCACCGCCGACGTAGAGGCGCGCGGCCAGCCCGAAGCAAGCGGTTTCACGGGAATCCTCCTCAAGCCAATAACACTTGAAAAGCTACAGGAGCTGTTCGCATGATGCTGTCCGGTAAAAATCTTCCCCGATTCGCGCAATTACGCTGGAAATTAATTTTGGAAAAAATTCTGTAACCTTGTCTTGGGTGGTGCGTATACGGGGCAACCAAACAACTTTTCAAAGAAGGAGCAACAAAATGATCAACGTTAACACAAACACCAGCCTCCAGGGCATTCAGAACTGGGAAAATCTGGCAAAATTGCTTGAGACGAACAGTACTGGAAACGTCAAAAACGGCACGATTGACCTCGATAAAGGTCAGATAACCATTACCATCAACGACGGTACGAATACGCAGTCGGTGAATGTGTCCGTTCCGAACCTCGGTACGGTCGACGGGGCGCCGGATACCGCAGCGCTCAAGACGCTGGCGGACAAAATCATGGCAGTGGCGACCGAGTTGTCGGCCTCTGGGGCCATTGCGGCCGACGGTACGCTCAGCGCGCAGCTGAAAGACGCGATTGCCAAGCTCGAGGCAACCCTATCCGCCTCGGGGGCGAATCCGACCTCGGCGAACACCGTGAACACGTCCAAGGCGCTCTTCGACCTCTACAAGCTGATGGCCATCATGGTGGAAGTGGCCCAGAAGCAGCGCGACACGTCGCGCGAGATCCGTCTCGTCGAGAACCAGCAGGTGCAGAACTCGATCAGGCAGCAGGCTGCCGACATCCGCAGCGCGGCGATCATCTCACTCGGATTCGGCCTCGCCTCGGCCGTCGTGTCGGGCATCATGAGCGGCTTGGCCATGTACAAGCAGGGCAAGGCGTTCGACCAGCAGACCAATGCGGCGAAGAATCTGAACACGCCAATGGAAAACCTGAAGACGGCGCAGCTCGCCTCCAGCCCGGCGGCGGCGGAGGCGAACCTCCAGTCCGTTACGGCGAAGACGCCGCAGAACATCATTGACAAGGTGAACCAGCAGTTCGGCGCCGCAAAGACGGACTTCGTCCGGGACATCACGGCGGCGGACACGCGCCTCCGGACTGCGGAGCAGGCGCAGGACACGGCGGGCGACGAGCTGAACGCCATCCGCAACCAGCAGCCCCCCGCCTCGCAGGAGGCGATCCAGGCCAAGGTGGACGCCTACGACAATGCGAGCAACGAGGTGCTGGCGGCCAAGCAGAACCGCGCCTCGATTGAGAAGAGCTTCTTCGACAAGCTGGACACGCAGCTGAAGGCCAACGAGGTCGAGATCAATACCAAGGAGGGACTGGGCGAGGATGTGACGGCCCTCAAGCAGGAGAACACCTACCTGCGCGCCTACACGGCAAAGTTGAAGGCCGACCACGCCTCCGACTCCACGAAGAACCTCGACCTCTCGGTCGCGCAGAACAAGTACGACTTCGCCAAGCGCGCGATGGAACTGGACAACAAGTACATGGGCTCCCAGAAGATGATGAACCGCTGGATGGGCATCCAGCAGCTTCAGATGAGCCTCGCGCAGATGGCAAACGCATCCGGCAACATGATCAGCCAGATGGTGCAGGCCAAGGCGACGATGGAAGGCGCGGAGCAGACGCAGCACAACGAGCAGCTCGACCAGATCAAGGACCTCTTCTCGCAGGCCGAGACGGTCATCCAGGCGGTCATCCAGCTCATGCAGGCAGTGCTGTCCGCAGAAAACGATTCGTTGATGGAGGCGATCCGCGCCTAAGAAATTGCAAAAAGGAGAAAAACAATGGATATATCTCTTAGCAACGCAATCATCGCAGAGACGGCGCAGGCGCGTGACCTGTCGCCGGAAGGCGGCGGGGTGGGGGCCGCCGCTGAGCGCGTCC
The DNA here is from genome assembly GCA_902779075.1 of uncultured bacterium. The sequence goes on along the minus strand of CACZAK010000001.1, from coordinate 9,412 downwards.
TGCGTCCGATCCTCGGCGGCGACAACGTGCGCGTGAGCAGCGCGATCACCGGCGACCTCCAGAAGCTTCTGGCGCAGGTCCGCGCAGAGCAGGAGAACAAGAAGGTCCAGCTCGCCCACCTGCAGCTGAGCGCGGTGCTGGGCCACCTCTCCGCAATGGCGGACCTCACGGCCTCCCAGCAGGCGCAGGTCAGCGCGATGCAGATGCAGATCGACGCGCTGGAGGCGGCGGTCGAGCGCGAGAGGACCACGTCCGCGGAACGCAAGAAGGCGATTGAGACGAAGCGCCAGCTGGAGTCCGACGCGCAGGATGATCTGAGGGCGGCCGAGCAGGCCGGCGACGAGGCTGCGGTGGAGGCCGCCCAGAAACGTCTCGCCGCCGCCCAGGCCCAGGTCGCCACGCTGGAGGCGGAGATCGCGAAGATCGACGCGGACATCAGAGACACGGAGAAGGAGATCGCGGGATACAGCGACGATCTCACCGCCCTGCTCGCCAAGCTCGACTACCCCGCACTCGTGCTGGTGCTGGCCGCGATCTCCATCTCGGCGAGCGACGCGACCCCGTCCGAGGCGAGGGTCGAGGACGATGAGCAGAAGGGCAAGAAGATTCCCACTACCCTCGATGTCGTGCGCGAGTCCCTGGAGAAGGCCGTCGAGGACATCCGCGATGAGATCGTGGAGAAGCGCATTGAATCGGTCTGACCGGCAGAGTCATTTTTTTCACAAGTTAAAACCCAACAGAAAGGAACCAGAAAATGAGCGAAAACACCAACACGAAACTTGCCGAGGAACTTGACAATGAAATCAAGGACGTGGCGAAGAAGCTCTTTCAGGACGGAGCGACGCTTGGAGAGCTCAAGGGCATCACGCCCCGCGAGCTGAACGCAGTGTACCAGATGGGGCTCGGCTTCTACAACACGGGCCGGTACGACGACGCCGAGAAGGTGTTCTCCTTCCTCGTGATGTTCGACCACCTGGAGCCGAAGTACTGGCTGGCCGCCGGGGCGGTGCAGCAGGTGAAGAAGAACTTCGAGAAGGCGAAGGCCGCCTACGTACAGGCCGCCATGCTCGACATCCACGGCCCCAAGCCCCAGTACTACGTGGCGGAATGCTACCTCGCGCTCGGGCAGAAGGACGACGCGCTCGCCTCGCTCGAGACGCTGCTTGAATATTGCAACGGCCAGGACGAGGTGACGAAGGAGTTCCGCGCCAAGGCGGAGGCGCTGAAGAAAAAAATCTTAGGATAATTGTACCGGGGGCGTAACCTTTCCGTAGGTTGCGCGTAAACAGGGCAAAGAGAAAACGGAGGTACAACAAATGAGCAACATGACAATAGATCCGAACGCGCGTATGCCAATCGGCAACACGCAGACCGCAGCGCAGCTGGCCGGCGGCAGCAACGACGGCAAGGTCAAGGACAAGACGACCACCCTCACGCGGGAGATCACCTCCCTCGCCCAGCGGGCGATCACGGTCTTGACGACGAACAGGGCCCAGACCCAGCAGACGACCGGCGCGAGCGGCACCACGGGCGTTCCCGTGCTTGACGATCCCGAGGACCCCAAGGCCCTCCTTCAGGACCTCGAGAGGCTCGTGGCGTTCCTGCAGCTGGACAACGACCAGCGCCAGAGCGAAATGGCGCGGGCCCGCATTGAGAACCAGCAGGGCGTCATGGACAAGGAGCACCGCACGCGCCTGGACAAGATCGACGAGTCGATCAAGGCAGCGAAGAAGGCCGAGAAGGCCGCCAAGGCGAGCCGCATACTCGGCTGGCTCGGCGCGATCTTCGCCGTGATCGCCGCCGTCGTGGTGACGGCCGTCACGGGCGGCGCTGCGGCCGGCTTCGCGATCGCAGGCGCGGCTCTTGCCGTGACGCAGCTAGTGTTGAGCGAGACGGGCGCGGCGGACAAGATCATCGACAAGATGGCGGAATCCATGCAGGAAAACTTCGGCATGAGCAAGGCCGACGCAAAAGCCTGGGCGGCCGGCATCTATTCGGCCATCTTCGTGGTGCTGGGCCTCGCATCGGCCGGCGTTGGAATCGGCATGTCCGCCGTGAGCGCGGCCAAGGCAACGGCCGACACGATCTCCAACACCGCGAAGATTGCGCTGTTCGCCACGCAGGTCGTCAACATAGGGATGGGACTCACCGGCGCTGCCACTGGCGGCGTGCAGACCAGCCTCAACTACAAGGCGTCCGAGGCGAGCGCGGAGGTTTCCGACGTCAACCGCTACATGGCCGTCATCCAGCAGCTGCTCGAAGAGTCCGAGGAGGAACTGGAGCAGATTATGAACCAGATCCAGGCCCTGTTCTCCCAGCTCGTCGCGATCATCCAGAGCAAGACCGACACCGGCAACATGATCGTCGAGAACATGACGCAGATGATCTAACGCCTCGGCAAATAGCAGAAGCAGAAAGGAACTCTAAAATGAATATCCGCCTTGACACGAACTCAATCACTGCGCAGACGCAGTTCCAGCCCGCCTCAGTGCGGGCGACGGAAGGCCCCGCGCGAGACCAGGCCAACACCGTGACCGTCACGAAACGCGAGTTTCCAGACTTCACGGGTGCGGAGGAGGTCGACGCCGTGACGGAGGCGGATGTTTCCACGCGCGACGATGCGCTGGGGAAGCTCTTCCGCAGCGTCTTCGCCTACGCGCCGCCGCCGATGCCGAACTTCGTCTAAGGAGCGTGCACCATGCCGCCAATCGTTGGATTCCAGACTTATCTCTCGAACGCGCAGAGGCTCATCTCGCAGGACGCGCAGCCGCCGAAGAAGGGCGAGGCGCGTCCTGCGGACTGCACCTTGGGCCTGAGTGGGCGTAAGTTATCGGCAGTTCCCGCAAACGGACCTTCTGCGGACATCGAACTGGCCCGCCGGGACTTCATCGAGTCGTTCGTCGTGCAGTTCGGCGAGGGATGCCGCCCGCTGGTCGAGAGCGCCCTGCTCGGAAAGAACGCCAAGCCGCTCACGGCGCGAATGATCGTGGCCCTGAACGAACAGGCGATCGCGCTGAAGCCCTCCGACCTGACCGCGTCGCTCTCCGACCTGCTGCACCGCGCGGCGCAGGAGAACGCCGGGGGCGTGACGCACGCGCAGTTCCAGGCTCTCATCGACGAGAATCCGGAGCTGCGCGCGGAACTTGAGCCGCTGAACGCCGTGCGCAAGCAGTCGGAGGAGGCCCTGGCGCGCCTGGGCGCGTTCACGGGCGCGGAGATCGCCGCCGCGTTCCGTCCGGGGGCCGCGGCCTCCAGGGAGGAGCAGGCGCTGAAAGACACCATACTGTTGCTCGTCCGCACGGCGACCAACAAGCTCTTAGACCTTGCGGACGGCCTTCGCCGCATCTACAGCCAGCATGGCGACGAGACCGGGATGCTGTTCGGCCTGATCACGCGCTGCAACAACCGCGCGATCGAGGTGCAGCGCATGGTCGCCGAGCTCTCGCAGCTGGATTCCGACTCCGACGACCTGCGCCTTTCAATGTACGCGGCGGAGCTGCTGCCGAAGATCGCGCTGCAGATGCACGGCACCGGCCGTGCGATTGAGCAGCTGAGCCTGTCGCTGCAGCCTCTGGCCAGCCGCTTCGACTCGATCAGGGCCGCGGCCTCGCGCGACGGACGGGTCGGCATCGAGGAAGTGGCGCTGCTTCTCCGCGAGATAACCGTGGCGCAGGCCGCGCTCCGCGATGCGGCGAAGCACGGCATAGAGATGCCGGATGGGAGCAAAGAGCGTCCGGACCCAGGCCTGTTCAAGTCAATTGACGAGCTGCTAAAAAAGCTCAAGACCGACGTGCTCGATTTCACCACCCAAGCGCTGGAGGAGAAGGCCAAGAACTGGGTGAATGGCGTAGTGCCGACGTTCTCCGCAACGAAGCTGTTCACTGTCTACCGCGACGTGGTGAAGGACGTCGCGGACGACGCTGAGGAAATGGAGCGTTTCCTGCAGGACATGGAGGCTTTCCGCATGTCCGCGCTCGTGTGGGCGCGGGGACTGGCCAGCATGACCTCGATGGCGGCGCTTAACGACTCCTTCCTGCGCCTGCAGACGTGCCTGAAGGCGTACCAGCTGGCCACCAATGTAGTCAACATCCTGTTGTCGAAGAAGGGCGGCTCCTCGAAACGCTCGGCCAGGACCGAGCACGTGGAGGAGGTGAAGGCGAAGGTCGCGGAGCTGAAGGAACGCTTCCAGAAGCTCGGCGAAATGCGCGTGCACGAGCTTGAAAAGGCTGCGGATGAGGACCGCGTGGAACTCGACAAGTTGCAGAATCTGCTGGAGAACGGATCAGACGTAATGGGCGAGGCGGTTAACATACAGCGCCTGTATGAAATACTGGTGGGACGAAGGGAGGAGAGCGAAGAGGAACGCGAGTCGAATGGAAGCGGAGTTTGAAAACGGGTTTGCCCGGGTGGAAGGCGGCGACTGGATGTTCGGTGAACTCCAGCCATCCGCCGTTTCCGGCACTCTCACGCCGAAGCGGCTTCCGCGCGAGGACGTGTCGTGGTGGCGGCGTCTGTTCCAGCCTGACCGCCGGCGCCTCCGGTGCGCGTCGCTCTCCGGCCGGATGTGGTGCGGGGACAGGACGCATCCGTTCCTCACGCGGATCGACCTCGCCGAGCGCGTGACGGCGGTCACGGCGAAGCTGCTCCTCGCGCCCGCTTCCGCGCGCCGCGCGGGCGGGTTGCTGCGCGTCGTGCCTTTTTCCGTCCGCAGCGCGATCTGCACCACCGCCCTGGAGGGCGGATGGGCGGTTCTGGCCACGCAGGGGCGGACGACGCGGGTCGTCGTGGCGGACGGCGAGACCCTTGGCGTGAAGCCGGAGTCCGCGGTGGCGTGGACCGGTCGTGCGCCGACCGGGTTCTGTCCGCGCCTCCGCGCGCGCGATGTCTTTCTGCCGCGCACGCCGAAGTGCCTGCGCCTGAATTTCCACGGTCCGTGCGTGGTGTGGTTCGAGGGGTCGTAGCGCCATGCAGTTCACCGACTTCCATCGAATGATCATTGCCTTCGTGCTGGCCGCCGCCCGGGTTGGCGGCGCGCTCGCCATCTGTCCCGCCACGACCAGCTCCATGATCACGGGCGTTGCGCGCAACGCGGCCACGCTCTCCTTCGCCGCGCTGATCGTGCCGTGCGTGCTTCGGTGGATGCCGTCTGGAGAGCTCTCCACGGGGTTCCTCTGCGTGGTCGCGTTTAAGGAGGCTCTGGTGGGGTTCCTCATCGGGTTCTTCGCCTCCATCCCGTTCTGGGTCGCGGAGAACGTGGGCAACTTCATCGACAACCAGCGTGGCGCGACGATGGGCGAAGTGTACTCGCCGTTGTCGGGCACGCAGGTCTCCACCACGGGAATCTTCTTCACTCAGATCGTCTCGACCATCTTCTTCGTCGGCGGGGCGGTGCTCGTGTTTCTCGCCGCCATCTACGCGAGCTACGGCGTGGTGCCGCTCTTCGGCGACTGGCCGGCCATGCGCGGGGACGCTCCCGGCTTCGCGCTGGACACCCTCGACGGAATGATGCGAACGACGTTCATCATCTCCGCGCCCGTCATCATCCTCATGTTCCTAGCCACCATCGGCCTCGGGTTCGTGAACCGCACGGCCCCGCAGCTCAACGTGTTCTTCCTGTCGATGCCGATCAAGTCCGCACTCGGCGTCGCCATGCTCGTGGTGTACCTGCGGTACATCATCGACATGCTCATGTACACGGACGAATCGTCCATCCTCGGACCGCTCTCGCGCATCTTCGCGTCGGCCGCGCCAGTTTAGTGAAAGGCAGATATGGAAATAGAAAAGAAAACCGAAGGAAGCAAACTGACCGTCTCCGTGACGGGTCACATCGACACCGTGACCGCGCCGCAGCTGGAGGCGGAGCTTGTGCTTGACGCCGTGGACGAGCTGGTGCTCGACCTCTCAGGCGTCGCATACGTCTCGTCGGCCGGACTGCGCGTTTTCCTCTCGGCCTACAAGGCGATGTCGAAGAAGGGCGGCATGACGATCGTCGGCGCGCAGCCCGCCGTGCTGGAGGTGTTCAAGATCACCGGATTCGCGACAATCTTTAAGCTTGCCTGACCTCGATGAACGCCTACCGCAAGTACCGTGTGCTGATCGTCGCCGCAGCCTGCGTGGCGGCGGTGGCCGCGTATTTCGTCTCCAGCGAGGTGGAGACGCGGCTTATGCGCGCGCGCGTGGAGGCGCTGATGGATCCGGCCGTACACGACATGCGTGAGGAGATGCTCGCGGGGGCGGACCCGATCCTCTACTACCTCGCCAACTGCATCCAGCGCGAACTGCCGACCGTCGCGTCGGCCGCGTCCAACCCCCAGAGGGTTTCGGCCCTGATGCGCACATACGCGCTCGACGAGGTCAACTTCGCCGACAGCAACGGCGTCATCCGCGCGACCACACATGCCAGCCAGAAGAACTACTGGATGGGTACGGATCCCGACCCCGCAAAGGCCGCAGGCTTCCTCTGCCTTCTCACCAACCACCTCTGGTACACGCAGCCGCCGCGCCGTTCCGTGCGCGCCGACGGCGCCTACCGCAAGTTCGCCGGCGTGCGTCTGCCGGACGGATATCTCCAGCTCGGCTTCGACTTCGAGCGCCTTTCGCGGGAGCTTAAGGAACGTTTCGCCGACACTGCGGTGGACTGGCATGTCGGGGATGGCGGCTACTACGTGATCGCCGACGCAAAGACGGGCGAGGTGATATCCGACGGCAACCCGAAAATACGCTTCCGCCCAGGCCTTGAACGGGATCCGATCATGGTCGCCGACCTCGGCTTCGAGCCGTGGATGCTCAAGAAGGGCGAAGACGAGTCGTTTAGGGCGAAGATCGCGGGCGAGGATGCTGTCTGCCGCGTCGTCCCCCTGCCGGAGAGCGGACACATCTTCTTCGTGGTCGTGCCCATGCGTGACATCCTTCACGCGAGGAACGTCTCCGTGGGGACGATGATGTTCATCCTGCTCGTCCTGATCGCGGCCGCCGCGTCCGTGGGCCTGCGCGCCGTCGCGTTGCGCGAACGAGCCGAGGAGGCGCGTCTCGCGGAGGAGGCCCGGCGCCAGAAGGAGCTGATGCTCGCCACGTCCATCCAGAGCGCCGCGCTCCCAAGCGTGTTCCCGCCGTTCCCGCCGATCGCCGACTGTCTTGACATCTACGCGAGGATGCACGCCGCGAAGGAGGTGGGCGGCGACTTCTACGACTTCTACTACGTGGGCGAACGCCATTTGGCCATGATGGTGGCTGACGTCTCCGGGAAGGGCGTTCCGGGGGCCATGTTCATGATGAGGGCGAAGACAACGCTCATCGACCTCCTGTCGCGCGGGGGCGACCTAGGCAAGGCAGTCGCCGACGTGAACTCCCGCCTCGCGGAGGGCAACGACGCGAACATGTTCGTGACAGCGTGGATCGGCGTGATCGACCTCGAGACGGGCGTGGTGGAGTACGTTAACTGCGGACACAACCCGCCGATCATTCGGCGCGTGGACGGCGGCCTTGAATGGGTTCGCGACACCTCGGGGCTTGCGCTCGCCGCGCTCGACGGCATGGTTTACGAGCCGCACAAGCTCCTCCTACGTCCGGGCGACGGACTGTTCCTCTACACGGACGGTGTGGTCGAGGCGCAGTCGCGCGGCGAACTGTTCGGAGAGGAACGCCTCACCGCCGCGCTTGCGACCGATATCGCGGACGCCAAGGCCGCCTGCCACGTGGTGGAGATGGCCGTCAACGCGTTCGCGGCGGGCGAGCCGCAGGCGGACGACATCACGATGCTCGCGATCGGCTTCAACGGCGCACGCCGCACGTTCGCCGCCACTACGGAGGGCCTCGCCGCCGCCGCCGCCTACGTGAGGGGCTTCTGCGACGACCACAGGGCTGCGATAGTGATCGACGAGATCGCCTCCAACATCGTGCGCTGCTCCGGGGCGACGACCTTCGACCTGACGTACCGCCGCGCGGAGACAGGCTACGCGCTCGTGTTCTCGGACGAAGGCACGCCGTTCAATCCACTCACGCAGCCCAGTCCGGATGTGACGGCTTCGGCCGAGGAACGCCAGATCGGCGGCCTCGGCATATTCATGGTCAAGCAGATGGCGGAGTTCGTCAACTACGAGCGACGCGACGGACGCAATGTCCTGACGGTCTGCATGAGGAGGCGCTGAAGTGGCGGACGAGGGCGGCGAGAAAACCGAGATGCCTACCGCGAAGAAGCTTCGCGACGCACGTCAGAAGGGGCAGGTTTGCACGTCCAAGGACGTCGTATCCACTGCGCTGCTCGTCGTGCTGATGTACCTCACCGCCATGCTAGCCGCGATGCTCATGGACGACATCGAACAGCTCATCACGTTCATCGGCCGTGCCTTGTCGTCGCAGGACGTGGATGGCGCGGTGCGGCAGGCGGGGGTGAACGCGGTCACTGTTATCTGCAAGCATTCGTTCATCTTCGTGTGTGTCGCCGCCGTGGTGGGCGTGACCGCAAACCTGTGCCAGATCGGCTTCCTCTTCACGTTTGAGCCGCTGAAACCCTCGCTTAACAAGTTGAACCCCTTCGAGGGCTTCAAGCGCATCTTCTCGATGAAGAACTTTTTTGAGTTCCTCAAGAACTGCGTGAAGGTGACGTTCCTAGGATACCTGATCTGGAAACTCATCGTTGCGTCCTATCCCGAGCTTCTCACGCTCTGCTACGGCACGATCGACGACATCATGCCCTGTCTCGCCGTGATCATGAAGCGCCTCGCGGGCTACACAGCCTTCGGCTACATCGTGATTGCCGTCGTGGACCGCCTCTTCCAGCAGAAGAACTTCACGAAACAGATGATGATGACGAAGGACGAGGTGAAGCGCGAGTACAAGGAGATGGAAGGTTCCGCGGAAGTCAAGCAGGCGCAGCGCCAGTTCCGCGACGAGATTCTCAACGGCCCCGACCCCGTGAAGGCCACGAAGAATTCGTCCGTGGTCATCACCAACCCGACGCACATTGCCGTGGCCATTTCGTACAAGCCGGAGGAGGCACCGCTCCCCAAGATCGCGGTCATGGGTGCGGACAAGGTGGCGGCGATAATCCGCCGCACTGCAATGGACGAGGGCATCCCGATTACAGAGAACGTGCCGCTCGCCCGCCGCCTCTACGCCGAGGCGAAGGTGGAGGAGTTTGTTCCCTTGGCGCTAGTCGAACCCGTCGCGCAGGTGTTGAAGTGGGTAAAGTCCCTCAACGACGCCAAGAAGGAAGAGGCCGCGCTAGACTCCATCCAGATCGAAGACCTCGGCGCGCCTGAGGCGTGATTGTTCACAAAACTCAAATGAAGTATAACTCCTCGGGCGAAAATCTGCCTCTTGGGTGGAATCCGAAAAACAAGTGCGCCTGAAACGGGAGGCAGCCTAGCGGCATAGCCTCTGTTTCAGGCGCGATTTGCTATCATGTCCTTTC